>JAFRNP010000032.1 GCA_017430145.1 Clostridia bacterium
CTTGCTTGATCTTTATTCCGTCATCCTGCACAGATTTTCCTTGCCAACCGCCAGGTTGACGGCGTCAAATCTGTACAATCTGACGAAAAAATCTACTGCGCAATCCGCACACCGGAATTATGCGGTGTTGCCTTAAAATCATTTTTACCCCAGCCGGAGCTGCGCCTTGTTTCCGGCTGCGGCGTCAAAACAAAGAATGCGGAACGCCTGCCGGCGTTGATTATAGCCGTGGATACGTTCTATAATCAGGAGCGAAGCTCTTCCGCATTTCTTACTTTGTATCTTTGTAACTTTGTAACTTTTTTAATCCGTATGTTCGACCGCGTTCCGTTTGATCTTCAGCGTGGCGGTCTTCGGGAATTCCGTATCCCGCACGACGAACGTCTGGATCTGCATATAGTCCGCGAGACCGGCGTTGACCTCTTCGATGCCGGCGGGCAGCAGGCTGCGGGCGTCGGGCGTCTGGGCCTCGTCCAGGAAGACCTCGGCGCAGATCCGGTTGTTCTTTTCGTACACCAGCGCCTCTTTTATGTAGGGCAGCGCGGAGGTCAGCCTGCCTTCGATGATCTCGGGCGAGACGTTCTTGCCGTTGGAGAGGATGATCAGGTTTTTCTTGCGGCCGGTGAACCACAGGTAGCCCTCGTCGTCCAGATACCCGTAATCTCCGGTCTTCAGCCATTCGCCGTCAAAGGCTTCGGCGGTCGTCTCGGGGTCCCCGAAGTAGCCGGGGGTCACGTTGTCGCCCCGCACAAGGATCTCGCCCACGCCGTCCTCATCCGGGTCGGCGATCTTCACTTCGTTGCACTCCAGCGGCAGCCCGGCGCTGCCGAATTTGTATTCGTACTGCCGGGAGGCGGTGACGCAGGGCGCGCACTCCGTCAGCCCGTAGCCCGTCACGATCTGGATGCCGATATCGTACATGAACTCCTCGATCTCCGGGGAGAGGTACGCGCCGCCGCAGAAGATGCAGACCAGGTTCCCGCCCAGCCCCTCGTGGATCTCGGAGAAGATCTCACGCCGGGCGTCGTAGCCGCTGAGCATGAAATTACGGCTGGTCTCCACGCCGCGCATCAGCTTTTCGTAGGTCCCGCTCCTTTTAGCCTTCAGGATGATGTTCTGGTAGATCATCTCCACCACCATGGGCACCGCCGCGAACTGGTAGGGCTTGTAGGTCTGGATATCCTTGTAGATCCGGTGCAGGTTGGTGCAGATATAGCCCCACTCGCTCTTTACAAGCGTGGCGAACAGGCCCGTCACCCACGAATAGGTGTGGTTCAGGGGCAAAAAGCCGATGCCGTGCCCGCCGGTGTTGATGTGCAGAAGCGCGTAGACGTTGGAGCAGATGTTTTTGTGTGTCAGCATCACGCCCTTGGTCTTGCCGGTGGTACCGGAGGTGTACACGATACACGCCAGGTCCTCCGGCGCGGAACTTTCCTCCAGCAGCGCCGTTTTCACAGCCTCCGGCGCCGCCTTCCCTTTTTGGAAAAAGGCGTCCGCGTCATCGGCGCACAGGCAGTGCCGAAGCGGGGATCCGGGCTGCCCGGCGGAAAACCGGATCTTTTCCGCCTGGGCGGCGGAATGGATGGCGGCTACGCAGCCGCTGTTGGCGATCTGGTCATACACGTCCCCGGCGGGCATACCGGGCTCCAGCGGCACGATCACGCTGCCGTTGACGATCCCGGCGTAATACGCCACGTTCCAGAAATAGGAATTCTCACTGAGAATGGCAACGCGTTCTCCCCTGCCGACGCCGAGGGACCGCAGGTACGCCGCCATGGCCATCGTATCCGCGTAAACGGCCGCAAAGGTCTTTTCCTGCTCCTTGCCGTCTTTGTCCAGAAACAGGAACTGCCTGCGGTCGCCGCCGCGCCGGAAACCGTCAAGGATCAGGTCCTTGAGCGTGGGCAGCACCGGAAAATCTTCGTAATAGGTCCTCGGCGCAGGCATCGCCTTACTCCGCGACCGCAGCGGCCGCCGTTTCAAGCGCCTGCTGCAGGTCCTTTACGGTTTTCACCTTGCGCAGATCCAGCGCGGAGGGGTCCACGCCGTAGCTGTCGCAAAGCTCGCCGATCACGCAGGTGGTGTCAAAGGAGGTCAGGCCGCAATCCTGCTTCAGCAGGGAGCTGCCGGTGATCTCTTCGTCCGGTTCCACATAATTCAGAATCACGTCAATGATATTTTCCATGTTCGTTTCCCTCTCAAAGCGCTATTTTGTCCAGGATCTCACCCACCGTCATATCCGGGTTTTCGGTCCCCAGCATGATGGCCGTGATCATTTTGTCGTAGAAAATCTCAAGGTCATGCAGCGGGTTCTCACTGATGCGGTATTCAAAGATGAATTCAAACCCGTTGTCGTTTAAGCGGTGCTTGACCGTAAGATACAGGTTCTGGGCGGAATAGTCGTTATTGTACCAGATGCCCTTCGCGGTCTTCGCGATCTCCTCGGTCTCAAACGGGACCGCCTGCGGCGCGTGGTAGGAGAAGGTCAGGCTGTCGTAGGTCTGTTCGATATGTTCGATGTGCATCGCCATGTGCTTGATGTGGTACATCTCCAGCGTATCGAAGGCGCAGTGCCGGAAGGTCTCGTTCTGTTCGTCCTCCACCGCGCGGACTGCGTCTGCAAAGCTGAGCTCCGGGGGGACCACCGTACGCAGCGAATAGAAGTGCCAGCGGTTGCCGCCGGATTTTTTCTCCAGGAGCGTACCGCGGCGGTTGATCATGAATTTGATGGACACGTCCTCCTGGTTCCCGTTGAAGGCGGAGAGCGCGGTGCGCAGGCCCAGCATCAGCACGCAGGGCACCGAGAGCCCGTTTTTCTCGCACATATCGAGGACCTTTTGGGTGTCCTCGGCGGAGACGTCGTAGTGCAGGGTGCGGGATTCGGGGTGCTCGCCCTCAAACAGCATCAGGTACCGGCGGTCGGGGTCGCCGCTCTCTTCCCGCTGCTTTGTCAGCCGGTTATCCAGCAGGTAATCGTTGAAGATCGGCTCGCTCTGGGTGGAGAACCGCTGCATCCAGTAGGCGCGGTCCGCCTTGCGCCGGTCGGAATCAAGATACGCCAGCTCCTGCGCCATCGCCTCCAGATAAGGCTTCATGGGCTTGGGATACGGCGCGCCGGTACGCTTGGAGACGTAGATCGCCATGGCGTCCGCAATAAACATTTTGGCGGCGTAGCCGTCGAAAGCCAGGTGGTGGAACTTGCAGTAAAAGCCGTTGTAGCCGCCGGGCAGATGCATGATGCGCACGATGTTCAGGGGCCGGCCGAAGAAATTGGCGCTGCCTTCCTTGGTCCACTCCTTGAGGATGGCAAAGCTTTCCTCCTCGGTCATGCCGCTGTGGTCGATCTCTTCGATCTCGATCCCGGCGTCCGGCGCAAGGTACTGCACCAGGCCGAACTGCTTGTCGGGCATAAACTGCAGACGGATCGTATCACAGCGGGCGATCGCCTCTTCCAGCGCCTCACGCAGCGTCTGCGCGTCAAACGTCCCCTGCCAATAGCAGCCGGTGCCGATATTGAGGACAGCGGGATTTTTGCCATAGCCGTTGAATACGAAGTACATAAACCGCTGCGCCTGCGTGAGAGGATATGCCGTGACTTGTTCGCCGTTGGGAAGTTTGAGTTCAATCATGTGTTCCATCGTCTCCTTTTTATTTTTCCTGTTTCGGTCTTCGGGAATGGAGTCGTCCGCACAGTCACGCGGTCGATCTCCTTTGCTGCAATGTTCTCTTTGTTTTTCTTCTCCACAAGCGCTTCCACCGCCGCCCCGACGTTTGTGATCCCGACGGTTCTGACGTAAGCTTCGTCCGGAAGGATCTCCGCGGCGATCTTTCCGCCGTCCTCATAGACCTCGATCTCCGCCACCAGCGGCTCTGTCAGATAGGCAGCCTCGATCTCCTCGGGCGAAACGTTTTCGCCGTTGCCGAGAATGATCACGTTTTTGAGCCGCCCGGTGATGAACAGCTCCCGGTCCGGCGTGATCCTGCCCAGATCCCCCGTGCGCAGCCAGCCGTCCTCTGTAAACATGGCGCGGGTCTCTTCTTCACGTTTATAGTATCCCGTCATTAATGAGGGGCTTTTTACCTGGATCTCGCCGTTCTGCAGCCGCACCTGGCAGATGCTGATGATCCGCCCGCCGGAGGCGGCGCAGGTGTTTCCGTCCGGGACGGCGATACGCGGGCCCGTTTCGGTCATGCCGTAGCCCTGCCGGACGGTTATGCCCATTTCACTGAACTCCCGGTCGTTGGCGGCGCTGTAGGCGGCTCCGGAAACGATGATGTTGCGCAGGTTTCTGCCGAATACCCGTTCGGCGGCCTCGCGCGGCGGCATATCCGGGTTGCGTTTGCGCAGGATGCGCACCCGCCGCAGCAGGGAATCCGCCACGGTCGGCACCAGCCGCAGCACGGAGGGCTCAAACAGCAGCAGCTCTTCGCCCAGCGCCGGCAGGCTGCTGTTGAGGCAGATGCACACGCCGTCCTTCAGGTTTTTGAGGTAATCGCACGAAAAGCTGAAGATGTGGTACATGGGCAGGACGTTGAGCGCCACGTGGTCCCCCTCAAAGGACATCTCCTTGAAGCAGACGTTGGACGCCAGCGCATAGGAGGAGAGCATCACGCCCTTGCGCTCGCCCGTGGTACCGGAGGAATAGAGGATCACCGCACACCCGTCCGGCGTATCCATAGGCGCTTCCAGCGGCGCCTCCGGGGGCTCCGGCGGCGCGACCTCCGTGAGCATCCGGAACCGGATCATGGGGCTTGCCGCCAGCACGGCGTCCGCGTTCTGAAGCGTGCCGTCGTACAAAATGCCGACGGCGTCGCTGTCGCCCAGCAGTTTTACAGTCTCCCTGAGCGGCAGGTTGTTTGCAATGGGCACCGCCGTGTTGCCGCTGAGGATGATGGCGTTAAGGCATACGAGATACCGGTACGAGGTCTTTCCGATCAGGGCGATATGGCTCTTCTCCGGGCACAGCTGCAGGATGTATGCGGCGCATTCCAGGCTGTCCGCATACAGCTCCCGGTAGCTTTTCGTCACGGTCTCGCCGTTCATTCTGTATTTGATGCAGGGCTTTTTCCCGTAGTCCGCAGCCGCGTCCCGCAGCAATCCGCCGACGGTCAGCGCCTGATCCATCTCTTTCGCCGCTCCAGTCCTCATGCAGGCTCTCCTGTCCGCGCCGTTTTGGCAGCGCGTAAATGCATAAAAAAGTTTATAATTATTCTATTTTATTATTATACTGAATATCCAAACCGGTTGCAATACACAAAATCGACAAATTTGTCCGATTTTTTTGTCACCGTTTTTTTCTGCCGTCCGTCCTTGTTCAGCAGCAATAACGGATAGCGTGATTTTTATCCTCTGAACGTGATATTCCATTTTTTATGCCGGCGTGCTATGATTAGGAAACGAAAGGCGCGCTTTCGAATCCAAGAAAGAAGGTATATAGCATGAAACTGAAAATCGGATACAACATCAAACGGATGCGCAAGGAGCGGGATCTGACGCAGGAATAAACCGGGAAAAACTGCAAGACCCGTTGAGATCCTGCAGGTAAAAACGGTTGCGAAGCACCGTCGGCTATGGTATAATGATCTGCGAAGGTCCCGGTCTTCGGGCTGCGGCCCGGCGGCGGGCACGACCCGGCGTTGCACGGCAACAGGCAATAACCGACCGGAAAGAAAGGCGGATCGTCAATGAAAAAGGCAAAATCTCTTTGGATCGCGGGCTTGGGGCTGCTGATCCCGGCAGCAGGGGCGGTCTATTGGTACACCGTCCAGTATATAGAATGGAACGTGCCCCTGTACGGGGTCAGCCTGGCGCTGCTGTTCGGGCTGGGAGCCGCCGGTTTTGCGCTGCTGTCCGCTGCCGGAGAGAAAACAAAAAAGCGGACCGTCATTGCCGCGCTGCTTGGCGGCCTCGGCACGGTCGCCGGGATATTTGCGGTATCTTTTGTTATCAACGTGATCCTGTTTCACGAAAAAGGCGCGCGCTTCGCCTGCGTCGGCACGTCGTTGCTCTGTTTCGCCCTGGCGCTGTACGGCGTTTTGCGACTGAAAAAGCTGACCGGCGCAAAACTTTTATGGCAGCCGCTGCTTGGCGTTTTGCTTGCCTTTGCCGTGCTTGGCGCAGGCCTTGTCGGTATCGTTCCCCGGTCTCTGCTCGCTCCGGACCGGTACGGGCCCGAGACTCTGCGTAAAGCCGCAGAAAAGGAGCTGGACGCAGCGACGGAGAAGCTGTACGGGTCCGACGCGCTGCAGCGGGAAGACGGTTCTTTGACGGTGGCGTTCATCGGCGGCAGCCTTACCGAGGGGACGATCACGTATCAGAACGGCGCGCCGCACAGTTCCAACGCCTGGACGGAGGACGTGCTGCGGTTTCTGGAGAAAAAATACCCGCTGAAAACGCTGCGGGCGATCAACGCGGGCAAGGGCGGTACCAACTCCGCCTACGGCGCTGCCCGTTTCGGGCATGACGTGGAACCCTACGCCCCCGATCTGCTGTTCATCGAGTTCTCCGTCAACGACGCCGGTTCGGCGCAGTGGCTGGAAAAGGACGATTCCGGCAGGGCGACCACGCAGCTGTACCTGGAATACATGCTCCGGCGCTGCCTGAATATGAAAAAAGAGCCGGCCGTGATCTATCTGCATACGCCGTATCCGACCGAAACGGACACGGATCTTTTTCTCCGGTGGAAAGAAGGCGCCGATCTGAAAACGGCGCTGTGCGCGCATTACGGCGTACCGGTGATCGATATTTACGAAACCCTGCATAAGGCGTATAAAAACGCGCAGACCTCCCTTCCGTTGACGGACTGGCTGGTGGAAAACGGCTGGTATAACCGCACGGCGGACGGCGGGGTGGACGTGCACCCGAACCCTGCGGGCTACCGGGCGTTCTATTCCGCCGCCGTCGTGGGCGCTCTGGAAAACGACTGGGACGCGCTGATCTGCCAGCCGAAGCACGCGCCTGTCTGCTGTGAAAAAGAAACGGATTATCTGAACGGTACCTATTCCTATGTGGAATGTACGGATCCCCGGTTGACGTACGCCGACGGCTGGCGCATCTATCACAACCGGCTGGCTCTGTGGCTGGACGCTTCATCCGACGCGATCCCGAACGGCTTTCTTGCATACCCGCATTTTACCGCGGGGATCGCGCAGGCGAAAAACCTGCCGGGCGCTTCCTTTTCGTATGAAACAGACGCGGACGAATTGGACATGGCGCTGGTTTCGTCCGTCAACGGGCTTTCGGCTGCGGTATTCTGCGACGGAAAAGAAGCAGGCAAGTTTCATTGCGGTTCCGTTTACGGCAATATGGATTACCCGGCCGGGAAGGCGGTTTTACCGGGCGACGGCCAGACGCATCCGGTCACCGTACAGATCGACGATCCCTCGGCAGAAGCATATCTGTTCCGTTTCGGTTACCTGATCGAATTCCGGTATAAATAATAAGCGCCCGGCCGTTATGACCGGAACGCTGCGCGAAAGGGGTCGGAGGTCCGTTTGGACCGTCCGACCCCTTTGTTTGATCGTTGTAATTTTTAATGGGACAGCGAATCGATGATAAGCCTAAGCAGCGCAAAGATACGCAGCGCACGGATCCTGTCTAAGATCGATCCGATCTGCGCGCGGGCCGAAGTATCGACCGTATAGGTTTCCGGCGTGGAGCCGTCGTCGATCACAAGCGCCTGCGTCAGCGTGCATCCGCCGTCTCCGAAGAGCTCGCAACGGACGTATAAAAAGTCCTGTGCGCCTTCGATCTCATCCAGGTCCAGCGTATAAGCCGTCTCACCGTTCTGCGGGTCAACTGCCGCCTTTGCGATGACCTTTCCGTTTGCGATCCACTGAAGGCTTGTGCAGTCCGTGACCCGGACCGTGACTTTATGCCCGTCAACAGACACCTCTTTGAACATCGGATACATAGCCTCGCTGTACCGCACGTCAAAGCCTTCGGCGGGGCCGATCAGATCGTTTCCGCCCAGCTCTCTGGTCACGCAGAAGAATGCGCCGCTGCTCATGGTGTTTTTGATCTGTTCCACCGTATTCTCCGGCATCATAAAGACGGAGAATGAAGAATCGATGTGCGCGTAGAAATGCGCGTCGTTGTTGGAGAACCCGATCACCCGTTTTCCGTACGGGAGACACGTCATCAGCACGTTGTCCCAAAGGATCCTGTCGTAATTCGTCACGTGGTTGCGTTCGTTAAAGACTTCCATGCCGAGGCAGGAATCGTATTTCAGAAGGATATCGGAATAATACTGTACGTTTTTCGGATCGGAAACGGTGTTGATATCGCGGTTGGAATGCAGCCAGTCGCCGGGATGGTTGATGAAGGACACGGCGCCCGCCTCGTCGGCAAGTCGCACGGCGCCTTCATGGTCGTCCTCATAGCCGAGATAATTATCTCCCACGTGCGGCGGCAGGAACATCCCATTTACATGGCACTTTGTGATCGTAAGGACGTTGAGCTCGTTCCCGCCCGTCACACAGGTCATCTTTTTTCCTCTCGGCACCCCGTCCACAGGATACGTACCGGAAGTCACGCCGTCGTATTCCTCCTGCGTCAGACGCGTCGTCTTACGGCCGGCAAGGTATTGGTAAAGATACAGCGGCAGATGCGTCGGTTCTTCATTCCATGCTTTTCCCGTCACGCCGTGATCGGTCATGGCCAAAAAATCAAAGCCCTGCCTGTAGTGTTCAAGGATCATTTCATTGTAATCCATCTCCGCGTCGCTGACGGTGGAATGGGTATGCAGATTCCCTTTATACGCGCCCCACGCGTTTTCTCCGTCCCAGACGACGTCTTCATAGGGGGATACGATCCGGTAGGTTTCATCCGCAAACGCGGGGACCGGCAATACGGCGCACAGCAGCAGCGCGCTGAGCAGAAGACTGAGTATCTTTTTCATAGTTTTCCTTTCATCCTTTTCTGTAAGATAGTTTGCCTAACAGAATTATATCTGAATATCTTTCACGTGTCAACAGATTCTTGTTCGGGGATATGCGAAATACCGGTTTTCGATCGGCTGTATAAAAAAATACAGAGATTTGATAAACTGCACATATTTTGAAAAAACGGTTACGTACCGGCTGTCGAAGGTAACAGAGGTGATTCTTGAAAAAGGGATCTCATACGGCTCATCCTGCCATATTCCGTCTGCATCAAAATGGAGGAATAATACTTTTGTTTTCAATACTTTTTCAATTCTGCCGATCCAGTATTCCCATTCCTTATCATCGGGACTCTCGTGTTCGATTAGCAACTTTTTTTATATCATCAAAAAACTCTTCATCTGATATGTTGTGATGATAATCCTTTAAAACAAATTCCATAAGAAAATCCTCTGACTCTGATCTTTTAGTTAAGGCAACACCGCATAATTCCGGTGTGCGGATTGCGCAGTAGATTTTTTCGTCAGATTGTACAGATTTGACGCCGTCAACCTGGCGGTTGGCAAGGAAAATCTGTGCAGGATGACGGAATAAAGATCAAGCAA
>JAFRNP010000033.1 GCA_017430145.1 Clostridia bacterium
GAGCTATGAAAACTTTGACACGGCAATAGAATACATTTTCAATACGCCGGAGCTTAAGGCCGAATACGCGACCCTGATCGAACGCGTCACCCGCTACCATACCGAGGTCTCCGCAAAGGTGGACGATATCATGGCCCAGGCAGACGCCCTGACCGGCAAGGCCGCCATCGTGTGCGGCTACGGCTCCCACATGCCGGCGGTCACGGCGGATAACGACCAGCAGAGCGACAGCGTCATCAGCACCGCGGCGGAATCCAACGGCGCCACCTGCGCGCCGCTGGGCACCGCCTTCCCGGCGGATTACGCCCAGGCCGTGAACGACGGGCACGACCACATCTCCCCCGACCGGGAGATCGACGCCTCCACCGGCTTTTTGCCCGAAAAGACCTGGTACGTAAAATACGCCTCCCACAGCTTTTTCGGCAGCGGCTTCAGCAAAACGATCGTCAATAAGATTTTGGACGAAGAGGATTTCAACGTCTTCTCCGACCCCGAATTCCCGCAGTTCATGGTGTTTGACAAGGAATCCGGGAGCATCTCTCCCCTGACCGCCAACAACGGCGCCGGGGCGCAGATGGATAAGGGGTTCTTCAACAAGATCCTGACCGTTCTGCTCAAAGTACAGGCAATGCTTCTCAAATTTGTGAAGATGCTTGTAAACATCGGCAAATAAAACCCGGACGCCGAAAACGGCGGCTACAACGGCGGCATTGTCTTCAGCGACTGGACGAAAGCGCAGACGCAATAAAAGCCGCGCGATAAAACACGGCTTTTGCCGTGCGTGATTTTTCAGTCACGCGCAGGCGGCGTACCCTAAAGCCGGGTAGCGGCCTTGCGGCGAAAAATGTACGAAGAAAAAACGCCCGTAATCCGATAATCAGATCACGGGCGTTTTTTCTTCAGTGGAGAGAATGGCGTCCGGCGCGGGTGGTGAGAATGGCGTCCGGCGCGTCGGGAAGCGCGACGATATGCGCGGGATCACAGGCGCCTGAGGAAGCCTTTGGCAGAGAGCGCCTCCGCAGAAGAAAGGAAGCGTTCGATCTCTTCGGCGGACAAAAGGAACGCCCTGTCGCTTGCCAGCGGGTCGTCGGAAAGGGGCGCACGGAGAAGCGCGGCGCGCTCTTCTTCGGAAAACGCCGCATTGATAAAAGGGGATATCATATGCGAAGCATATAACACCCGGTCCGACAGGAACGGATATCATTACAGTACCCCTCTTTTGTCTGGTAGACAAAAGAGGGGTACTGCATGGCGCAGAAGGGGAGACTCGAACTCCCGCGCCGCTTTTTACACGGCCTACGCCCTTAGCAGGGGTGCCTCGTCACCAACTTGAGTACTTCTGCAGGTAACGTATTTCAGTATGGCGGAGAGAGTGGGATTCGAACCCACGGTACCAGAAAGGTACGACGGTTTTCAAGACCGTTCCGTTATGACCGCTTCGGTATCTCTCCAAATCAGCGTAGTTGCATTTTATCACAATTCATTTTTCTTGTCAAGGGCTTTTTCTATTTTTCTCGTCCTTCCCCCGAAAAAAGAAAACCGCCTCCGTGCATTGCTGCACGGGGCGGCCGCTCTGTTCCGGTTCGTACCGTCGTTGACCGGCGAATCGGATCCGGATACCCGGATAAAAACCTAAACGGAAAAACGAACAAAATGATATGTTTTTACCGGTGATCGGGATCCTATCGGGAGATCAGTTCGAATGGGCGCGGATATAAACCTCTGCGGTCTCAAAGTCACTGAATGAGCCGTCTTTTCTTCCGGAGCCGGATTCCGTTGCGCCGGGCTTGAGTTCATATTCATCGTCATAGATCCCGAGGATATTCATGGAGCAGAAATAATTCCCGTCGGCGTCAAAACAGATGACAAGCGCTTCCGTGCTTTTGGCAACCGCGTCGCCGTTGTTGGTCACGGAAACAACGACTTCCTTATATCTGTTGTATTCCCCGGCGTTTTCTTCCTTGATCTCGTAGTCATACGAAAGGTTCGCAAGCGCGTCTTTGTAGCTTGTGGCGGGCTCGGCTGTCAGTTGATAACTGATCGCGGCGTCCGCAGGGACGTTCGTAAAGGTCATATCAATGAAAGAAACCTGATCCGGCCCGATCGCTTTTATCTCGTCATCGTCGTCATCCAGCACGTTGCCCTCGGCGTCCTTTGCCGCGCCCGCGGCAGTCACCTTCAGGGTCTCGTCGCTCACATTTTTCACAATCAGATGGCACTGCGCCCATTTGCTGCTGTCGCCACTGGGAATGATATATTCTTTCACAAGCTCCAGTGAATCCGGCAGGGCGGGTTCGGTGGGTTCTTCTTCGGTGGCCTGCGTATCGTCGGAAAGCGTTTCGGCGGTCTGGGCGTCGGCAGTGTCGCCGCTCCCGTCATCTCCCTTTTCGCAAGCGGCAAAAACAGACGTTACCAGCAGCAGCGAAAGCACAACGCAAAGCACACGGAATAAACTGCTTTTCATGGTCATTTCTCCTCTTTCTTTTTTTTTGCGATTGCGCAGCAACCGCAGCTTCAGTATAGCATAAAAACCGGAAGGTTGTCAAGGAAAATACGCTGCGGCAGACGCGGCGCATGCATGAAAGCATGAAAAACTGCGCGCCGCATCCCGACTGTTCGGGGCGAACCGGCTTTTTTCATGCGGGAATTCTGAAAAAAGCGATAATTTTTATAAAAAAAAGAAAAGGGAAAAAACAGCTTGTAACCGGGCGAAAACTATGATATGATAGATAAAATATAAAAAAAATGGAAGGCAGGTTCTGTAATGATTTATCAGATCGACAAAACGCTCCATAAAACTTTTTCCGTATTCGAGAAAAACAAGCTGGCGCCCCGCGCCTACGCGATCCCCTACCGTTCCCGAAAAACGCTGGCAGGCGTCTCCCCTGCCGACGAGCGCTATCAGTCCGACATGGTGGACGTGCTCTCCGGCGAATGGGATTTTCACTTTTACAAATCCGTTTCCGCGCTGCCGGACAAACTCAACACCTTAAAGACGAGGTTCGACGCCGTTTCGCTCCCCTCGGACTGGCAGCGCACCGGCTACCAGCCGCCGGTGTACCTCAACTGCCCCTATGAATTCAAAACACTCGCCCCGGAGATCCCGGAGGATATGCCCGTGGGCGTTTACCGGAAGTTCATCGATATCGAAGACGCCGGAAAAACCTACATCATCTCTTTTCTCGGCGTCGCCAACAACATTTCCCTTTACTTAAACGGCGCGTTCGTCGGCTATTCCGAGGGCTCCCACAACACCGCCGAATTCGATTTGACCGGCAAGCTTACCGCCGGCAGGAACGAGCTTCTTGCCGTCTCTTTCAAATGGTGCAACGGCTCGTTTTTAGAGTGCCAGGATATGTTCCGCGAAAACGGCGTGTTCCGCGACGTGCTGCTTTACAAATACGACGCGTCGTATCTCAGCGACTTTGAAGTAAAGACCGCAAAGCAGGAAAACGGGACCTATACGCTGGACGTGAACGCCTTTATAAAAGGCAACGTAAAAGACGCGAAGCTTTCAGCCGTTTTGACCGACGCCAAAGGCAAAACGGTCGCAAAGGCCGCCGTACCCGCCGAAGAAACGGCGGCGCTTGCCTTCGGCGCGCTGAACGTCCGGGAGTGGAACCCCGAGGTCCCCACGCTCTATACGTTGTACCTGACCCTGAAAACCGAAGACGGCGAAGCGACCGTCCGCTGCCTTACGGGCTTCCGTACGATCGAGATCAAAGGGAACGTTTTCCTGTTTAACGGCCGGCCGGTCAAGCTCAAGGGCGTCAACCACCACGACTCGAACCTTTATAACGGCTACGTGATGCGCTGGGAGGACTACGAAAAGGACGTAAAACTCATGAAGCGCCTGAACGTCAACGCCGTGCGTACCTCCCACTACCCGCCGGATCCCTGCCTTCTGACGTTGGCTGATATCTACGGGCTTTACATCGTCGACGAAGCGGATATCGAAACCCACGGCGCCGAAGAGATGGCGGGCGATTTCCATTACATCAGCAAGGACCTCAGATGGAAAAAGCATTATATCGACCGCGTAAAACGCATGTTCTTCCGCGACCGCAACCATCCGTGCGTCACCATGTGGAGTCTCGGCAACGAAGCCGGCGGCTACCAGTGCCAGGACGCCTGCTATAAATACTTAAAGACCGTCACCGATATCCCGGTCCACTACGAGAGCGTGGTGCATACCAAACGCTTCGGCTACGACGTGATCAGCGAAATGTACACCTCCACCGAGGACATGGAGCTGATGATAAAGAACAAACGCAAGCGTTACGAGACGCGCTGGGTCGAAAAACCCCACACCGCCTACAACAAAAAGCCGTTTTTCCAGTGCGAGTACGCGCACGCCATGGGCGTGGGCCCCGGCAGCCTCGAAGAATACATGGATCTTTTCTACAAATGGGACACCTCCATGGGCGGGTGCATCTGGGAATGGTGCGACCACGCCGTTTACCACGACGAAAACGACAAAAAGTATAAATACCGCTACACCTACGGCGGCGACCATAAGGAAAAGCAGCACGACGGGCACTTCTGCGTGGACGGCCTCGTTTACGCCGACCGGCGGCTGCACACCGGCGCGAAGGCCATGCGTATCGCCTACCGCCCCCTCCGGGCAAGCCATATAAAGGAGAATACTTTCCGGATCGAAAATACCAACCGTTTCCGCGCCTCCGATTACCTGACCGTAACGTGGGCGCAGCTTGAAAACGGCAAAGAGATCAAAAGCGGAAAGCTGAAGCTCGACATCCCGCCCATGGACTGTAAAGAGATCACCTTGCCCCTCTCCCCCGTCGATCCCGACAAAGATGCGCACGTAAACTTTGCCTACGCCGACGAAGAGGGAGAACTGGCCGTGGAGCAGCTCACGCTCAACGACGCGCCGCTTTTCGCCGTGGAACCGATCGGCGACGCGACCTCGATCGCATGGGACGAGAATGCCCTGACGGTAAAATTCGACTGCGGGCAGGTCGTGTTCGATACCGACAAAGGCGGCGTAAGATCTTACGTATATGAGGGCAAAGAGCTTCTTGCGGCTGACAAGGGCGAAAGCTTTACACCGCAGTTTGCCCGCGCGTTCATCGACAACGACGCCGCAAACCTGAACAGATGGAAAAACCTGCACGCCACCGAGCGCCGTCTGAAAGCAAGGCTTGTGAGCGTTGAAAAGGAAAACAGCGATACGCTGGTCTTTATCACCCTCACCCCCGGCGGTAAATCCACCGACAAGGCGCCGTTTTTGCTGGAGGCAACCTACCGGATCTCCGCCGGCGGCGCGATCACTTCGGAATTCTCGCTGTTCGCGAACAGCGAATTTGACCGGGATCTGCCCCGCTTCGGCTGTTCCCTGCTGCTTGACCGCAGCTTTGACCGCGTGACCTATTACGGCAGGGGCGAAGCCGAAAACATGCCCGACTTTAAGCTGCAGTCTCCCGTCGGCGTCTACAGCGCTAAAGTCGCGGACCTGTGGGAGCCCTACGTGTTCCCGCAGCAGAGCGGCGTGCACTGCGACGTCAAATGCCTTTCGGTGGGATCCGACGACCTTACCCTGCATTTTTACGCCGGCGCCGAGAGCGAGACGGACCGCTTTGCCTTTTCCGCCTGGCACTTTACCGAGGCGGCGGTGCAGGCGGCGAAACACCAGGAGGACCTGAGCGATATGGACCTCACCTACCTGGCGCTGGACGGCTTTGTGCGCGGCATCGGCTCCTCGAGCTGCGGCCCCGACACCCGCAGGGAATACCGCCTGAACGACCGGTTCCTCTCCTTCGAGATCGTGATGGTCCCGGAATCGAACAAGTGAGGCACTGAAATGGACAATATTTTTAACGAAACCGCAGGCGGTACGTTTTGCCTGCGAAAGACCGTTGGCAGGCGGGAGATCGAAGCGTTTCTCGCCGAACAGAAAGAGAGCGGCAAAGAGAGCGTCCGGGTGCAGATCCCGCAGGCGCAGACCGACCTGTTCAAAGACTACGGCTTTTGCATTGACGGCGTACTGCCGGACGACGGCACCGCATTTTTACATAAAAGCTTCGTGTTCGACGGCTGCGACGTGCTGGCATTTGACCCCGCCGTCAGCGCCGTACTGACCCGTACGCGCTTTACGGCGGCAAATATCGCAAAAGCAGAGCTGGACGTGACGGCGCTTGGATTTTTTGAAGCGACAATAAACGGCAAAAAGCCGGGAGACGAGGTGCTGATCCCCGCAAAAAGCGACTACGTGCCCCGCGACCTGTCGGATCTCAGCTACCCGCTGTTTGACACCGCATCCCACCGCATCTACTATTACCGTTACGATATCACGCCGCTGCTTGTTGAAGGCGACAACGTCCTCGGCGTGCACATCGGCGCCGGCTGGTTCGCCGACAACAAAAACCCGGCGGAAAACGTGCCGCGCTGGGGCGACGACCTGCTGGTGTACAAGCTGACGCTGACGCGTACCGACGGCAGCGTGGCAGTGGTCCGTTCCGCCCCCGCCAACACGAAATGGAAGCCCAGCTTCATTGAGGAGACGAGCCTTTATTTCGGCGAGCGCCACAATTACCGCAAATGGGAAAAGGACTGGGACCTGCCCGGTTACGACGACACAAAGTGGTTTACGCCCTGCGTCATCACGCTGAAAGACACCTTTTTCGCGAAAGCGGACTACCCGGGCGACCGGGTGGGCGGCTCCATCGTGCCCAAAGAGATCGCCCGCTGCGGCGACCGCAAAATGTACGACCTGGGCGAGACCGCCTCGGGCTGGCCGATCATCAGATTCACCGACCGCTGCATAAACTGTGAGGCGTACCTGCGCTATGCGGACGTTTTGAATGAAGACGGCTCCATGAACTTCCACTACACCGGCGGGCTGATCCGGATGCAGACCGACACCTATATCTACGACCCGCGGTACGGCGACAACGAGATCCACCCGTATTTCACCTGGCACGCCGCCCGCTATATCGAGCTCACCGGCGGCGCCGAGATCGTGCGCTTTGACCGGGTGCAGACGCCGCTGAAACAGGTCGGATTTTTTGAAAGCGACTCTGAGGAACTCAACTGGCTGTTCAAAGCCTACATGCTGACGCAGGAGGCGAACGTCCACGGCTGCGTCCCCTCCGACTGTCCGCACCGCGAACGCCTCGGCTACACCGGCGACGGGCAGCTGAGCTGCGGCGCGGTGATGAGCGTGTACGACGCAAGGGCCTTTTACAAAAAGTGGATCCGCGATATCCTTGACTGCCAGGATATCTATACCGGCCACGTCCAGCACACGGCGCCCCTGTTCGGGGGCGGCGGCGGCCCCGGCGGCTGGGGCGGCGCGGTGGTGATCGTGCCTTACCGCTACTGGAAATTCTACGCCGACGAAAGCGTGCTGCACGAAAGCTACAACGCCATGAAGGCGTATATCCGTTACATGCGCGACCACTGTGAGGACGGGCTCGTCGCACGCGAGGAACCCAAAGGCTGGTGCCTCGGCGACTGGTGCACGCCGGAAAAGATCACGATCCCGGAGCCTTTCGTGAACACCTATTTTCTTGCAAAGTGCGCCGACATGTGCAAAGAGATCGCCGAAACGATCGGCAGAGACGCCGACGCGCCGTATTTTGCAAAAACGGCCGAAGACGCGCGCCGGGCGTTTGTCAGGCATTATTTTGACGAAAAGACCGGCAGCTTCTTTGAGGGCATCCAGGGTGCGGACGCCTTTGCTGTGGATCTCGGCGTCGGCGACGAACGCACGCTTAAAAACCTGATCGCAAAATACGACGCCTTCGGCGCGTTCGACACCGGCATTTTCGGCACGGATATCCTGATCCGGGTGCTGTTCCGAAACGGGCAGGCGGAGCTCGCCTACAGGCTTTTGACGAACGATACGCCCGAACACTCCTTTATCGATATGCGCAATAAGGGCGCCACCAATATCTGGGAGCAATGGGACGGCAACCACTCCCACTGCCATCCCATGTTCGGCGCCGTGATCGAATACTGTTTCAGCGAGATCCTCGGCATCCGCAGGCTTAACGACAAGCCCGGCTTTTCGGAGATCACCGTCTGCCCCGCCGACATCCCGGCGCTGAAAAACGTTTCCGGCAGGTACGTTACGCCGTCGGGCACGGTAAACGTGGAGATCCGCACGGACGAAAACGGCTGCCGGAAGGTCAGCGTAAACGCGACAGGAGATATTAAAATCACGGGGACATGAACAGAAAACCGGTATTTTACGCGATCCTTCTTCTGATCGTACTAAGAATTTTTACGCTTTCCGCCACCGCCGACGCAAACGCGGTCCCCGGCGACCTGAACGGGGACGGCACGCCCGACGCCGCGGACGCAAGGCTTGCGCTGCGGGCATCGGTCGGGTTTTCCGACGGGGTCAGCGACGCCGCCCTGAAGATGGCGGACGTAAACCACGATACACAGCTCGGCGCCGACGACGCGCGGCTGATCCTGCGCGCCTCCGTGGACCTGGAGGACCTCAACAGGTTCCATACCTTTACCGAAACAGTGGTACCGCCCAAAGAATTTGAGCAGGGTTATACGGTTTATACCTGTAAGGTCTGCGGCTATACGACAAAAGTCGCCGTGACCGCCGCGACCCACGTACACGTCTATACGGCCGCCGTCACCTCCCCTGCGACCTGCGCGAAAGAGGGGGTAAAAACGTATACCTGCAAATGCGGCGCCAGCTATACGGAAAAGATCGCAAAAACGGGCGACCATTCCTATACGCAGCAGACGGTCAAAAACAGCGAGGGGCGCAATGAGATCCACCATATCTGCACCGTCTGCAAAAAGGATGCGGACGGCTTTGCGGGGACACTCAGCGCCGCCCAGCAGAAAACGGTCAACGCGATCTTAAAAAAATATGAGGCCGTCGGCGCAGAGGTGGCCGTGATCAAAGACGGAAAAGTCAGCGCCGTGCACAGCTACGGCGACGCCGTCAAAAGCCCGCAGCGGGCGGTCAACAGCGATACGAAGTACCGGGTCGCATCCCTTTCCAAGCTCGTGACGTTTTCCGTTTTCATGGCGCTGCAGGACCGCGGCATCGTGGACGAAAACGAGGATATCTCCACCTATTTCGGCTACAAATGCTATAACCCCTACCACCCGGAATGCAAACTGACCGCCTCCATGTTCATGTGCCACTCCACCGGGATCGTATCGAACGGGCCGACACAGCTCAGCAAAGGCGACCTTTGCAAAAAGGAGATGTACTGCGACGTGATCCCGGGCAACGCCTACGTCTATTCCAACGTCGGCGCATGCGTGGTCGCAAACATCTGCGAGCTTGCAACGGGCAGGTACCTCGACGACCTGGCGAAGGAATACATTTTCCGGCCGCTGGGCATGGACGCGACGTATCTTGCATCCACGATCGCAGACAAGACCGGCATCGGTGTACTGTACGGCGAGGACGGCGGGCTGAATATCACCCAGCAGACGTCCGTACGGCAAAAGCCCCTCGGCACCGGCCTCGGGATCGCCGCGGGCAGCCTGACCGTTTCCGCCAAGGATTACGCAAGGCTTATCCAGATGTTTTTGAACGACGGCAAAAATACGGCGGGCGAAACCGTTTTGTCCAAACGCGCCGTCAACGCGATGCTGGCGCGCCGCGTCACGATCGGCAAGTTCGGCATGGGGTACGCCACGCAGATCGAGACCACCGTGGTCGGCAGTAAAAAGGTCTATATCCACACCGGCTCCGCCTGGGGCATGTTTTCCGCCTACGTCTTCAGTAAGGAAGATAACTGCGGCGTCGTGGTGCTGACCTCCGGCTGCAAACGTCAGCTCGATGAAGACAGCGATATCTATAACGTCTGCCTTGAAGTGATCAACGCCGTCTATCCGAAAAAATAAGATCCTCCCCAAGATCATCTGCAGAAAGGAACCTGAACAATGATAAGATCCTTAAAGAAAACCAATCATCCTTGCGCCTGCGCGTTGTGCCTTGCGGCGGCGATGTTTTTTCTGTCGCTGTTTTCCGTGCCGGCATTTGCCCTTGACGCACGCGTGGAAAAGGCGATCGAGATCGCCATCGCCGTTGCAAACGACGATACGCACGGCTACGCCTCCGACTCCTCCAGCCGGCAGGGCGACCCGGATTTTGACTGCAGCGCGTTTGTGTGCCACGCGTTTTACCGGGGCGGCTTTGATACGATCTACGAGTGGGCGAACAGCCGCAACATGATCGACTATTTCCGGGACGCCGGGTTTGAAGTGATCACCGGGATCAATTTCTCTACGTCCGCCGAGCTCAAACGCGGCGACGTGCTCTGGCGCAGCGGCCACACCGAGATCTATATCGGCGACAACAAGCTTGTGGGCGCGCACAGCGACACGCCGACCCAGTGGGGGCCCAACCGTTCCCCCGCCCCCGGCGACCAGGGCGACGAGATCACCGTGGAAAAATACTACAACAACGGCTGGACGACGGTTTTGCGCTATAAGGAAGAAGAAAAGCCGCCCGTGCCGGCGTATAAGCCCGGCGACGTCAACGGCGACGACGCGGTCGGCGCGGACGACGCAAGACTTGCCCTCAGGCGCAGCGTGGACCTTGAGACCTACGCCGAAGGCACCGCGCAGTTTCTTGCCTGCGACGTTAATAAGGACGGCGCCGTGGGGGCGGACGACGCGAGGGCGATCTTGCGCGCGAGCGTGGGGCTTGAGGAGCTTTCTTAAAAGTATGAAAGTATAAAAGTAACAAAGTAATAAATGAGGAAGCGCTGACGCGCTTGATTATAATAGCTGTTAGCCTTGAATCATTGAAAGTTATCAAAGGATGTGTATTCATTCATGCCAGGCGGCGCCGCAGGCGACGGATGAGGGGCATCATATCGCGCCGTCAGGCGCGGACCGAATACCTGTGCGTATGATCAATGCACGGCGCAGGAAACGATCACGGGGGACGGTTTTCCCGATTTACAAGGTCGATCGGGGAACCGGCCCCTGATTGATTTATTTTACGACAGGATTTCCGATTTGGTCCTGCCTTCGGCAGATATTATATTCCTCGCCGGAAAGGCAAAAAATAAAACAGAACGGTCAATCCGTGCCGAAACGCCTGATTGATCGTTCTTTTTTCACGATCGGAGAATCGTCAGAAGCATAAACCTTCTGTGATCAACGCCGCAGCAAAGCGGCGTTCCGATTTTTATCTTTCATCTTTTATCATTAAGGCAACACCGCATAATTCCGGTGTGCGGATTGCGCAGTAGATTTTTTCGTCAGATTGTACAGATTTGACGCCGTCAACCTGGCGGTTGGCAA
>JAFRNP010000034.1 GCA_017430145.1 Clostridia bacterium
GGGCTACGCCCTCCGCTCCGTGTGCCCCTATGTCGAATGTGCTAACTTTAAGCTTTTTGATATTTAACCAAAGTTTTTTGGGAGAATATATTGACAAATTTCAAAAATTGAGATAGGAGAAGTCCTGCATGAAAAAGAGTGAGATGATCAAAAAGCTGGCGCTGGGCGCGGCGCTGACCGGCGCGGCGCTGCAGCTGGGCGGCTGCGTGCAGCAGGACCTTTACGGCCCGCCGCCGGAGGCGCAGACGAATCTGACCGACCCTTCCGAGATGCCGATCGAAGATCTGTACGGCCCGCCGGTCGCGCCGCCCGACGACTTTACCGATGAAGAACCGTATGAAGAGGAACCCGAAGAGGAGCCCGAAGAAGAAACGGTTGGCTCGGCCGAAGACGCACAGTAAGAAAAGGACTGCACTATGACACAAGATCAGAAAACCGCGCAGCTGGAACGGGTCCGCCGCTGGCGGGAGGAAAAATACCGCTCGCCGGAGCTGCGCAACCTGTTTCTGGAGCTGACGCTCAGGTGCAACGAGCGCTGCCTGCACTGCGGCAGCTCCTGCGGGGACGTACCTTCCGAGGAGATGCCGAAGGAAACATGCCGCCGCATCCTGCGCGAGGTGAAAGAGGACTTTTCGAAAAAGCTGCCCATGCTCTGCATCACCGGCGGCGAGCCGCTGCTGCGCCGGGACTTTTTTGATATCCTCGGCGACGCGCATTCCCTCGGGTTTTACTGGGGCATGACCACCAACGGGACGCTGATCACGCCGGAGGTCGCGCGGGAACTGAAGCGCGCGGGCATGGGCACGGTCTCCGTCAGTCTGGACGGCCTGCCGGCACACCACGACGCGCTGCGCCGCACGCCCGGCGGGTTCGACAAAGCGATGGCGGGCATCGGGAACCTGCTTGCCGTCGGGTTCGACCACGTGCAGGTCACGACGGTGGTGCACCGGGAGAGCCTGCACGACCTCGACGCGCTGTTTGAGATCCTGAAGGACGTGGATATCGACTCCTGGCGGATCATAAATATGGAGCCCATCGGCAGGGCGCTGGAGCACCCCGATCTGATGCTGACGCCCGACGACTACCGGTATCTGATCGGCTATATCCGCGACAAACGGCGGGAGGGCTACCCTGTCGCCTACGGCTGCAGCCACTACGTCGGGCAGGAACTGGAGGGACAGCTGCGCGGCTGGTACTTTTTATGCACCGCCGGGATCTATACCGCCAGCATCATGGCAAACGGCGACGTGGGCGCGTGCCTCGATATCGAGCGGCGGCCCGAGACGGTCATGGGCAACGTGTATCAGACGCGCTTTTCGGAGATCTGGAACAACGGTTTCGGCTTTTACCGGCAGGATTTCGCCGCCAAAAACCCCGGCTGCGCCGCCTGTCCCGAGCGGGGCTACTGCGCCGGAGACTCCCGCCACACCTGGGATTTTGACAAAAACGCCCCGCTGGTGTGCATGAAGGACGTATTGTGGACGGATACGTAAAAGCGCGAAAAAACACTTGCAATCACGGCTGAAATATGGTATGTTATTAGTTACTGATAACATACTTTTTCTTTAAAGAAGGGGAAACGACATGGGAAGTTACGTCTTTGAGCTGATCGAGCAGGAGGCTCGCCGGCAGGAGAACAACATTGAGCTGATCGCCAGTGAAAACTTTGTGAGCGCCCAGGTCCAGCGCGCCATCGGCTGCTGCCTGACCAACAAGTACGCGGAGGGCTACCCCACCGACCGGAAGACCGGCAAAAAGGGCAGGTACTACGGCGGTTGCGAGATCGTGGACAAGCTGGAACAGTACTGCTGCGACAAGTGGCAGGAGGTTTTCAACACCGATTACCACGTGAACGTCCAGCCCCACTCCGGTTCCAGCGCGAACCTTGCCGCGTATATGAGCGTACTGAAGCCCGGCGACACGATCCTTGCCATGGACCTTTCCAACGGCGGGCACCTGACCCACGGCTCGGCGGTCAACTTCTCCGGCAAGCTGTTCCGGATGACGTTTTACGACGTAACGCCCGAGGGCTTCATCGACTACGACGATATCGAACGCAAGGCGAAGACCGAAAAGCCGCAGCTGATTTTAGCGGGCGCCAGCGCCTATTCCCGGATCATCGACTTTGAACGCATCGCAGCCATCGCCAAAGCCAACGGCGCGTATTTCATGGTGGATATGGCGCACATCGCGGGCCTGATCGCCGCCGGCGAGCACCCCACGCCCTTCGGCTATGCGGACATCATCACCACCACGACCCACAAGACCCTGCGCGGCCCCCGCGGCGGCCTGATCTTCTGCAAGCCGGAGCTGGCGAAAAAGATCGACGGCGGCGTGTTCCCGGGCACCCAGGGCGGCCCGCTGGAGCACGCGATCGCGGGCAAGGCCGTAACGGCCGAGGAGGCATGCGAGCCGGCGTTCAGGGAATACTGCAAACAGGTCCGAAAAAACACGAAAGCCATGTGCGACCGCTTTATCGAGAACGGCTTTGAGATCGTGACCGGCGGCACCGACAACCACCTGTTCCTGGTGGACCTGACCCGCACGCACCCGAACCTTTCGGGCAAGGACGTGCAGGACGCGCTGGACAAAGAGGGCATCACGCTGAACAAGAACTGTGTGCCGGGCGAAAAGCGCTCCCCCGCCGAGACCAGCGGCGTGCGCATCGGCTGCGCCGCCATGACGACCCGCGGCTGGAAGGAAGCCGACGCCGTCGCCTGCGCGGACAGGATCGCCGGGATCATCAACAGGATGACAAAGGCGTAAAGAAAACATACGGAGAGGAGAACGCAAGACCTGCGCTCCTCTTTTTCAAAAAAACAGCGCACATAACAGAGGAGACAATGGAGATTCCTGCAAACCGGTTGGACCGCACCTTTGAGCGGCATCAGACGGAATATGAGGCGGCGGCGCTGAAGGTCCTGCGCTCGGGCCGGTACGTGCTGGGCGAAGAGACCGCGGCGTTTGAATCGGAATTTGCCGCGTACCTCGGCGGGGGGACGTGCGTCGGGCTCGCCAGCGGGCTGGACGCGCTCTGGATCGCCTTCCGTCTGCTGGGGATCGGCCCCGGGGACGAGGTGCTCGTACAAGGGAACACCTATATCGCGACGGTGATGGGGATCACAAAAAACGGCGCGACGCCCGTTTTCGTTGAGCCGGACGCGCATTTTGCGATGGACCCCGAAGCGCTGGAGCCGCTGCTGACCCCCCGCACCAAAGCGGTGCTGGTCACGCACCTGTACGGCATGATGACGCCGATGGCGCCGATCGTCCGCTTTTGCCGGGAACACGGATTGTATCTGGTGGAGGACTGCGCCCAGGCGCACGGCGCGGCATACGGCGGCCGCAAGGCGGGGACCTTCGGGGACGTGGGCTGCTTTTCCTTTTATCCCACGAAAAACCTCGGCTGCTTCGGGGACGGCGGCGCCGTCTGGGTCCGCTCCCCCGCGCTTGCCGAACGGTTTCGGACGTTTCGCAATTACGGCAGCGAAAAAAAACACCACAACGCCGAGGTCGGCGCCAATTCCCGGCTGGACGAGCTGCAGGCGGCGCTGCTGCGGGTAAAACTGCGGCATCTGGACGGGCTGAACGCCGAAAAGCAGCGCATCGCCGCGCGGTACCTGCGGGAGATCGAAAACCCGCAGATCCTTCTGCCCGAGCCTGCAAAAGGGACGGTAAACGTCTGGCACCAGTTCGTGGTCCGCTGCCAAAGGCGCGGCGCGCTGGCGGACAGCCTGCGGGAACAGGGGATCGGCACGGAGATCCATTACCCGATCCCGCCGCATCTGGCGGAGGCTTACCGGTATCTGGGGCTCTCCCGGGGCGCCCTGCCGAAAACGGAGGCGCTGGCGGATACCGTACTGTCCGTACCGAGTTTCATCGGGCTTACAGAGGACGAGCAGACCCGGGTGATCCGGGCGCTGAACGCCTTTCAATAAACGAAAAACCGAAAACAACACCGCACGTTTCGGGTGTGCGGCGTTGCCCTGCGTATGATCCTTCAGAAAGGAAGCGGTACGCCGGAAAAGGCGTATCGCACGGATATATCCATGCTCCCTGCCTGCCGCCGCCTGAAAGCGGAGACCTTTTGCCAGCCTAACGGTGTTTTAAGTGTGATCGAAGAAAACAGGCCCGTGCCTTTTGCTATGCGCCGGTGCTTTTTTCTCTATGATCTGAAGCCCGGAGACGTGCGCGGTCGCCATGCGGCGCTCAATGAACAGTGCGTTTTTCTGCTTTCGGGGGCATGCAGCGTTTTTGTGCACGACGGCAAAACCGAGACCGTATACCGGCTCCGGGAACCGATGGAGGGGCTGTATATCCCCTCTTCGTTCTGGCGGGAGATCCGCGACTGCACGGATAACTGCATGCTGGCGGTCTTTTCGGACAGCCCCTACGATCCGGCGGCGTATATCCGTGATTTTGACGTGTTTGTGCAGACCATGGCAAAAAAGGCCGGCACAGAAAGCGAGGCGGCGACATGACCCTGGTCGTGACCGGCGGCGCCGGATTTATCGGCAGCCGGTTTTTAAAGTATTACCGCGAAAAATACCCCGAACGGCGGCTGGTTTGTATCGACAAACTGACCTATGCCGGAAACCCGCGGGCGCTGGAACCCTTTCTTGCGGATCCCGGGTTTCGTTTCCTGCAAGCGGATATCTGCGACCGGGAGGCAGTGGAAGCGTTGTTTGAAGCCGAGCGCCCGTGGGCGGTGATCAATTTTGCCGCGGAGAGCCATGTGGACCGCTCCATCTCCGACCCCTCCGTGTTTTTGCAGACAAACGTCCTCGGTACGCAGGTGCTGCTGGACGCCTGCCGCGATTTCGGCGGCGTGCGGTTCCATCAGGTCTCCACGGACGAGGTCTACGGCGATCTGCCGCTGGACAGGCCGGACCTGAAATTTACGGAAGCATCCCCTCTGCGCCCCGGCTCTCCGTATTCCGCCTCCAAGGCGGCGGCGGACCTGTTGGCGCTGGCTTACCGGCATACCTACGCTCTGCCGGTCACGGTCTCCCGCTGCTCCAACAATTACGGGCCCTTTCAGCATCCGGAAAAGCTGATCCCGCATATGATCGGCTGCGCGCTGAAGGGAGAGGAGCTGCCGGTGTACGGGACCGGCGCGAACGTGCGGGACTGGATCCACGTGTCGGACCACTGCCGCGCGCTGGACGCGATTCTGGAACGCGGGACGGAGGGCGAAATCTATAACGTGGGCGGAAACTGCGAGACGGACAACCTGACGCTTGTGAAAACGCTGTGCGGGATCCTCGGGATCCCGGAGACAAGGATCGCCTTCGTGGCGGACCGCAAGGGCCATGACCGGCGCTACGCCGTCGACGCGGGCAAACTGCAGACCACTCTCGGCTGGCAGGCGGAGATCCCCTTTGAACGGGGGCTGAAGGATACCGTGGAATGGTACCTTCGCCACCGGGAGATGTGGGAACAAACCGAAGCATAAACGGAAAAACAGCATAAAAAAGCGGCTTTACTGTTGACGGTCCCGTCGGCAGCAAGCCGCTTTTCGTTATTCCAGATAGGTGTCGATCCGGTATCGCGGGGGGTGTTTTGCCTCCGCAAAGGTCTTTACGATATATTCGCCCAATATCCGGAGCGCGCACATAAAAAGCGTTCCGATCAGAAAAACGGAGGCAAGGATGCACGTCCCCGTCGGGAACGCGCCGCTTTTTCCCCAGAGCACAAACATCCCGACCAGCGCCGCAAGCGTCAGCACGCCGCAAAACGCCGCCATACCGGAGACCAGCTTAAGGGGAAAGACGGAATGGGAAAATACGGCGTCAACGGCAAGGCGCAGCTTTTTTGCGAAACTGTACCCGGTGGTCCCCGCCGCCCGCTCGAACCGCTGATGGTATACGACCGCGCTTTTGAGCCCCATATTGGAGACGACGCAGGGCAGATAGTAGTTGGTCGCCGTATAGGCGCTCAGCTGTCCGATCGCTTTTTTGCTCATCAGACGGAAGTTCGCGTGCTGGTCGATCTGCCCCGTTCCGGCAATGCGCATCAGCGCGTAAAAGCTTCCGGAGGCGAACCGCTCGCCGAAGCCGTCCTCTTTTCTGGCGCTGCGGACCCCGTAGACGATCTCGCAGCCCTCAGAAAACCGCTGCAGCATTTCATCCACGGCGTCGATATCGTCCTGCAGGTCGGAGTCCATGGTGATCACGCAGTCCGCTTTTTCCGCCGCGGTAAACATGCCCGCCAGCAGCGCGTTCTGCTCCCCGGCGTTATGCGCCAGGTTCATGGCGGTGATGCGGCGGTCCTTTTTCTTCAGCTCCAGTATCACGTTCCACGTATCGTCGGGAGACGCGTCGTTGATTAGCATCAGCCGGCTCTGGGCGGATATGACGCCTTCGGCGGTCAGATCCTCCAGCTTCTTCAAAAACGTCGGCACGGAAACCGGCAGGGTATCTTCGTCTTTATAGCACGGGACGACAAAATATAAACAGACGGGCATGTTTCCTCCCCATAAGCGTTTTTTCGGTTCCGGTTTCGCGCCGCGCGGGCAAACCAGGCTGCCCCGCCGCCGCGATCAGTACGGGATCTTCCCCGCCGCCACCTCGGCAAGATGCGCGCCGTAGCCTGAGCTGGCGTATTTTTCAGCAGACGCGATCAGCTCGGCCTTTGAGATCCAGCCCTTGCGGTAAGCGATCTCCTCCGGCGCCGCGATCACAGCGTCCTGCCGGGCGTGCAGCATCTGAACAAAGGCGGACGCCTGCGCCAGGCTGTCGGCGGTCCCCACGTCCATCCAGGTGTAGCCGCGGCCCAGCAGCCGCACGCTGAGTCTGCCCTGCCGCAGATACAATTGGTTGAGAGACGTGATCTCCAGCTCGTTCCTTGCAGACGGACGCAGCTCCGACGCAAGGTCGCTGACCCCCGGCGGATAAAAATACAGGCCGGTGACCGCGTAATTGCTTTTCGGGGCTTTCGGTTTTTCTTCGATATCGGCCACCTTCCCGTCCTGGTCAAGCGCCAGCACGCCGAAGCGTCCGGGGTCGTTGACGTAGCAGCCAAAAACGACCGCGCGGTCCTTTTCCGCCGCCTCCCGGCCGGCGTCCTCCAGAAGCTGCGTCATCCCGTTCCCGTAAAACAGGTTGTCGCCCAGGATCAGGCAGCAGGCGTCGTCCCCGATAAACGGTCTGCCCAGCAAAAACGCCTGCGCGATCCCGTCGGGCGAAGGCTGCGCAAGATAGGTGATCCGCACGCCGAAAGCTTCCCCGTCGCCCAGCAGCCGCCGGTAATCCGGCAGCGAAGCGGGGGTGGAGATCAGCAGGATCTCCCGGATCCCCGCCAGCAAAAGGGTGGAGAGGGGATAATAGATCATCGGTTTATCGTAAACCGGCAGCAGATGCTTGGAAACGACGTTCGTCATCGGCTGCAGACGCGTCCCGTTTCCGCCGGCAAGCAGGATACCTTTCATAGAACGCGCCTCACACTTCCGGTTCGGCAGCAGACGCTTCTTTCGCGTTTCTGCGCTTCATGATCCGCGCCGCAGCGACGCAGGGGACGATCGCCAGCGCCGCGACGGCGGCTGCCGCGAGGAACAGCTCCGGCACCGGCACGGCCACGCTCTCCCCGTAGTCGTTGAGATAGGTGCCCATGGCATGGGCGGCGGAAAAGCCGTTGATGATCCTTGCGCCGATCCACGGGCCGATGACCATGGGCAGCAGCACGTAAAAGATCATGCGCACGCCCTGGAACGCGCCGACGCGATCTTCGGGCGTGTAGTCGCGCACCGACGCGCCCACCACGATACCGAACATCAGCATCCCGAGGCCGAACACGGCGGCGGAAAGCGCAAAGGTAAAGATCGATTTTGCAAAAAAGATCAGCGCCAGCCCCACGGTCTCCAGTACGACCGCCGGCAGCAGGAAGGGCTGCTTGCCGAAGCGGTCGGTCAGCTTGCCGAAGCCGACCACCGCCGCGACGACCGCAACGAGCGCAAGGGCGATCAGCGCCGTCATCAGCGGCTTTTCGGTCAGGATGCCGAGGGCGGAATTGAAATCGAAGCCGAGGTAATGCTGCAGATAGATCAAAAGGTACGGCATGATCACCTGTGAGGCGACGGCGCTCAGGCACTGCGCCGCAAACAGGATATACAGCGTTTTGTTCTCTTTGACGACGTGCGGGCGGAAACCGTACGTCAGGTTATGCAGATAGTTGCCGTCGCCTTTTTTGAGGCCTGCAGGCTCCCGGACCGTAAACAGCCCGACGATACCGGCGGCCGTGACCAGCGCCCCCAGCGCAAAAAAGCAGGCGGGGTAGCCCAGCGCCGTCGCGCCTGCGCCGAAGCCCACCGTCACCAGCACCATAGCGGCGATCGGCAGCATGGCGTTGACGCTTTCCACGGTCCCGCGGTTGTGTTCGTCCGTCACGTCCGTAAGCCAGGCGTTGAACGCCGCGTCGTTGCAGGTGGAGCCCATGAACGTCATCACGCAGTCCATGATAATGACCGTACTGACCGTTACCGCAAGGATCTTTGCAGGGTCGCTCAGGTGCAGCAGCGCCGCCGTGTTCTCCCGGGAGATCGCGCCGAAAGCCGTCACGGTGACGCCCCACAGGATATAGCCGATACAGATCAGGGGCTTGCGCTTGCCGATCTTATCGCTGAGCGCGCCCATGATAAACGTGGTAAGCACCGCCGTCGCCGCGCTTGCCGCCACCATCCGGTTGATATCGTCGGAGGTGCCGCCGATCCTGTTGAACAGGAAGGTGTTGAAATACATGTTCTCCACGTTCCACGCCACCTGCCCCATAAAGCCGAACAGGATGATCGTGAACCAGGTCCTTGAACCGAGCCGCTTTTTCTCCATAAAATGATCCCCCGCAGTTTGATAGTTCTATTGTATCAAACTGCGGGGGAAAAGTAAAGATAAAATACGAAAAGATCAACGGGCCCCGGCGGCATACCTTCGGGCCCCGGCGGCATACCTTTCCGTTACGGTTCTTCTGCGTCGATCGTCCACTCGGCATTGAGACGGAAACCGTCAGCGTAGTAATACCCGAAATACTCTACGCCGTCCTCAACAAAATGGTCCGACACAAACTGCAACGACAGCTCCGTTTTCAGCGTGACCCCATATTCTTCGTTATGATATTCCCATGTCTCGATCCCATTCGCTCCGGTCGCCTCGTACATACTGTCGTTTTTGTCGCAGACAAAACCAAGCTGTTCAAGCCAGTAGGCATACGTTTCAAGATAAGCGATAACGTCGTCGTTATCGTTAAAGCGGTAATACTGTGTGATCTTTGCCGTATTCCCGTTTTCCTGATACCCGGAACTGTCGGGCAAACGGCTGTTCAGCGCCCCGAAATCCGGGATCGGCGTACCTGCAAAGACGACCAGCGCCTCATCCTCGTCGCCGACGACCTGCACGTGGATCTCCACCCGGGTTGCCCAATGGCCGCTTGCCCAGACGGTAACGGTCGCCGTCTGATTCGGCTTCAGGGCGGTGATCAGCACGTACTCGCACCCGTCATTTCTGAGTTCCGCCCGTACACAGCCGGAATCCGATGCGCAGCGCAGATCATAACCCTTACGCCCTTGTACAATAACAGGACAAAACACGTTCGCCCCGGTAAACACCTTTGCCTCCGTCAGCGGTACCGTCAGCGTTACGCCGGATTCCTTTTCGCAGAGTTCCTTCACGGTCATGGGAGAAGCGCCGTCAAGCCGGCGCAGCGCTTCGGTAATGGAGATCCCGTTTGCCCAGCCGAGGTAGACGTTCGACAGAATGCACATAAATCTTCCGTACGCGTCCATCATCGGCATGCCGATTTTACTTATCTCCCCGGTCATAGTCGTTCGGATGAAGAAGGATTCCGGCTGCTCCGAATTCGGAAGCTTCCAGTTCAGGTCATAAATGATCCCCTGCTCAAACGTCCAGACGGTTCCGCTCGCGTAAAAAGAATAGACGGCGGAACCCTCGCTGTAATCCGTGCGGTTTACGGCGGGTACGTCAAACGTCCCGTTCAGCTGCATCAGCACAAGCCCCTCAGATTCATTACACTGAACGGAGGATATCTCGTACTTCTTTCCCTGCAGATCGGAAACCTGCAACGATTCCGCGCCCCGAACAGCATCGAAGGTCGTAAGCAGCTTGCCGTCGCTGCTGATCAGAAAACCGAAAGATTCGTGAACTTCGTCCCCCAGGTCCTTTCTGATGATCATCAAGCTCTGACGATATTTCTCGGCAAGTTCCTCCTCTGTCAGCCGTGCGCTCTCCGGCAGGATCTCGGACAAATCCACAAGCTCCACGCTGGCGCGTAAAATAAGCCGCGCGTCCATGGCTGTAACGCTCCCGTCAAGGTCCGCGTCCGCGGCGGCGGTCTTTTCGGGGTCCGATGACAGCGCCGGTTCCAGATCCACCGACATGCGCAGCGCCAGACGCGCGTCGGTGGCGGTCACGCTGTCATCCGCGTCGATATCGCCGGCGGCTGCAAAAGCGGTGACGCCGAACAGCGCCAGACACACGGCAAAAACAAAGAAACAAAGCAGTTTTTTCATAAAGGGTCCCTTCTTTCCTTTGAAACAGGTATCTTTTATATACCGTTGAAACAGGTATCTTTTATATAAGTCCGCAAAAAGAGAAAACGTGACAGAAAAGAATGATAATTTACAATTTGTTCATATTGTATGTATTTGCCCCTGTTGTTCTCAGGCGCAAGCCAACCGCCCGCGGTTCCCAAAAGAAACACGGGCGGTCTCATTTTCACTTTTTCATCAGGCGCCGGCTTCTGGCCGTCTCTCTACCGAAGGCTGCCGGTTTCCGCTTACTTCGCTTCACGCGCGGCGTTGAGCTCGTTAAGGATGCGCGTATGCTCCGCATCCGTCAGTTCGTATTTCAGCGTGGGAAGCGCCGAAAGGACCATGCCGATCGCGGGCGGGATGGAAACGACAAAGAACAATGCCGTTGCATATTTCCCGCCGCCGTATTCGGCAAATTTCGCGCCTTCGAGCAATGCGGCGTTCAAAATGGAAAGGTTTGCGCCGGAAAAGCCCACGATGGCGCTGACGCCGCCGTAGATCAGGGAGGCGATCCCGGAGGAGAGCTTTGTGATAAAAGACTGGCCCGAGAAAAACACGCCGTCGGGGCGGATGCCGTTGTGGTACTCCTCATAGTCTACGCAGTCCGCGATCATGACCGACTGCAGCACGTTCAGGCCGCCCTGCGCCCAGGACGCAATGAAAAAGATCAGGCTGATCGGGATGGCGATCTTCCATTCCAGCAGGTCAATCCCCATTTTATGGCTGACGTAATACAAAACGAACACCAGTACAAAGGGGATCGCGCCGAAAACGGAATAAATATTGTAAAGCTTTTTCTTTCCGATTTTTTCTCCGAGGCCGGGCGTGATGCCGGAGGAGATGAGCATACCGCCCATAACGCCGACCAGCAGAAGCAGCGTTTTGATACCGAGGACCAGGCCGCCTTCGGCCTTCAGCATTTTGACCGGATCGTTGTTGTTGAAGAAGAAATACATCACCAGCGGCATTGCCACAAGGCTTAAAAGCTGGATGGGGCTTCTGAGCACGCCGGAAATCAGCAGGCGGCGGAACGGCACGCAGCTCCACATGGTCTGGAAATTCTCCTTCATGGTGTGGGTCTCGCTGGACTGCTCCACGCGCTCGTGGACGGAGAGCCCGGCGAACTCAAACAGAATGCAGGAGAACACCGTCAGAATAACCGCCGTTAATATATACGCTGCGCGCAGCGCGTGCTGGTCGTCCATACTCTTCAGGAAAATCCCCTTGAACGACGGTGCAATAAAGGTAAACATCATACCGATGAACCCGAACGCCGCGCAGATACGCGCCAAAGACAGGGCCTTTGCGCGGTCCTTCTGGTCCTCCGTCATCAGAGAGGTTACGCCCCACAGCGGAATATCGCCGATGGTGTAGGTCATGCCCCAAAGTATGTAGGAGAACGCCGCCCAGATGATGATCCAAACGCCCTTTCCGCCGGAGACCGTATCAACACCCTTTACAGCCTTAAAGCCCTCAACCACAGACGCGTCCACGCCTGCTTCTTCCATGACCGTATAGGTTTTGTTCCCGGCTTCGTCGGCGCCGATCTCATAGACCATAACCGGCGTCTTTACAAGATTCCCGTCGTCGTCTCTGAGCGGATTGCCGTCGGCGTCCTTCGGCAGTTCCCAGGTGTTGTTCAGCGAAACGATCGCGAAGGTCTTGCCGTCCAGCTCCGAGCCCTCATAATCCTTTCCTTTAAAGGTGACGGTTTCAAAGGCCGTAAATTCGCTCTCGACAAAATCAACGTATTCCGTATGCGCGGCAGCCTTAACCTCATATTTTTCATTCGTGCTGGCATACATGCCGTTGATAAACGGAAGGATCGTGGTGATCATGATCACAGGCGGGATAAAAAGCAGATAGGGCTTGCATTTGCCCCACTTGGTCCTGGTCTTATCAACAATGGTCCCCATCATGGGATCGTTGACCGCGTCCCATACGCGCGCGATCGCAAAAATGATCGAGCATGCCACTGCAGGGATAAAGATCACGTTCTGGAAATAAAAGGTCAGACCGGAACCGATAATATTGTAAATAATGTTCTGACCCGCAAGACCGATCAGGAAACCGGTCAGCTCCCGCCTTGTGTAGGTCGTGCCGAGACCTGCCTTTTTGATAGTGTTTTTACTCATACGGCGCATCCTTTCCGCTTATGATATTCTTATTATAAAGGAAAAAATAACTTTCGTCAATCGGTTTACAAAAAAAACAGCATACGCAATACCTGCGGGATAAAAGCAGCCCGTCTGACAAAGCAACACGTCTTCCAAAGCAACCTGTTTTCCGATGCAGACTGCCGCAAAAAAAGCATCTGCCGGCACTGTTTAGCACTCTTATATATAGAGTGCTAAGATTTACAAATTGTTCACCTAATTAACACATGGACGCAATAATCATCGTGTATTGTATAGGTGCAAAAGGAAAGCAGGCGCTCCGCGTACAAAAAGCAACTACAGGACCGGTCGTTTTTGCGGGCACGGGGCGCAGCGCTTTTGAAAAGCCAACGATTTTGCACCGCCCGGTATAAACGCGCGGCGGCAGTCAAAACTAAAAAAAGAATGATATACGGAGGTATTTTATCATGTTTGAGATCATCCCTTTCAAAAATGCACACTGCACTTCTTACGATCCCTTTAAGGCCTTTGAGGACCTGGAAAGAAGCTTTTTCTCCCCCTTTGACGCCTCGCGCCGGGGTGCGCTTGCCCCCTTCCGTACGGACGTCAGAGACGCCGACGGCGAATACGTTCTGGAAGCGGATCTGCCCGGCTTTGCCAAAGAGGACATCAACATCGACGTGGAGGGCGATTACCTGACCATCAAAGCGCAGCGCCATTCGGAGCACGAGGATAAGGACAGGAAAAAGAATTACGTCCGCTGCGAGCGCTCCTACGGCTCATACGCCAGAAGCTTTGACATTTCGGGCGTGGACGCCGATAAGATCAGCGCAAAATATGAAAACGGCGTGCTGACCCTGCACTTGCCGAAAGTGGAACCGGCGGCGCCCGCCGCCCGCAGACTGGAGATCCAGTAACCTGCCTGCGCCTATCGGCGCATTTCTCCCCTCTCTCCCCCGGTCGCCCGCTTCGGGCGCCCGGGGCTTTTTTTGATCCGTACGCCCTCCGAAAAAAGGCGGCGCGCCGATAATAAAAAAAGTTTATCTTTTTAGCTTCGTTTAAGCATAATAGCATATACTGTATTTGTAAACAAAAGTGATTGTTTGCGGTGGGGAGTGACAGGATCCGCCGTGAGTAAGAACATGTGATACGCCTTGAAAACGACTTCCGCCTGAAAAGACGGAAGTTTTTTCGTTATAAAAAAACCGTATACGAGCGCGGCGCAGGTGTACCGGCGCCGCAGGCAAGAGCCTGCGGGCTTTGCGCCGCGCAGGTAAGCGGGGCGCCGCAGCGCCGGCGGAGACGCATTGCGCTTTCGTTTACGCCGCCGCCCGTCCGAAGGGCAAAATCGGCGGGCGTTATGATCTTTTTATTTGTCGGGAAACGGGAAACTTCCTATAAAGTGAGAAAAACCGACGGCAAAGCCGTCGGTTTATTCCGTTCCGTATCTGAACAGGACTTATCAAGCGGTGGTCTCTTCGTCTGCAGCGTCTTCGCCGCCGAAATCAAAGTTAATGCCGAGCGTCTCCAGGAACTTTGCAAATGCGTCAAACAGCATCTGAAGGAACTGGATCAGGGCAGTAAAATCAAACGTACTCATCAATATTCACCTCCGTTTATGTGAAATAGAAACTATACTGTTGATTATTCGCCTTCGGCGGTTTCGCCTTCCTGACCGACAAGATCTGCCAGATTGCCCAGCGTGCCGATCATCGGGATGGTATTGCCGAGGAACATCGCGAGCGCTGCAAACAGGCTCTTTAAGAACTCAACAAATCCTTCCATGACCTTTTTCATATCCAGATTTTCCACTTGTTGTCACCTCTTTATCTGATAGTATTATGTATTGCTTATTCGCCTTCGGTCGTCATTTCTTCCCCAGGCTCCGTCTCCTCTTCCTTGAACAGGTTGATATCAATGCTCTTGAAGAAGGCGATGATATAGCCGAAGAAGATCCTGATGATCTCGATCCACTTGTCAATGGAATAAGAAAAATCAATCGTCATATCCGTTTCACCTCTTTTATCTGTTATGCGCCCGTATCTTCGGTCGTTGCGGTCGTGGGATAGTCATAATCGCCCGGCTCCGGCAGGACCAGGATACCAAGCCACTCCATTACCTGCTTGAACATATTCATAAGCTTTCTGAATACGTCCAGTAATTCCTCCAGCGTAAAAGGCAGAATCGACTGCATCTTTAACACCTCGCTTTCAAATCATGAGATTCATTCGATATTATAATAGCACATTCCAAATTCGTGTACAATAGGGAATTTCACGAATTTTTTTCTTTCTTTTAAAGTTTACAGGTTGTTCACAAAACTTTCACAAGAATACAGAAGAGCCCCTGTTTTCTGTTGTTTATTTGATAAATTTACACAACAATTGTGTTACGGGAGCTGCCAGATGCGGATATAATCGATCACATATTCCCCGACAGGATCCTCGGCGGTGCGCGTCACGGTGGAAGCCTTGGAGGGCGAGCAAAGGGTAACGATCAGCTCTTCGGGCACCTCGCTGACGCCCTTCGCATACGAGGTCCTGACGGCCTCGACGCCGTTGATGTACCAGATATATTCCGTATCGGTCCAGAGGATGCCGTAGGTGTTGTACTCCTCCACGGGATCCTTCTGCGCGGCATAGTCTCCGAAATTGATGCCGTCGATCTCGGGGTCGTCGTCCGCGCCGTTGAGCCATACGGCGGGCGTGATGCCGACCACTCTGTCGCCGCGCGTGCTCTCGGAGAACCATTCGATATCGATCTCACAGCCGCCGGGGCCGCCCTGAGAGACCTCGGGGATGTACTCGCCGTAAACGGACAGCCAGAAAGCGCTCCAGAAATCGCCGCGCTTCTGGTTGGGATACGCCTTGCAGCGAATCTCAAAATATCCCTTGCAGTACTTCTCGTACAGGCGCATGTCGCCGGTGTACCAGCCCTTGCCCTGCGGCCCGTCTTTATACTCGGCGGTAATGGTCAGGTTCCCGTCCTTTACGGTCATCGCAGACGGATCGTAAAACCCGGTGGAAGAGCCGGAGGTCGTGACGTTCCAGACGTCGGTGTTCAGTTCATCGCCGTCAAAGTTGTCCTCAAACACGATCTCGTAACCGGTCAGGTCCAGCTCCGGCCCGCGGGGCGTACGTGGCGTATCCCAGAACGAGGCGGAGAAAAGTTCAACGATCGCAAGCAAAGTCGCGCCGATCTTTGTGAAAGGGACCTTGAAGGACAGAAGCTGTTTGAGCAGGTCCGTGCCGGCGTAAAACGCCATCTTCTGCCGGGTGGCAAATTTCAGTAACGTAAGAATCGCTTCCATAAAACTGAGTCCTTTCATTTTTCTTTATTTTACCATGCCGTCGTATGGCATGTCAATCCGGACAGTATGCGCATACTGCAATCAGGAAAGCTCCTGTTCGGAAGCATCCTCTGCAACCGACGCCTTCTGTTCGAGGGGATCCACCTCTGCGTCTGCATCCGTCAGCTGCGCCTTTTGATCCTTTTTTGTTTTTTCCGCCTGCTTTTTATCGTCACGAACCTCTTTAATGATATCCAGGAACACCTTCCGTTTCAAAAACATGGCAACAAGAATAACCGCCAAAATCGAATAACGGATGATGACGTGGTCGTACAACAACACGATCAGCAGACCGAATGCGATCACAACCGCGCTGAGCACAACGATCCGCCCGGCACGGAAAACCCTTTTGACGCCGAACTCTTTTCTGACGCAATGGGTCATATACACGTAATGCGAAAAGGCGAACAAAATGAAGCAGATCAGCGTGGTATACGCAGCTGCGACAAAACCGAACAGCTTGATACCGATATAATTGAGCACAACATTCAGCACCGCGCCGGCGGTGGAAATATACATGGTAAACTTATTGTTTTCATAAAACAGCTCCACATTCGCAAAGCTTGTATACATATATGAAAACAGAACACTGATCGCGACCGGCGGGATAACGTCAATGGCCTCCTGATACCGGTTATCGGCAAGCAGCATCAGCAGCTCCGGCGCGCAGACGGAAAACATGATGGAAACGCCTGCCATGGCAACGAAGGACAGGAATATGACGTTATCGATCTTTTTGAATTCTTTTTTCTCCAGCTGTTCATATTCCCAAGGGATCAGCGCGCTGTTGATGCTGTTGGAAATCACTTTGATCGCGTCGCCCGCACGGTAAGCAAGACCGTATAATCCAGCAGCGGCAAAACTGACCATCTTTTGTACCATAATGGTATCAAAACTGTTCAGCACGTACAGAGAAAGATGGTGCAGCAAAAGCGGCAAATTGAACCGCAGCGCAAAGGAAGCGTGTTCTTTGTTGAACCAGGTCTTCCCTTTTTTCCGGTTGTAAATAAACAGCGGGATCCCGAATGCAAGATTGGTGGCGACTTCCGAAAGGATACGGGCGTAGCCTTTTTCCTCCGTCAGGGCAACCGCCGCCAGCCCGCCTGCGGTATACAGCAGAAGCATCAGCAGCGTCCGAAACACGACGGGCCGATAAATGTATTCATACCGTTTACGGATCGTCCAGAAGTCGACCGCCGGGGTAAACAGAAGTTGCCCGAACATCGCCAACATAATATACGTCGGCATCTCCGACCATTTGTTGAACTGATTATGAAAAATAATATATATAATAAGCGCAACGGCAGCAAGAAAAAACGTAATCGTCTGCATCGTGGATGTATATGCGTCGCGCTCATCTTTATATTTGCTCATCCCTTTGTTGAATACCGCGTAATTCAGGCGCAGCGTTGTAAGGACCAAAAGGATGCCCGACCATGAATGGAACGTATTGAACTGTCCGTAATGCTCCGGCGTCATCATCCGGGTAAATAACGGCGTTGTTACAAAAGCAAGGCTTTTTTGCAGCGTTGAACAGAAGATGAACCAGATCGTCGCCCGCAGGACGACCGACAGGGAATTATATTTCCGAAGTGCTTTTTTTATCACAGATATTTTCCTCCATTCGGCACGCCGCCGGCCGACCCGACAGCGTCCGGGGATCTTTCAGACGCCGCCGGCGTCACATGAATCTGGAAAGGATCTTTTTCACTTTCCGTTTTGCTTTCCCCGCAAACGTCTGTGAAGCAAGATAGGCGTCGATATCCTTCTGCCCCCCGGCGGCAAGCATACTTTTTTCAATATCTTCCCCGTTCGCCAGAGAGCGGATAAAAAGATCCCGCCACGCCGATTTTTCTGACGGCGCGCGAAGCTGGTCGTTTCCGTTTACCGCCTCTTCCAATTCGCGCTCCTCTGAGATCAGATCGCCGGAAACCATTTTCAGCAGCTCCGCCCCTCTCGGCGTATTCGGCAGAACGACGGAAATATTTCCCTGCATCTCTGACTGCAGGCTGCTGCGGTCAAGGCCCCAGAAGTCGCCGATCGTCAGATCCGAGCAGCGGGAAGGCTTTGCATAAACACAGTGGTAACAGTTTTCACGGTAACTTGTTCCGTTGAAAAACGTGATATAATACGGATCCAACCGGCGGAATTTGTCATAGACCGTACGCTCTCCGTCCGAAACAGTCAGACGGAAATCAGGAGAACCGCCGCGGAACGTATAAGATGTGATTTTGGTATCGGGGATCACAGACGCAAAATGCGCCTCCAGAAAACGCATCGGCGGCACGCCGTGACACACGATGTCCACACAGTACAGACGCGCCTCATCCTTTCCGAGATAATTCCGTAAGCCTGCGATCTGACAGGGGGTCCCGGTAAACAACACGGTTTTTCCGTCTTTCAGGTCTTTGCGTACGGACCTGTAGCTGAGGCCGATATCGCTTTGGACATATTTTGAGTTTTTCAGCCGTTGGGCCGACACCAATGAATCCGCCCGGATGTGTTCAACTTTTCCGCCCGGCTGTACCGCAGCGCCGTAAACCACGCCGCCCCCGGCAAGAATGCATTCCGCCAGTGCGGCGCCGATCCCGCCGGAAGCGGAACCGTTGCGCGCTTCGGCAGATTTTCTTTGCGCAGCAAAACACTGCTTCGGTTTTTCAACCGTTACCGGATGCTGCACGGGGCACACCCGTTGACAGGCGCCGCAGCGGATACATTTTTCAGGATCGATCTCCGGCAGCGTTCTGCCAAACATATCCGTTTGCGTTTCTATTGCGTCCTTCGGACAAATATTTTTACAGGCAAAACAGCCCGTGCAGTCATCCGCCGGGCAAATTTCGGTTATTACCGTTTCGTTTTCATGTTGAATCATGATCGACCTCTGCTAATCGGAACCGCCCGAAAACCAGCCGTTCCTTTTTTTCTGCTTCCGGTCTCAGGCGTCGGATCGTTTTTTTGTGTTTATGACAGCGCGTCCCTGAGCCAGGTTTCCGCATATTCCGCCATCGCCATGCGTTTTTCCGTGGCCCCGGTATAATCGATCGGCGTCTCGAGATCGACCGTTTCGGCGTCTACTTCGGAGATAAAGCGATCCGAAAGCCCCAGCTGTTCCAGCAGCCCGCAGATTCGGGCGTCGCGTTTGGCCCCGCCGTTTTCGGCCTGTCTTGCGATGCAGAAAAAAGGTTTTTCAAAAATGACCGAGAAAGCGGTGCCGTGGAACGAATCGCACACGAGCATGGAAGCATTTTTCACCGCATCCAGAAAACAGGCGGGTGAAAGCCTGTCCCGGATCAGGTGAAAGTCTTTGTTCTCCCGCGCGGTACGCTTCGCGTTGGAACCGGTGAAATAAAAATATACCGGCAGCCCTGTTCTGCGCGCGACGGTTTTTACCGCCCGTACGGTCGTCCGGTTATAGTTTACGGAAAAGAATAAAAGATACTCTCCCGTCAGGCCGGAAGGCTCCGCGATCTTTTCAAAAGCCTCTTTCGGATGGAGAAGCGTAGGATCCGGCAGAACGGCAATTTCGCGGCTGCCGCCCAAAAACGCCTCGATATCCGCCTTTGCATCCGCTTCCCGCACGCTCAGGCAATCAAAATCCGACAGATATCTTCTATAATCCTCCGCCGGAGAAAAGTCGGCGATCGACCCGTCGTTCAGGCTGGGCGCATAACTGATTTTTTTCGCTTTGTGCCCGATGGGCAGGAAAAAGTTAACGTCGGCGTCTTTTGCGCGGGAGCTCCAGATCTGGTCACTTCCGCATATGATCGCCTCATACCGGTCGTTGAGCCGCTCCGGCGTTTCCGGATACGCATATTTCTGTTCAGACAACCGGAAGCGTTGGTCCCAAAATGACTGAAACGCCTTTTTTCTTCGGCGAAGCAGCGGAATAAACGGCAGATTGCCGAGATCATAGCGCAGGTCCGCCGCGGAACGGACCCGGCGCAGATACCCGTAAAGGTCCGCATAATGATCCGGCGTATAGTCGATCAGCTCCGCATCCGCGCCAAGCGCACGCAGCTTTTCCTGCAGCGCCCACGCCTGCAGGGCCGATCCGTAATTCAAAGACTTCTGAAAGGTCAGGATCCCGGTTTTAAGCATGCTGCAAACCTCTGTTCGTCATTTCTGAAGAATTGGAAACCGCATATGTCAGCGAAACAAAAAGCGGATAGAAGTAGAACGCGACCCCGTATAACGTGCCATCCGTTGCCGAGTACAGAATAAAAAACACCTGAAACAAAAAGGAAAGGAACAGAAACACCGTCGCGTCGTACGAAAGGTTTTTCGTCTGCCTTTTGACAAGCAGAGATACCGTCCTGAAAAACGGCGTCAGGACAGCAGCAAAAAAACACAACAGCCCGACGATCCCGCGCTCTGCAAGCAGCTGAAGATAAACGTTGTGTGCATGCGGAAGGTTACCGACATAGATCCCTGTCTTCTTAAAATAGACCGTAAAGCTGTCCCATCCGTACCCTAAAATCGGGCGCTGCTTAAACATTTGCCAGGCAAACTCCCACATTTTAAGCCGGCCGTGAGATTCCGCATCGTCACCCACCGTTGTAAAGCGCTGGTATACCGCATTGAGCACCGGGATCCTCGGCACCAGAATAAACAGGATCACGGCGATCAACGCGCCGACCAGAAGCAGCTTGACCGACGTTCTGAAGATCTTATTCGGATAACAAAGAAAATACAAACCGATAAAGCAAAGGACGCCGCAGAGAAGCGGTCCGCGTTTTGCCGTCAGGATCAGAGCGAATCCTGCCGCAGCAAACAAGATCCATAAAAAAAGCCGGCGCCGCTTTTTGAATACCACATCCGCCGCAATAAAAGCGCCGAGGACCAACACGACCAGAATAATCAGCAATCCGTTCAGAGAATAGTGGAACGTGATCCCCGCGCGGTATCCCATCGCACCGTTATTTGTGCCGCTGGGCACGTATCCGTAAGCCCGTTCGACAAAAGAATAGGCGGACGGGACCAGAAATAAAAACAGCGTCGCCAGCACATGAATATAGCCCACGCCGGCAACCATCCACGGAAGAAAGCGCACCTCCGGCATTTTTACCATGCACAGCGTCATGCAAAGGATCATCAGCGACAGCGTGCGGAGCGTGACCCAGAACGCGTTCTCCTGTGTGGAATTCCCGATCAGAAGCAGCAGGATCATAGCCGTCCATTCCAGCCAGACCAATCCCTGCCCACGGGAAAAAGAAACCGTCTTTTTCCGCAGATCAATGATCAGAATAAAGGATAAAACGATCCAGGCAGCAGGCACAAATCCCCGCACTGCATTGGGATATATCGGAATAAAACTCTGAAAAAATTCCGCATACAATACGATCGACAGCAGGAGGACGAAACCAACGCCTTGTTTCACACTGATTTTCACAAAACAAACTCCTTAATGGCTCTTCATTTTGTTCCGGGCTTTCCAGACGGCAACTGCAGCACGCGGCGCGTAAGCGCACATTTTCACCATACGGGTACGGAACCGCGTCGCCTTGGGGTTGGAATCCAGCAGATGCAGCCGGTCGCGGTACGCGGCAGCCAGATTCCCGGTCGCCTTTGCGTACGGCGCCGCCTGATCGGCAGGCGCGTCCGCCATTTTGGCAAGCATCTGCGTCACCGCGCTGTACACAAACTGGACGGCAGCTTCTTCCTGCCCATCCTGCATCATGGCGTCTGCCACGATCCCGTTTGCCTGGATCAGATCCAGGCACCGTCCGTTGAGCGGCGCGGACACAACGTTCCCCTCCCGGAAGACCCGGTAATGATAAAAACAGTTATTCATACAGGCGATGCGCTTTGCGCGGCGGACGGGCGTCAGCATAAACAAAGTATCCTCCGCGTAACGGATATCCGATGTAAACTGCACGTCTTTGACCAGCGGCGCCGCGATCAGTTTGTTCCACAGGACCGGCGAAAAGGCGTAAGGCCAAAGGAATTTATCGTCGCCCTCAAAAACCAACGTCTTGTTTGCGCAGCCTTTGAAGGTATACCGCGGCGTGCATTTTTCGCCGGAATCGGTAAACGCGTCGCATTCCACGATATCCGCGTCCTTCTCTTCGGCAAGCGCAAGCATCTGTTCATACATATCCGGTTCCAGCCAGTCGTCGGAATCCACGAAGCTGAACCAATCCCCGTGGGCGATGGAAAGGGCACGGTTGCGCGCCGTGCTGACGCCGGCGTTCGGCTGGTGGATCACAACGATCCGGGGATCTTCGTTTGCCAGCCGGTCGCAGAGCTCGCCGGAACCGTCCGCAGATCCGTCGTCGATCAGCAGGATCTCCAGATCCCGGTACGTCTGCGCAGTCACCGAGCGGACGCAGGTTTCAAGATATTCCTTCGTGTTATAAACCGGGATAACGACCGAGATCATTCCTCTGCCTCCTCCCAATCGGCGATCAGCCGCCGGTACGCCTCCTCAAGGTCCACCTGCGGCGTCCATCCGAGCGCCTGCAGTTTCTTTGAACTGAGCCGCATTTCGACGTCGGGCGCATACCCGAAGGTATTCTGCTCCGGGATATCGAAAACGACCCGGATCTCCCCGTTTGCCAGCCTGTCCGCCACCATCTGCGCCATATCGCGGATACGGATGGACGTCGCCTCGTTTGCAACGGTATAGGTCTCGCCCGGCGCGCCCTGTTTCAGAAGCAGAAAGATCGCTTCGGCGGCGTCGGCGGTATAAACGTAATTGCCCACCGACATCCCTTTCGTATGCAGGACGATATCCTTTTTTTCGATCGCGCTGCGGGCGAACTGCGCAAAAACGCGGGTCTCCGTTTTCGAAACGCCGGCGCCGAAGGTCTGCGCAAGACGCGCGCTCACCACCGGCAGACCATACTCCTTTGCGTAACAGACGCACAGGTTCTCCACCAGCCGCTTGCTTTCGGGATAGCAGCTGCGAACGCTGGTAAGGTCGATATAGCCGATATCCTTTTCCGCCACGCGTTCAAGGGCGGGGTCGGTCCTTCCGAACGCCTCCATGGAGGACAGGTAGACCATCCCCGAGACGTTTTTCTCTCTCGCAAGCTCCAGCAGATTCCGGGACCCGCAAACGGACGTCCACAGCGTCTCAACGGGATAATTCACCATATTGACGGATTTTGTCTCACTGGCGGCGTGGATCACATAATCGACTTCCCCTTCAAACGCGACCGGAGAAGTCACGTCCCCGACAAAGAAACGCAGGTCGTCCCCGCCGGCATAAGCCGAAAGCATGCGCCGCGCCTTTTCGGGGTCGCGCACAAGGGCCGTGACGGTATTGCCGCATCCGTACAGACGGTTGGCGGTCAGCAGCGCCTTGACAAGCATCGAACCGACCAGCCCCGTCGCGCCGGTGATAAAGAATTGCTGATCGGAAAAGCCAAGCGCCGAAATGCGCGCGGCAACCCGATCCAGATCGGCTTCAAAAGGTCTCATTCGGTCTCCTTACACCAACTGGCTGTTTTCCCGCGCGTCGTACAGCGCGCGGAAGGTATAGAAATCGTCGGGCGTCGTGATCTTGATATTTTCCGGCGGCCCGATCACAACGTGCAGATCGTGCCCGTAATGCCGCATCATCGTACAGGAATCGATCATATTCGTCTTTCCCTCGCTGATGGCGCGCCGGTCCACTTCCAGGATCTCATCCAGCCAGAAGCTCTGCGGCGCCCGCGCCAGCCTCGACATCTCACGGCTCGGCACCTCGTCCACCTTGCCGGTCTCATCCACCAGCACCACGGTCTCTTTTGCAACGGTGCAGGTCACGGCGGAACCGTGCGCCTTAACGCAGGCGATATTGTCGGTGATGGTTTCGGCGTTGATCAGCGGCCGCACGCCGTCGTGGATCAGCACGATGTTGCCCTTTGCGCCGTACACCTCTTCGGCGGCGCAAAGGCCGTTATATATGGACATCTGCCCGGTCTCGCCACCCGGTACGATCTTGCCGATCTTATCAAGGCGGTACCTGTACTTCATATCCTCCATATAATCGATCCAGTCCGCGACGCATACGACGATGATCCCGTCGATCTGCTCATGGTACTGGAAAAGCTCGATCGTATGGACGATGATGGGTTTTCCGTGAACAAGCAAAAACTGTTTGGGCCTGTCCTTCGCGTTCATTCTGCTGCCGACGCCGCCGGCAAATATCACTGCAAGGTTCATAAAATCACCATTGCTGACGCAGGGCTTCCGCCCGCATGCAGCGATGCTCCTTTCTTTCCGTCTTTTCTCCTGTCCGATCGGTTGATACGTTTACAAATCTTCATGCAGATCCTGTTTGATCTCGCTGGTACTGATCTCCGGGGTGCGCGGCAGATAAACGACCTCACAGCCTTCCTCCCGCAGATAATCGAACTTTCCGCGCCAATCGTCCCCCATAACGAAAGTATCGATATGGTACTCACGGATATCCGCGCGTTTCTGCTCCCAGCTGTCCTCCGGGATCACCAGGTCCACGTAACGGATCGCCTCCAGAAGCGCCTTCCTCTGCTCGTAGGGGAAATAACAGTGCTTGTGTTTTTCCTCGTTGTTGAAGCGGTCGGTCGAAAGCGCGACCACCAGATAATCGCCGAGCTGCCGCGCCCGCTGCAGCAGACGGATATGCCCGTAATGCAGCAGATCGAAGGTCCCGTAGGTGATCACACGTTTCATGCCGTTCCCTCTTTTTTCTTTGCCGGATCGTCTGCCGCCTTATTTCGCGCGCAAAACGTCATAATAATCTTTTTATATTATACAGATATTGCGCGGGAAAGTCAATAGGAAATGATACGCACAGTTCCGCGCAGGAAACGGCATGCCGCGCCGTCAGCGTTCAGTCGCCGTCTGACGGCACAGACGCCATCCGTCCGCCGCCGACCAGCGGTAACGGTAAACGCGCGCCGCCTGTTCCCCGCCGGCCGTAACGGGCTCGGCGACGTAAAACGTTCCGTCGGCAAGAGACACGAGCCCGAACTGCCCGTAGGGCAGGTACCAGCCGCAAATCGCGTCGCTTTCGGGCGCGGGGCTGCCGAGAAGCGTCAGGGCTTCGCCCGTCTCCGAGAGCCCCCGCAGCTCACACGAAACCGCGGGCTTTTCCATATCCACGGCAAAGTGGTCGTAATTGACGAACGACGGCTTTTTGCCGGCGTACACCGCCATCAGCATTGCGCCGGCATACGCGTCGTATTCCAGATTCTGGACCCCGTATTCCGTATTACCGGTAAAGACGAAATACTTATGCGCCGGGGCCGGGCCGGAGCGGTGCATAGCATTCTGCGACAGCGGCCGGGCCAAAGCAAAAATCTCCTGCGGATCATAGCACAGCAGCACCTGATGGTCGTTGTCGTTTCGCCCGGTATCGCCGTAGACGCCGTAGGCGACGTACAGATAAAGCTTTCCTGCCCTGTCCCCCGGCAGCGGCGCGAACGTCACGCCGTCAATGCCGGAACAGCCGTAGGCATGCGGCACCTGCGCGCCGTCTGCGTTCACGCCTGTCCCCTCGTAATCCCGCAGCACTTCCTCCAGGAATGCGGCGAGCATCACGCCGTCGGTCTCGGCGGACATATTTTCGCGGGTGATCTTTTCCGGATCGAACATGACCGCGTAAAACCCGTCGGACAGCGTGCGGCTGTCGCCGAGGGAGGCAAGGATCCCCTTTCCGATGCCGTCCCGTTTATATTCCAGAGAGCCGAAGATCCGCCCGGTCTCCGGGTCCCGGGCGATGCAGCCCAGGTGCCCCACCAGCCCCGTCACACTGCCGACGGGATTCCCCGCAAGATCGGTCTTCACAAGCTTTGTGGTGAATGAATAATAGATATATCCGTTCTCCGTATCCACCGCCATGCCCTGGATATGGTTTTTTCCCTGTTTTCCGGTAAACGTACCGTCCGGGACCGTTTTCATCTGCTTGCCTCCTTATAGGGCCGAAAAGACCGCGGAAATATCGTCGTGCAGCACGAGGTCCGCAAGACTGTCATAGGGCGTGGGGTCCCGGTTGACGATGACAAGCTTCCCGGCCGGCGGGCAATAGCGCACGAGCCCCGCCGCAGGGTACACCACCAGCGAGGACCCGACCACAACCAGCAGGTCACAGTTTTCGATCGCCTGAATGGATCTGCGCAGCTTTTTCTCATCGAGCTGTTCGCCGTAAAAGATGATGTCCGGGCGCAGGATACCGTCGCACTCGCAGCGCGGGACGCCTTTTGCACGTTTGATATACGCCTCCGGGTACCGTTTGCCGCAGCGGACACAGCGGTATTCACGGGTGGTCCCGTGGATCTCGATCACGTTTTCACTGCCCGCCAGCTGGTGCAGCCCGTCGATGTTCTGGGTCACGACCGTCGCCTTCTTTCCGAGGGCGGCGATCTTTTCATGGGCGATATTGGGCTTCGCGTCGCCGACGATCAGGAAATCCTTATAGTATTTATAAAAGGTCTCCGGCTCCTCCTCAAAAAAATCAATGGAAAGCAGGGTCTCGTACGGCACGGGGGAGCGGCGTTTTTCCAGGCCCTCCTTGCCGCGGAAATCGGCAAGCCCGCTGGCGGTGGAGATCCCGGCGCCGGTCAGGAACACCGGCCGGCGGCTGTCCCGCACCCAGCTGCAGAACTGTTCAATGGTATGCATACGGATAGCTCCTTTCTTTTATGAAGTGGAAAGCAAAAACCACGTCGGCGCCTGCGCCGAAAAAAGCGGAGATAAAAGATAAAAAGCCCACGCGGCGCTGATCACAGCAGGCTTACGCCCCGTACCTGCCCTCTTGTAGAATCGGGTGCGGGCAGAGCCCGCCTTGACGAGGTTAAAGCGCACTTTTCACCGGCTTGCCGGTGTGCCGACGAAACCTGCTTGCCGGTGCGCCGATCGCACCCGCTTTTTTTATTTTATTCTTTTTCTTTCTCCGCGCGTTTTTTGTATTTTCTGCTCAGGAGCAAATAAACGGCCATCTCCACGGACAACGTCAGCGTCCAGGAGATCAGGTACGACAGGTACAGGACCCTGAGCGTATGGTATCGGGGGATGGAAAACACCGTGAAGATCCACACGATACGGAACACGCATACGCCGACGATACAGATGACCATGGGCGCCATGGACTGCCCCATGCCCCGCAGTACACCCGTCATCACGTCCTGCATACCGCACACGAAATACGGCAGGCAGATCAGCGACATGCGCACGACGCCGAACTCGATCGCGGCGGCGGAGTCGGTGATATAGACCGACAGCAGCGGCCTTGCCGCCAGGTACCCGCCGGCGCCCAGCACGATCCCCACGCCCGCGACGCAGATCAGGCAGAACACAACGATGCGGTCGATCCGCCGGTACTTCTTCGCGCCGAAATTCTGCCCCGTGAAGTTGATCGCCGTCTGATGGAAGGCGTTCATCGCAACGTAGACGAACCCCTCGATATTGCCCGCCGCCGCATTGCCGGACATGGCGACGGAGCCGAAGGCGTTGATCGAAGACTGGATGATCACGTTGGAGACGGAAAACAGCGACGCCTGCACGCCCGCCGGCACGCCGATACGCAGCATCTCTTTCAGCGCCGCCGGATCGATACGGATCTTTCTGAACCGCAGGCGGCAGTCATCCTCCCTCTTTGAAAGCGCCAGCAGCACGAGCGCTGCCGAAAGGCACTGGGAGAGGACCGTGGCCAGGGCGACCCCCGCCACGTCCATATGAAAGGCGATCACGAACAGGAGGTTCAGCAGCACGTTGACCACCCCCGCAAGGGAGAGAAACAGCAGCGGGCTTTTGATATCGCCGGAGGCGCGCAGGATGGACGCGCCGAAATTGTAGAGCATGGAGGCGATCATCCCGCAAAAATAGATGCGCATATAGACCGTCGACTTGTCGATCACGTCCGGCTGCGTGCCCATCCAGGTAAGGAACTGCCGCGCGCACGGCACCCCGATCGCGGTCAGCACCGCACCGCTGACGAACGCCGTGGGCACGGCGGTATGCACGGCGTTTTTGACGCCCTCGCGGTTCCCCGCGCCGATGCCCTGCGCCACCGCGACGCCGGCGCCCACCGACAGCCCGATAAAGAGGTTGACGATCAGATTGATCAGCGAACCCGTGGCGCCCACGGCGGCAACGCTCAGGCTGCCGCAGCAGCGCCCGACCACAATCAGGTCCGCCGCGTTGAACAGCAACTGCAATACGCCGGTCAGGATGACCGGCACCGAATAGCGTATGATTTTTGAAAGCAGCGGCCCTTCGCACATATAAGCCGCGGAGCGCATATTAGACATAATCTTTTATTCCTGCTATATATAAAAAATATAAAAGTAAGAAAGCATCAAAGTAACAAATGCGGGCGGGCTTCGCCCGCACCCGATGATAGAAGAGTCCCACGTTCTATGATCAAGGGAGAAGCCCTTCCGGTTTTCATCGTTTCTCTTTTCTCTTTTATTCAATCGTAATATTCGGATCGCGCCGCGGCCGTCTGACGAGCCCCGCAAGCGTCCGAACCGCCGACGCAAAAAGGGTCAGAAAGATCAGCAGGCGCATCAGCGCCCCGAGGGAGCAGCGGCTGAACACGACCGTACCGTCCGACGCGCGCACGTACTCCATATAGCCGACCCGGTGGAAGGTGTAAACGCCGCCGTCCGGCGACGCGACGCGGCGCAGGGTCTCCCCCTCCCGGGTCTTCGGGAAGGTACCGAGGCTATCCCCGTTCAGGGTATACTCCCGGACCCGCCCGCCGCGCTTGCGGGCGGAAAAATACAGGATATCGTCACGGATATACATCTGCCCCTTCGTCCGGTTCGCGTAAGCGCAGGCATACTGCCAGTTTGCGTCGTAACAGACCGTGACCTTCTGACAGTGCAGATAGAAGTTGCCGTCGGAATCCACCGCGAGCCCGTCCGCCGTCTCCAGCAGCGGGCGGTAATCGCAAAGGATGTTCCCGAACCGCCGGTAAGGCGGATAATGAAAGGACGCGACGACGTAATAAACCCCGAGGAGCACGAGCAGCACGATCGCGCACACGGCGTTGAAACGGTAACGGAACAGCTCGGTAAAGACCCGTTCCCCGGCCTTACGGACCGTGGTTTTCCGCAGCTTTTTCAACTTCGGCGACATCTGGACGCCCCCTCTTTGCACCGGCGTGTATTTCGTTTCTACTTTATCACATTTTCCGTAAAAAGTAAAGGTTTTCGCGCTGTTTTACGTTCCCTTCCCGCTTTCCGGTAAACAAAAACACCCGGAAACGGCTTCGTTCCCGGGCGCAGTTCACGTAAAAAAGCCTTATTTCAGCTCGACCTTACCGCCGGCCTCTTCGACCTTCTTCTTGAGCTCTTCAGCCTCATCCTTGGAGACGGCTTCCTTCAGGGTCTTGGGAGCGCCTTCAACGGCAGCCTTCGCATCGGCGAGGCCGAGGCCGGTGATCTCACGGACGACCTTGATGACCTTGATCTTCGCAGCAGCGTCAAAGCCGGCAAGAACAACGTCAAACTCCGTCTTCTCTTCAACGGGAGCAGCTTCCTGCGCGGGGCCGGCAGCCACAACAGCGGCGGCGGCGCTGACGCCGAATCTGTCTTCCACTTCTTTTACAAGCTCTGCCAGCTCAAGAACAGAGAGAGCAGCAACTTCATCAACGATTGCGGTAATCTTTTCAGATGCCATGATAAATTTCCTCCGATTCTAATTTCAGAATAATTTGATTGTCCGGCCTTTACGCCGGGATCCGGAGCGGACGGTTTATGCCGCGCCGGTTTGCGGAATTACTCCGCGGGGGTCTCCTCTGCTGCGGGCGCTTCCTCCGCTGCAGGAGCCGCTTCCTCTGCGGGAGCCTCCTCTGCGGTTTCGCCGCCCTTGTCGATGATCGCCTGGATGGCTCTCGCGAAGGAGGCCATGGGCGCCTGGAATGCAAAGACGACCGTTGCGAGCAGCTGTTCCTTGCTGGGGAGCTTTGCGAGCTCGTCCACCTTCGCGAGGGAGATGACCTCGCCGTCAAGGAAGCCTGCTTTCACCGTAAAGTTGTCGTGCCCGTCTGCGAACTTGGAAAGGATCTTTGCTGCGACAACGTAATCCTCCTTGCTGGTCGCGATCGCGGTGGTCCCGTTCAGGACGTCGTCCATCGCCTCAAGGGCGGTGCCTTCGATCGCGCGGCGGATCAGCGTGTTCTTCGCAACGCAGTACTCCACGCCCGCTTCTCTGAGTTCCTTACGGAGCTTGGTATCATCCTCTACGGTGATGCCCTTGTAATCGACCAGCACGCCCGCGACGGCGGCGTCGATCTTCTCCTTCAGAGCGGCAACTTTCGCTTTGTTCAGTTCTAAAACCTTTGCGCTTGGCAAAATGAATTCACCTGCCTTCAAAAAATAATACAGCCCTTCCGCCGGGACCGACGAAAGGGCATAAAAATCGTAACGATATCGCGATTTTTTGCTTCATTCCTCGGCAGGCGGTAAAACTTACGCATAAAATGCACCTGCTGTCTTTAGAACAGCAATAGGTATTCTATCATACCGATCGCCCCTTGTCAAGAGGCAATCGGCGATATTCGGATTTTTTTATTCGGCGGCAGTCAGGACCTTGTTGGGGTTGATCTTGATGCCGACGCCCATGGTGGACGCGACCGCGCAGGAGCGGATATACTGGCCCTTGGCGGCGGCGGGCTTTGCCTTGATGATGGCGTCAAGGAGCGTCGCGTAGTTCTCGTACAGCTTTTCGACGCCGAAGGAAGCCTTGCCGATGGGGCAGTGGATGATGTTGGTCTTGTCAAGACGGTACTCGATCTTACCGGCCTTGGCCTCGTTGACGGCGCGCGCCACGTCGGGCGTGACCGTACCGGCCTTGGGAGAGGGCATCAGCCCGCGGGGGCCGAGGATCTTACCGAGACGGCCCACAAGGCCCATCATGTTGGGAGCGGCAATGCAGACGTCAAAGTCCATAAAGCCTTCGCCCTGGATGCGGGCGACCAGATCTTCCGCGCCCACGATCTCCGCGCCGGCAGCCGTGGCGGCCTCCGCCTCGGCGCCCTTGGCGAACACGCACACGCGCACCTTTTTGCCGGTGCCGTTGGGCAGGACCACGGCGCCTCTGACCTGCTGGTCAGCGTGACGGGAGTCAACGCCCAAACGGACGTGCACCTCGATGGTCTCATCGAACTTCGCCTTCGCGGTCTGGATGGCAAGATCCAGCGCATCGTTGGGATCATACAGTTTCTGACGGTCAACAAGCTTTGCGCCGTCGGTATATTTCTTTCCGTGCTTCATCTCATTCTACCTCCGTGTCAGTCCACCACGGTCACGCCCATGCTGCGCGCCGTGCCCGCGATCATGCTCATGGCAGCCTCAACGCTGCCGGCATTCAGGTCGGGCATTTTCTGTTCCGCGATCTTTCTGACCTGCTCCTTGGTGATGGATGCGACCTTGTTTCTGTTCGGTACGCCGGAAGCGGTTTCGATGCCGCATGCCTTTTTGATAAGGATGGCTGCGGGCGGCGTTTTGGTCACGAACGAGAAGGAACGGTCGGCATAAACGGTGATCACGACGGGGATCACAAGACCGACGTCATTCTTGGTTCTCTCGTTGAACTCTTTGCAGAACGCCATGATATTCACGCCGTGCTGACCGAGCGCCGGGCCGACAGGGGGAGAGGGATTTGCCTTTCCCGCGGGGATCTGCAGCTTGATAAAGCCTGTTACTTTCTGTGCCATAATTGCACCTCCAAAAAAATGTGGTAGTGGCGGAGGCCGCGAAAGGACCTCCTCCCACAGCGCAGCAATGCGCTGTAACAGCCCCCCGAAGGGGACAAATTACCTGAATCCAGCCGGCGGAGTCGGTATGCTCCGCCGTGAGCATGCGCAAAGGACCGCTTACAGCTTCTGTACCTTTGCGATGCTCAGTTCGACCGGCGTGTCGTGGCCCATGGTCTGGATGATCACGCACACGGTCCCTGCCTCTGCGTCGATGCTTTCCACCGCGCCGGCATACCCTTCGTAGGCGCCCTCCATGATCGTGACGAAATCGCCGACCTCGAATTTGACGTCGTAGGTCACGCGTTCCACGCCGAATTTCTCGATCTCGGCGTCGGAGAGCGGCACCGGCGTACCGTCAGGGCCCACAAATCCGGTCACACCGCGCGTATTGCGGATCACGTACCAGACAAGGCTGTCCATTTTATAACGGTCGTCCTGGTTGTCGTAATAAACGGCTGCCTTGACAAAGACGTAGCTCGGGAAAATTTTGCGCTTGACTTCCACGCGCTTTTCTTCCGCGGGCTCCTCCTCTTCCTCTTCGGGCAGGTCGATATCCTCAAAGGACATATCCACCGGTTTGGGTGCTTTTTTCGTCTTTTTCCGTTCAACCTTTTTGATCTCGATCACGGTCTCGGTGGGGATGCTCACCTCAAGGATCTGATTGTCAAGGCCGCGGTTGACGGCGACCTTCGTGATGTTTTCCGCCACCTTATCCTCATAACCGGAGTAGGTGTGGACAACAAACCATTTGTATCCTTCGATCATGTGCGACCTCCGTCTGCCTGCGCGTTACTGCGCGGAGGCAGCCTCCGTTTGGGCTTCGGTTTCCGCTTCCGTAGCCGCTTCGGTCTCTGCTTCGGCGTCCGCATCGGTCTCTGCTTCGGCTTCTGTCTCAGCCTCGGCTTCTGTCTCTGCTTCGGCTTCGGCGTCGGCCTCGGTCGTCCCTTCGAGAAGCGCTTCGCTGTCGATGGTCGCGGCCTCATCCTCATCGCTCTTTTTCAGCTGCTCGCCGGCGCTGATCACGCCTTCGGTGGCGGATTTGAACGCAAGCGTCATCAGCTGGTCAACGCCGAAAACGACGAGACCCGAAACGATGATGGACACAAGTACCACAAGGCTGGATTTGAACACCTGCTTGGGGCCGGGCCAGACGATCTTTTTAACGGTACCGACAAAGTCCTTCCAGAACTTTTTGATCGCTTTGCCGGCGCGGGAGAACGCGTTGCCTTCTTTTTTCGGCTTGCTCTGTTTGATGCGCTCCTGCTTTGCCTTTTTGGCGGCCTTTTCGGCTTCCTTCGCGGCGAGCTGAGCGTCTTTTTCGGGCATATCAGCCATAGTTGTTCCTTCCTTTCCTGAGATCGTTACGCTTAAAACCTTACTTGGTCTCTCTGTGAAGCGTATGCTTTCTGCAGAATCTGCAGTACTTGTTCATCTCAAGTCTGTCGGGCGTGTTTTTCTTGTTCTTCATGGTGTTGTAGTTGCGCTGCTTACACTCCGTGCAGGCAAGGGTGATCTTCACTCTCATAACGGCACCTCCGATTTTGTAGCCTCCCTCTTCTTCGTTGCGCGCAGAAATATTTGGGCGCAAAATGAGGGCAGAAAAAAAGAACCCTCTAAGAGGTGTACAAAGTATAGCACAGCCTGAGAGGGTTGTCAAGAGGGAAAATGCATTTTTCGGCACAATTTCTCTCTGTTTTATTTAAGGCAACACCGCATAATTCCGGTGTGCGGATTGCGCAGTAGATTTTTTCGTCAGATTGTACAGATTTGACGCCGTCAACCTGGCGGTTGGCAAGGAAAATCTGTGCAGGATGACGGAATAAAGATCAAGCAA
>JAFRNP010000035.1 GCA_017430145.1 Clostridia bacterium
GTACAACACCCCGCCCTGCTTCACGATCTATATGTGCAAGCTGGTGCTGGAGTGGATCAGAGACAACGGCGGCCTTGAAGGCATCAAGGCGCGCAACGTCAAAAAGGCGAAGATGCTGTACGATTTCCTTGACAGCTCAAAGCTCTTCAAATCCCCTGTAAATCCCGAGGACCGTTCCCTGATGAACGTGCCGTTTGTGACCGGCAACGCCGACCTTGACGCGAAATTCGTGAAGGAAGCCACCGATGCGGGCTTTATCAACCTGAAGGGCCACCGGACCGTGGGCGGCATGCGCGCGTCCATTTACAACGCCATGCCGGTGGAGGGCGTTGAAAAACTCGTTGCCTTTATGAAGGAATTTGAAGCTGCCAACAGCTGAGAGGACAAAACGATGTATCGTATATTAACACTGAACAAGATCTCCAAAACCGGGCTTGCCCATTTTGACGGCAATCTTTTTACCTGCGCCGACGATTTTGAGAATCCCGACGGGGTGATCGTCCGTTCCGCATCCATGCATGAGATGGAGCTGCCGGACAATCTGCTTGCGATCGCAAGAGCAGGCGCCGGTTATAACAACATCCCCGTAGACAAATGCACCGAAAACGGGATCTGCGTTTTCAATACGCCCGGCGCCAACGCCAACGCCGTGAAAGAGCTTGTGCTGTGCGCGCTGTTTCTGACATCCCGCAAAATCGTGGAGGGCGCGAAATGGTGCGAGGGCCTCAAGGGCAGCGGCAGCGAGGTCTCGAAAAAGGTGGAAAAGGGCAAATCGCAGTTCGCGGGGCCCGAGATCCTCGGAAAGACGCTGGGCGTCGTGGGGCTTGGCGCCATCGGCAAAAAGATCGCCGTTTCGGCAAAAGCGCTCGGCATGGACGTGATCGGCTACGATCCCTTCCTGACGCAAGCGACCCAGAAGGAACTGGGCGACGACGTGCGCCTGACCGCCGACCTTGCCGATATTTTTGCCGCCGCCGATTACATCACGCTGCATGCGCCGCTCAACGACGCCACCCGCGGCATGATCTGTGAAAAGAGCCTTGCCGGGGCAAAGGACGGTGTGCGCATCCTCAACTTCGCCCGTGCGGAGCTGGCAGATGAAGCCGACCTGCTGGCGGCGCTGGAAAGCGGCAAGGTCGCCGCCTACGCCACCGACTTCCCGACCGACGCCGAGATCGGTACGCCCGGCGTAGTCGCGATCCCGCATCTGGGCGCTTCCACGCCGGAAGCGGAGGAAAACTGCGCGGTAATGGCTGTGGAGCAGATCTCCGATTATCTGAAGGACGGCAATGTGAAGAATTCCGTCAACCTGCCGGCGCTTTCGCTCCCGCGCAGCGCGGCGGCGCGTATCAGCGTCATTGCGAAAGCGGACGTTAAGGCGGCAGTCGCCGACGTTCTCGCAGCGCACGGCGCCGCCGTTGCGGCAGACGCCGCAGCTGAACGCAAGGGCGTCAATTACCTCCTCTTTGATACCGACGATCAGATCGACGACGCGCTGATCGACGCCCTCAAAGCAATTGAAGGCATCGTATCCATCCGGATCCTGTAAGCGCTTTTGTCAACAAAGATCAAAGAAATACAAAAAGAACTGTGAAGGCATCGTTTTTCACAGTTCTTTTTATTATTTACGGTTTTCATGGTCAGCCGTCAGTTTTTTTGGAACTGCGCCCTTTTTTCCGCACGGTAAAGCCGATCCAGCCCAGCGCGCCGAGCAACACACAGAGCCCGAGCACCCATACGACGGCGCGTCTGCCGGATACACTTTCGGCGTCTTCAGCTCCCGTACTGTCGTCGCTGCCGTCAACGGCGCCGCCGCTTTTCCCGGACGGAGTGCTGTCGTCCCGTTGGTCCGCCAAAACAAAGTAGGGGGTGATCGGCCCGTTTTCTTCCTTAAGCGCCTCCGGCAGCACGCTCTCATTCAGCCTGTAACCCTCAAGCTGCAGGTCCCACGGGTCGATCTGCGTCTGATCCGTCGAGCCGCTGTAAAAGAACACGCAGCTCCCCTGCGTCAGCTCCTTCGCGTCGTCGGAGAGCCGATCCGGATCGTAGACCGCCTCGGTTCCGCCTTCTTCGCCGCTCAGTTGCCAGACCGTGAAGGTCGCCTCATACAGCCGGTTGTTGAGATATACCACGGTATCCGTGACCGCCATAAGGGGAACGTCCCCGTTCGCGTGCTGCGCCGAAACGGTGATGTACCCGTCTTCGTATCCCTGTACGTTTTCAGCCGGGATCTGCTGATGGAACAGCCGGCCGGTCTGCTGCTCGAACTGCTGGGCGGAAACACGCAGAAACTGCCGCCCCTTTTCATCCGTTCTCACGGCCACGCCGCTTTCATACGTATCGGCGTACAGCTCAAAGGATTTCAGCACATAACGTGTATACGTATCTTCAGACGCGTCGGTGCGCACGAACGACTCCATCCCGATCGAGGCAAACGACGTCAGAAATTCGCCGATCAGACGCCGTCCCTCCGCCTCATACAAAAGCGTACGGTTCCAGTATTCGTCTGTGGTGGGCGCCTCCTCCGCATAAGGGAAAACCAGTATTCCGAGGCTCAGCGCAAGACAAAGAACGACCGACGCCGCATATTTCATAAGCTTGCGGGACCGTTTAGCAAAGCTTTCTTTTTTCTTCATTATTTCAGCGGCCGAAACGCTTATTGAACAGGATCTTCAGGCTCTCGATCAGATATCTGAAGAACTCCCGCAGCCTTTGGAACACGGTTTTGCCGGCAGTCGGGCCGGTCAGCGGTGCGGTCGTATCCGTCACGGGGTCATACGAAGCAAACTGCGGGAACTCCGGGTTCTCCCAGACCGTCACCTGATGGTCGGAAAACTGGATCCAACGGATCAGCCGCTGAATATACTCGGGCGTAGAGGAGTGCTCCGCATTTTTAACGAACCAGGTCTGATCCGGGTAACGCGCCGTGGAAGCGTCGATGATCCGGTCCGCGGACAGATATTTGTTACCGGCGTCCGCAGGCAGCGTCTCACCGATCTTAGCGGCGGTCGCAAAGCCGGAGGTGTGGTATACGTCGATCACACCGTCCGCCTGCATATCGCTGCACTCGGTCACCGGGACCATATGCCTGCCGTACTTGGAGATGATGCCGATCTTTCCGGCGGCGGCGCGGGCGTTTTCCATGATCTCATCCGCGTGCATCTGAACGTTATAGTGGTACCGGTCGATTTTTTCGATCAGCGCCGCGTATTGCGTCTCCTTGCCGGCAAAAAGGTTCTCTTTTGCTTCCTCATAATACGTATCGTCTATAAAGCTCCAGATGCCCGGCATGCTGCCGAAAGTGGACAGAAGGATCTCATCCATGGCGCCGGACGCGATCATCCTTTGCAGGATCCTGTTGGTGAACCGGAGCGCGCCTTTGGTCAAGCCGATCCCGGTCAGCCCGTCAAGAACGGAAACCAGCAAACGTGTAACGGATTCGTCCGTCGGCAGGGCCTCGTCCGCATAGGCGGCAAGCGCGCCTGCGTCCACATAATACCGGTTTGTAAAAAGCTGCCCCACCATCTCCAGGCCGCGGTACGCGCCCGAATACCAGACCACAGACTCGACGCCCGCATACCCGTAGAGCGTAAAATAGGTCTGTAAAATCACGGTGCCCATCGAGAAGCCGACCATATGGACCGTGTCGTGCCCCGTCATATCCTTGACGTATTCCACGAAATCGTGGAGCTGCGCCGCGATCTCAAAGGGATCCAGCCGCCAGTCGAAGCAGAAGCGGAAACGCTCGCCGTTTTTATGGCCGTCGCGGGTCGGGTACGCCCAATCCGCGCTGACGTCATACAGGGACGTACCGTCGGGGTTCATGCGGACGTCCTCCAGCATCGCCACGATCGCGTCCACGATCGCGCGTTCGTTCCCGGCGGAGAAATTCCCGTCCAGCAGATCCCAGATCGCGTCGCCGTTGTTGTCCACGACTTCCATCACGTCGTCTGCCGTGAACGGGAACGCGACCTTTTGGTTTTGGGTTCCCGCGTCGCGGATAAGGTCGCAGGCGTTGATGCCGTCAATGAATATGACCGGCGCATTGCCGCAGCCGCAGGCGTCGGCGGCAAAGACCGTCAGCGGGCAGCAGCCGATGACGAGCAGAACGCACAATACAACAGAAAAGAATCTTTTCATACCGTCAGAACCTCCTGAAATAGCTGAATTCTTTATTTATTTTATACAATTATAACAGATTTGTCAAGTCCCCTCACCTGCTCCCGTCGGGCCTTCCGCTTCGATCTTTGCGCGGGTCCACTGCCCGACGTCGTCAAACAGCGCCCGGAAATACGGCGAAAAAGCGCATTCCTCTCTGCCGTAGGTCTGCTGCAGGTCATATTCCAGCGGCAGCCAGGTGGAGATATCCGATTCGTTGTGTGAAATGACGGCCTCCAGCTTATCGAGCGCCTTGTAGGTCTTTGCCTCCGGCGTCTCAAGCGCCTCCATCTCCCGCCAGAGCGCGCCATATTCCGTACCGATCTCTGACGGCAGGGACCGAAACCACGCTTCCAGTAAGGCGCTCTCCTTCCCGGCGTCCGCATCCGTTTTCAGAAAGGCCGGGATATCGCCGGTAAACGCCTCGCCCATGTCGTGCAGCAGGCACATACGGATCACCTTGTCCATATCCGTATCGCCGAATGCCGGTTCGTTACGCAGCAGCATGGCAAAAAATGCCAGCCGCCAGCAGTGGTCGGCAACGCTCTCCCGTCTGCCCGGGGCGGTCTCACAGTGGCGGGTCTGCAGTTTCAGCTCCGCTGCAGTCCGAAGGATCGTTAACAGTTCTTTCGTATCCAAGCTATCCTCTCTCTTTCCGTCCGGTGGTCTTCGGCAGCCCTTCAGGACGCCTGCAGAATACATTATCGGGCGCGCTTCCGGAAGAAGTGCGCCCGACATCGTCGGAACTGTTACCAGTTCATTTTCCAGACTTCTTTTTCTTCGCCGTGGCACTCAAATTCGCCCTTGATCATGAGCGCGCCGCCTGCGCCGTACACACGGATCGGGATGTGGTACTCCGCAAGCGTGACAAGGCCGCTCTGGTTGATCACGGCATGGATCGTGGAGCCGAAATAGGTGATCTCCAGCTTTTCGACCGTCACCAGGGACAGGTCCACGTCTCCGGTGCTCAGATAACCGACGGAACCGGCGTTGTACTGCGGGACGTCCGTAAGCGTACCCAGCTCCTCAACGAGCGTGATATCGATCACGATGTCGTTTCCGTTCTTCGCGGCCTTTGCTTCCTTTACGCCCGAAGAAGGCAGATTGAACTTCTGGCGTTTGGGCAGCAGAAGCGGCACCGTCTCCTTATCGGTATTCGTCGCCTGTCCGCCCGCATACTGAAGCGTCTCGTTCGTGGGCTTGATAACGCCGGCGATGATGGAGTTTGCCAGGTTCTTGATGGCGCTGCCGCCGGGGACCCGGTCGATCTCGATATTGAACTCCTCGGTATGGTCCACCGTCATATTGTCGGCGCTGTCCTTGCTCTTATTGACCGCCTGCTGCAGGTAGGCTATGATCTGATCCTTGCTCCAGCCGCTGGGATCCGTCGCGTCGGACTGCTGCTGGGCAGGCTGCGTTACGGCAGGCTGCTGGGCAGGCTGCGTCTCGACCGGCTGCTGGGCCGCGGGCTGCGTCTCTGACGGAATGACCGGGGCAGCCGTGGGGATCTCATACGCCTGGGTAGGAACGACGTAAGCGCTTGTGGCGTTTGCCGCAGGCACGTTCCCGCCGCGCTCGTTATAGACGTAGGGCGAGGCAGAGGTCGGACGCTGCGCAGGCGTGCTGATCAGATTGCCTGAAAAACGCAGACAGCCGCACAGGGGCAACAAACACGCTGCAAGCGTCAGGAGCGCTACCGCGCGCTTAAACTTGTTCATCTTTTTTCTCCTCCGTATCCAATAGACTGAGACGGGTTTCCCCCGTGCAGAAATCATAATACAGTGAGAATATCATAACATTATAAAATTAAAAAATCAAGCCTATATTTTTCCCAATCGTATATATTTCTTATTTTTTTCGTTGTTTTCGACATCCGGAGGGATAAATGCCGCAGTTATGAGGGCATAGGGCGCTTTATAAACGGCCGGTCTTCTGCTTCTGACAAACGTTTGCTAAAAAGAACGCCGATGATTTGGCACAGCGCCCTCTTTTTCGCTTGACGGCGGACCGATTTTCCATTATAATATTTTTAAACAACCGAAAATAATAACCATACGCAGAAACAACAGCGGAGATAAAACGATGATTTTTGACAAGAAAAAGGACAAAAAGAAAAAAAAGAAGCTCCCTACCGAACGGTTTTTGTCCCTGAAGGCAAACGGGAACGAGATCGAGGCGATCAACTTTTCTCTGTGCCGGGACCCGGACGACACGGCGCGGCTGGAAGTGCGCACCAAAGACGTGTGCGAGGCCATGCACTATGACCATGTGGATTTTGAGCTTACCACCTCGCTCAAGCGGGTTAAGGTCAGCGGCAACTTCCGGGAAGCGCGAAAAGAGAAGAAATTCAAGGTCTATATTTTTACGGTAACAGACTATTCGCAGTTTTTTATTTAAGGCAACACCGCATAATTCCGGTGTGCGGATTGCGCAGTAGATTTTTTCGTCAGATTGTACAGATTTGACGCCGTCAACCTGGCGGTTGGCAAGGAAAATCTGTGCAGGATGACGGAATAAAGATCAAGCAA
>JAFRNP010000036.1 GCA_017430145.1 Clostridia bacterium
AGCCAGGATCAAACTCTCTAAAAAATGGTATCTAAACGGCTTAAAGCCGTCCAAATCATTTCTCAGAGCCGTTTAAGCTCTTGGTACGTCTTCTGACGTTATTCTTTTTATAGATACATTTCTGCATCTCGAATTTACTGTGTAAGCACGCTTACTCAAATTCAATTTCAAGGGTTTCTTTTTGTTTGTCGTTGTTTAATTTTCAAGCTTCTCTTTGCTCTCCCTCGCAGAGTGCCTTATTATTTTATCATAAGACTCCCTGTTTGTCAAGCACTTTTTTTACTTTTTTTGCACTTTTTTTCGGCCGCCTCCCACAGGCTTTTTTGCCCCGCGGCTGTGCCGGCCCCCTCAAGCGCTCACATATATTAGCATGCTTTTTTATTTCTGTCAATCATTTTTTTTACAATTTTTCATCAATTTTCTACAATTCTCAAACGCCGCCGGGTGTGTCTTGAAAAAGCGAAAATATTGAAAGTAAAAAGCATAAAACCGGAACGCCGCACAGCTTTGCAAAGTATCAAAGTATCAAAGTATGAAAGTAAAAAAGTAACAAATGCGGAACGCCGCGTAGCGCGGCATTGATGATATCAGGCCTTCCCCACGCGCACACCCCCCCTTCTATAATCGGGTGCGGGTGTCCCGCCTTCATTTGTAACTTTGTATCTTTTTTAACTTTTATACTTTTCGACCGTTGGGCTTTCCTCTGTGGCACAGACGTAAAGTCGTCTGCAATCGGGTGCGGGTGTCCCGCCCTCATTTGTAACTTTGTATCTTTTTAACTTTTATACTTTTTCAACAACGTCTCCCGGCTGTGTGCCGTCGTTATTCAACCGTGCAAGCGCGCCGGCTGCGTCAAATCCCAGCACAACGCCGGTATCCGTCAGCTCCGACAGCGGCTGCAGAACAAAGGGCCGCTCATGCATACGCGGGTGCGGCAGCTTCAGTTCCCGGGTATCCCTTGTCTCCCCTTCATACAGCAGCAGATCCACGTCGATCCGGCGCGGCCCGTTTTTGACCGTACGCACACGCCCCATACCCGCTTCGATACCGAGGCAGATCCCGAGCAGCGCTTCGGGGGAATAGTCGGTCTCCACAAGCGCAGCCGAATTGACGAAATCCGGCTGGTCCGTCACGCCAGGGTTTCGTGACGTAGAACGAGGAGGTCTTCAGGACCCGTACCCCCGGGATCAGCGCCAGCGCGGCGTACGCCTCTTTGATATTCTCTTTCGCATCCCCGACGTTCGCGCCGAAGGCAAGACATGCTTTTTTCATAACGTCTCCCAAACGAAAGCGCCGGCGTTCATCAGCGTCGACGCTTTTTGTATTTTTTATTTCTTTTCAGGTCTGTCTCTTGTTATCTCGACGCCCACATAGGCAAAATCCGCGGCGATGGGCGCATCCGGTTTTTTCAGCAGCAGGGTGACCCTTTGGATCGGCGCAAACGTTTCAAACAGCATTTCCACCGTCGTTTCTGCCGCGCGTTCTAAAAGATCGTACGAACGGGAGGTAAAATGCGTGCGCACCGCCTTGATGATCTTTGCGTAACTGACGGTATCCTCCACCCGGTCGGTGACGCACGGGAGGCTGAGATCAAGCGCAACGCGCAGATCCAGAACAAACCGCTGGCCCATCTCCTTTTCTTCCGGGTTCACACCGTGGTATGCATATAATGATAAATCTTTTATAATAATACTGTCCATTATTCTTCCTTTTCCGGAGGGATGATCTGCGACACCGCCACCGCAAGCACCAGTACCGCAGCGCCGGCTGGCCCGTGCCAGTGGAATTTGCTGTCTCCCATGGCAATGGAGACCACAAGGCGCACCGCAGGCAGCAGGTACAGATAGTTGACGGCTGCGTCCGCGCCCAGCTTCTGGGACGCGCCGTTATAAAACACAAAGCCGAGCCCCGCGCCAAACAGCCCCAAGATCAGAAAACTCACGATCTGTTCCACGTTCAGCGCCGTCGGGAACGCAGGCAGCCCCTTTCTGAAAATGATATACGGGACCACGATCAGGTTCACCCAGAACATCATACGGCGCGTGACCCAGATGGGATGGACGCCGATGCGGTTCTCCGCCATGACGCTGTAAACGCCCCAGCAAAGCATTGCGCCGAGAAGCATCACCAGGAATTTCGGGTTGAGCCCGAACTCCACCACACGCCCGTTGCCGATACAGAAAACGGCGCCGATGATACCGAGGACCAGCCCGATGAGATTCCAGATCCGGATCTTATCCTTTTTGCCGGTCACGCACAGTACCAGAACGACGACGATCGGCGTCAGCGTCATAAACAGATACAGGTCGTCGTGCTCGGCAATGCTTTTTGCGCCGTACAGACAGGCAGCGGACCCGATCACACCGGACACGCCCATGATCAGGTAATTCAGTTCCTCTCTGAGCTTTCCGGGCGGCAGGATGACCGGACGGATCAGCCACAGCAGGATATATGCCGCAAGACAGCTGATCCCGAACAGGTGGATCTCGCTGAAGGATGGCGTCAGCACGGAAAAGGCAGTACCTGCCGCTCCCCAGAAGATCACAGCCGGCACGGCAAGAAGGTGTCCGCTCCATCTTGATTGTTTTTTACTCATTCTGTTTTCCCCTACGGTTGTTCGGGCGCCTCACGCGCCTCGGTTTCGGATTCGATCGAAATAAAATTGTTATGCGTAAAGTACAGCGGGTGCATCCTGAGCGGGCGGCAAAGGTCCTCCACCGGAACGAAGAGCTGCCCGCCGGCGCCGCGCAGACAGGGCGCCTGCATCCGGGCTTCGCCCAGCGAAGAATCCATACGGTCGCTGTTTTCCGTAAAGACGGCAAACCTGCCGTAGATCTCCACGCGGATGCGCCCGGGCGTACGGATCGCCGTGCCGCCGGTAAAGGACATCAGCGCCCCGGGGCAGACGTACCAAACGCCGTCTTTATAAAACGGGAGCAGGTGCTCCGTGCACATACCGAGGTCGTAACCCTTGAATTTCAGCCGCGGACGGTTGTAGACCGGGGCAGGATCCACGGGCACGATGCAGTCGTTTCCCTTGTCGATCACGCAGCGGTCGACCACCCTGCCGTCCTCCACATACGCCGTCAGCGTACAGCGGTCGCCTTCAACGGTCACCACGGAATACATCGAAAGATCCTCTTCATGCGGATAGGTCTTCGCGTTCCAGACCTTCGGGACCACGCGGGTCCCCGGCGGGTTCCTGTTTCCGCTGCCGAGATTGTAATGCACGGTCCCCTCGGAGGGCCGGTCGTACAAGCCGTCGCCCCGGCGGGGGTAAGAACGCGCAAAAGAGTGCTCATGCCCCGAAAAAACCACGTCGCAGCACTCAAGGCCATCCCGCAGCGCCGGATAGGTATCCTCGTTTTCGATGGTGGGGCCGGAATAACAGACCGGGAAGTGGTGCACGCCGAATTTCCATCGGGCGCCGCTTTCGGTCGCCGCCGTTTTCAGCCAGGCGTTCATCTCTTCATAACCGCTGGTGCCCAGCACGAAAAAGTCCGCGTCCCCGTACCGGAAGGCGTAATTCGCGACCTTCCAGCCCTCGGGCCCGTTATCGGGGTACGACCCCAACAAATAGTTGGTAAAGTACGTGGCGTGCTCGGAATAATACTTTCCTTCCCCGGTAAAATAATCCGCAAAGCCCATGTCGTCGTGGTTGCCCATGCACATCATCATGGGGATCTCTTCACAGATACCGGCAAGCCCGCCGAACAGCCCGGTCCACTGTACGTCCGTCTGCCCGCAATTGGTATTGTCGCCGCCGGTCAGGATAAACGCGCATTCCGGATGCTTGTTCAGGATCCCCCGCAGGATCTGCCCGAATTCGGTATAATCGGCAGGCGGCTGAGCAGCGCCCGTCTGGATATCCGAAAGGCACAGGAACGAAAACCGGTCAACGTGCGCTTTCGCCGTCCTGAAAGAAAAAACCGGGCTGCGGTGCGCGTCATCGCCGACGGTATATTCGTACCGTAAATCGGGGGAAAGCCCCGTCATATCCGCGAAAAAGACGGCGTTTACGTCAAGGTCGCTTTCAAATATGTTGCGCGTCGCCGCCGCTTTCCGCCAGCCGTCCCCGGATCCTGCCGTCCGGTACAGGACATAACCGTCCTTGATATCGGCGCACGTCCGCCAGCGGACGGCCATGCGTTCGCTGGGGTCCCCCTTGATCGACAGCATGATCTGATCCGGCTGCGGCTTCGACCCGCGGAACTGTTTCCACTCTTTCCTGTCCATAGGCGCGGTTATCTGATCGAAACGTTATAGACCAGAACGTCCATCTGATCCGAAACGTCCGTGACCTCGTCCCCGGATTCGTTGAGACCAACGGACACGGCGCGCGGGGTCAGCGTCAGGGGCGTGCTTGAAAGCGTCGTCTCGAGCCCCGTATCCGCGTCGATCTTTGACGTTTTCAGCACGCGGAAGGTGGCGGTACATACGATCTCTTCCGCGAAATCGACCGTGGCATAGGTGATCGCGCCGATCAGGATCGGGACCCCGCTGTCGTTTGTGATAAACTGCATGTCCTGCACGGAACCGTCTTTTGCGCGCACCAGCTCCAGGATCTCTTTGTCATAGGCAAGATCCAGATTGAAAGAGGCGACGTTGTCGATGGCGTTCAGATAGACATCGACCGTGAAGGTATCGCCTTCCGAATAGGTTTTTTCCTCCTGCGGGATAATGGCGATATGCTCGCTGGCCGACAGGCGCGGGGCGGTGACCTCCTGCCCGTCCGGCACGGAAGCCGTCTGCGCGTTCGCGGGCGCAGTGGACCCGTTTTCCCCGTCCCCATCATCCTTCGCGCAGGCGGAGAACAGGACTGCAAGGGCCAGAAGCAGCGATAAAGCCGTCGTTATGTGTTTCATTTTCATTTCAACCCCTCCTGTAGGCCTCCGGCGGCGATCACATAAAGTCGCGCAGACGCTTGGAGCGGTTCGGATGGCGAAGCTTGCGCAGGGCCTTTGCCTCGATCTGGCGGATCCGCTCACGGGTGACGTTGAATTCCTTGCCGACCTCTTCAAGCGTACGGGAATGGCCGTCCTCCAGCCCGAAGCGCAGGGAAAGCACCTTTGCCTCGCGCGCCGTCAGGGTCGAAAGCGCGGCGGCGATCTCCTCTTTCAGCAGGGACTGGAACGCGGCGTCTGCAGGTGCAAGCGCCTCCTCGTCCGGGATAAAGTCGCCGAGGTGGCTGTCCTCCTCCTCGCCGATGGGCGTCTCCAAAGAAACCGGGTCCTGGGAGACGCGCAGGATCTCACGGACCTTTTCACTGGGCATATCCAGCAGCTCCGCGATCTCTTCGGGCGTCGGTTCCTTGCCGTTCTGGTGCAAAAGCTGGGAGTTCGCTTTTTTCACCTTGTTGATGGTCTCCACCATATGCACGGGGATACGGATGGTACGCGCCTGGTCGGCGATGGCGCGGGTGATCGCCTGGCGGATCCACCAGGTCGCATAGGTCGAAAATTTGAAGCCCTTGGTGTAATCGAACTTTTCCACCGCCTTAATCAGCCCGAGGTTGCCCTCCTGGATCAGATCGAGGAACTGCAGATTTCTGCCGAGGTACTTTTTCGCGATGCTTACCACAAGACGCAGGTTCGCCTCCTCAAGACGGGTCTTCGCCTCCCGGTCGTCCTGCGAGATCTTGATGGCAAGCTCGATCTCCTCTTCCGGGGTCAGAAGCGGGATCTTACCGATCTCCTTCAGGTACATCTTGACCGGGTCGTCCATCGGCAGGCTTTTGGAGTCCTCACCGTCCGTCAGCTCGCTCATCTCCGACTCAAAGGTCAGCGAATCGATCGCATTCTCATTCATATCGTCGATGACTTCGATGTTGTTGGCTTCGATCAGCTCGTACAGCTTATCGAGCTCCTCAATGTCGAAATCCAGGTCGATGATCAGCGCATCGATGTACTGCGTCGACAGCTTGCCTGTCGCCTTGCCGCGTTCGATCAATTGGGTGATCGCTGTTTTTTTGTCGTGTCCTTCCATATTCATACCCTCCGTTTTTATCCGGTTTTTTTATCTGTTTTTTTCCCGCGGATCATTTCCGCAAACGCTTCATCCGACATTTCGCCGATCGCGGGGATCTGATTTTTCAGCCGCTCCTCCGCCAGCACCGCAAGACAGTCCTCAAATTCCTTCGGCGTCCCGGCGATCTTATCGGCGAGCGTTGAGAGATAGGCGATATAGGAGACCGTCGGGTTGCTTTCATCCGAAAAATAGGTCAGCTCCGGGGTCTTGCCCTGCCGCAGCTTTGTTTCAAACGCTTCGTAGATCTCACGGTTCATCTCCGTAACAAAGCAGTTTTTGTCCAGCTGCCCCGCAAAGCGCGGATAGAAGTCGGGATTCAGCATCAGGGAGGCAAGGATCGTCTCCTCCGCCTTGCATGCCCTGAGGTGCTGCCTTCGGTCCGGGTTCGGGATCTTTCCCCGGTCGTCGCCTGCGGCCTCCCTTGCCGCCTGCTCAAAGGATGCGCGGTCTTTTTGCCGCCGCACCCTGCCTGCCGTTTTGCGGACCTGTTCGGCAATGGGGGCCATCGGAAGTCCGGTCTCGGACGCGACCCTGGCAATGTACAGCTCCCGTTCCACCGCGTTGCCGAGAGAAGCCAGCACCTCCACGGCGGCGTTCACGTAGCCGAGCTTGCCGTCGTCGGTGGAAAGGTCATATTTCCCCCTGCACTGTGAAAGCGCAAATTCCGTGTCGTTCCGGGCGGTACTGATCAGGCTGTTCATTTTTTCCGCGCCGTCGGTCTTCAGGATCTCATCCGGGTCCTTCCCGCCCTCCAGCTGCAGGATCCGAAGCTTCATAGGGGAGGACGAAAGCATTTTCAGCGCCTTTTCCGTCGCCCGTTTACCTGCCTCGTCCGAGTCGAAGGAAAGATACAGCTCGTCGCAGTAGCGGGACAGCAGCGTGATCTGCTCATTTGTAAAGGCGGTGCCGAGCGCAGCCACGGCGTTGGTAAAACCTGCCTGGTGCATGGCGATCACGTCCATATACCCTTCGCACAAAATCAGCTTCCTGTCGGGATTGTTTTTCGCAAAGTTCAGGGCGTAGATGCCTTCCCCTTTTTTATACACCACCGTATCGGACGTATTGATATACTTCGGTTTGCTGTCGTCCAGCACGCGTCCGCCGAAGGCGACCACGTTTCCCCGCACGTCTATGATCGGGAACATCAGCCGGTTGCGGAAGGCGTCGATCGTCCCGCCGCTGCGCGTCGGGCGGGCAAGGTTAAAAGCGACCAGCTCCTCGGACGAAAAGCCCTTGCCGCGCAGATGCTTCAAAAGCGCATCCCAGCTGTCCGGCGCATATCCGAGGCCGAAGTGGTTGACGGTCTCGTCGGTCAGCCGGCGTTTGTCAAGGTATTTCCTTGCTGCCTCCCCGGCGGGGGAACGCAGCGCCGCGTGGAAAAACCGGGCGGCGGCACGGTTCGCTTCATAACAGCGGCGGCGCAGACGGGTGTATTCATCGTCCACAGGGTCGCTGGGGAAAGGCATTCCCGTTTTGTCGCACAAAAAGCGCACCGCCTCGGCGTAATCAAGATGTTCGATATTGCGGATAAACACAATGGCGTCGCCGCCGTTGCCGCAGCCGAAACAGTAATAGGAGCAGTTGTGCGGATAGATGACCAGGCTCGGCGTTTTTTCGGCGTGGAACGGGCACAGCGCCACCGGTGTGCGCGATCCCGAATGCCGCACTTCCGCATAGCCTGCGATCAGGCTTTCGATGTCGACCCGGGACCGGAGCTCATCAAGAAAAGCGTCGGAAAACCGCATGCGCTGTTCCCTCCCTTCCGAAGCGTACGCATGGTTGTCTGTTTCTGGAAACGGTCACTACAGATCCGACCGGATCATTCCTGTTTCCAATGCATTATACGCCAAAAACGCAAAAAAACCTTTTTATTTTCACCAAAAAACATAAAAAGAAAGAGAAAAACGCAGATTTCCGCGCTTTTCTCCGGATTTGTTCTTTTTATCCTCAGTCCGTCGGCTGCGTCTCTTCCGGACGAAACGCGTCAAACCGCTCGCCTGTCGTCCGGGGCCGGATCGCGCCGCCCGAAAGATCCGTCAGTTTTTCTTCAAATCCTTCGCACTGTTCCAGCGGCAGACGGAAACGGATCTTCACAACGTCCGCAAAGGCGGTATCCTCCGTCACGGCGCCGAATGCTTCGAGCAGTTTTACGATCCGCTCGTACTGCCCGTAGGGACAGTCGAGCTCCAGCACCCGGCAGCGGCGCATACGGACCGGCTCTCCGGCTTCGACCGCAATTTTTGCGGCCTGCGAATAGGCGCGCACGAGGCCGCCGGTCCCGAGCAGGATCCCGCCGAAATACCGGGTGACCACAACGCAGCAGTCCGTCAAAGGAAACTTGCGGATCACGTCCAGCACCGGCATCCCTGCGGTGCCCTGCGGCTCCCCGTCGTCGGAATAGCGGGAATACTGCGGCTCCCGGACGATATACGCAAACACGTTATGGCGCGCGTCCGGGTACTTTGCGCGGATCTCCTGTACAAAGGCGGCGGCTTCCTCCATCGAAGAGACCGGCGCGATATGCCCGATAAAACGGGAACGGTTCACGGTAAATTCCGCGCTGCCCCGCTGCCGGACGGTCTGATACTCCTCAGACGCAGGCGCTGCTTGCACAGGGCGTTTTTCTTTCGGCATAGTCGGCCTCCTTTCGGAATAATAAAAGAGAAACGAAAAATGATAAAACAGAAGGGATTTCGCACTTTATTTTAAAATAGAAAGTTATAAAAGCTACAAAAGCTATAAAAGATAGGAAATTCGGAACGCCGCCTCTGCGGCGTTGATTATAGGAAGTTCATCTTTCGGACCAGCCCGCTTCTATAATCGGGTGCGGGTCTGAGCGTTAAGAAAAAGATCAGGTGGATCATTTTTAACTCAGACCGACCGGGCTATGCCCGGCGGGGCAACCCAATGCAAATCTGAAAATTCTTTCCCGCCCTCATTTGTTACTTTATATCTTTTTTACTTTTATAACTTTCGACCTACAAGCTTCCCTTTGAGGCGCAAGCATAAAGACGGCAAATATCGGGTGCGGGCAGAGCCCACCCTTATTTGTAACTTTGTATCTTTTTTACTTTTATAACTTTCGGCCAACAAGCTTCCCTTTGAGACGCAAGCATAAAGACGGCAAATATCGGGTGCGGGCAGAGCCCGCCCTTATTTGTAACTTTGTATCTTTTTTACTTTTATAACTTTCGGCCAACAAGCTTTCCTTTGAGGCGCAAGCATAAAGACGGCAAAAATCGGGTGCGGGCAGAGCCCGCCCTTATTTGTAACTTTGTATCTTTTTTACTTTTATAACTTTCGGCCAACAGGCTTCCCTTTGAGACGCAATCATAAAGACGGCAAATATCGGGTGCGGGCAGAGCCCGCCCTTATTTGTAACTTTGTATCTTTTTTACTTTTATAACTTTCGGCCAACAGGCTTCCCTCTGAGGCGCAAGCGTAAAGACGGAAAAAGGGCTGCACTTTCGCGCAGCCCCGTACCCAATTGTTCACCAGTTATTTTGCGCATCTGCGGGCGGCGCGCAGCTTTCGCCGCCGGTTTTTGCATTTCGGTATGCCGTGCAAAAAAAGCGCTTATTTCTTATCGGTGATGTTGTAGCGTCTCTTGAATCTGTCAACACGGCCGCCGATATCAACAAGCTTCTGCTTACCCGTGAAGAACGGATGGCAGTTGGAGCAAATGTCCACGCGCAGCTCCTTGCTGGTGGAACGCGTCTCAAACGTCGCGCCGCAGGCACACCGCACCGTAGTGGGCTGATAGTTGGGATGGATTCCCTGCTTCATACATGATTCACCTCTTTCAGTCACAAGATAAACGTAAATAAACAGTCGAAAACCGCCCGCCCGGGTACGGCAGACGCTTTTCCGCTTAATCAGTGTTAATAGTCTACCATACCCGTAATAAAAATGCAAGCCTTTTTTTGCAAATCACAAAATTTGTTGTTACCGACGGATTTCGGAGGTTTTGTCTTGCACAAGCTGTACATTTCTGATATAATGAAAAATAATAATAGATATGGAGACAAGATCATGGATAATTCACAGAAGGTCAAAAAGCTGTTTTCCCTTTTGGACGAGATTGAAGCATACGCCCGCAGCATCGGCAAACTCCAGTTCGATATGGAATGCTGTGCGCCGCCCGCAGGGCTGCAGCAGGCGGGAGAGGACATGGCGATCCTCGGCAAAGCCTATTTCAGCCGGACCCACGCAAAACGCTACGTCGGGCTGCTGACGGAACTTTATAACGACCCTTCGGGCCTTTCTACCCTTGAGGCTGCGGCGGTCAGGCGCCTTTACGGCGACTACGCAAAAACGAAAAACATTTCCGCTGCCCTCTCCTATAAAATGGATCTGGCGTTCAACCGGGCGTACAGCGACTGGCTGTCGGCAAAAAAGGCAAAAGACTTTTCATTATTCCGCGACAGCTTTGCCGCCGTGATCGGCTATACGCAAAAGGCGGTGGAGCTCCGTGATGAAAAAAAAGCGACCGTCTACGATACGCTGCTTGACGATTACGAGCCCGGCGGCAGCATCCGGCAGCTCGACGCCTTCTTCGGCGCCCTCAAAAAGCGGATCCTGCCGCTTGTACGGCAGATCCAAACCGAAGGCAAAGCGATCCGTACGGACTTTTTATCCCGCCCGGTATCAGTTGCGCAGCAGGAGGCGTTCTCCCGCTATCTGCTTGCACTTGAGGGCCTGGATAAAAACAAGCTGGTGCTGATGACCACCGAGCACCCGTTCACCGACCACTACGGCGCCGACGACGTGCGCGTGACGACCCATTTTTACGAAAACAATTTTATTTCCAATATCTTTTCCACGCTCCACGAGGGCGGCCACGCGCTGTTTATGCAGAACGAACCGAAGGCGCATTACGAAAACCACGTCTCCGACCGCATGACCAACGCCATGCACGAGTGCATCTCCCGCTTTTATGAAAACGTCATCGGCAGAAGCGAAGCGTTCGTGCGGTTCATCACCCCGAAGCTGCGGGAGCTCTCCGGCGACACGTTTGCGGATATCACCGAACGGGAGCTCTACGAGGCGGTCAACGCCGCGTCGCCCGGCCTTATCCGCATGGAAGCGGACGAGCTGACCTACGGGATCCATATCATGATCCGGTATGAACTTGAAAAGGCGTTTGTAAACGGCGAGATCACCGTGGATGAGATCCCCGCCGCATGGAACGCGAAGTACAAAGAATACCTGGGGCTCGACGTGCCGGACGACGAAAGCGGCTGCCTGCAGGACGTGCACTGGACCGGCTCCTACGGGTATTTCCCCTCCTACGCCCTCGGAAACGCCTACGGCGCGCAGATCTTAAGGGCCATGCAAAAGGAGTTCGACGTATTCAATGCCGTCGAAAAGGGCGACCTCAAAAAGATCGGGGACTGGCTGACCGAACGCGTGTTTTCGATCGCTTCCCTCAAGGACCCGGACGAATGGATCAAAGCCGTCACTGGAGAAAGCCTCAACGTCAATTATTACCTCGACTATCTCGAAGAGAAATTCAAAAGCCTGTACGAGCTCAGATAAAGGGACGGCACAAGAAAGAAAGGACGCGTTTCTTATGGTTTTTTCAAACGAATCCGGGGATCCCTGCTTGCGGATAATCTGCTGATTCTCTCCGTTCTTTCTTTGACAGGCGCCGGTTTTGCGGTCGTCGGCGTCTTCCTGATTCTTGCAGACCATCCGTTCGCAGCAGTCGTCTGTTTGCTGCTGTTCATAGCAGTCGCCATTTGTTTGATTTTCTTCATCCGGTCCGCCATGTCCTCGTACCCGAACCTGATGGAGGAGACAAAACGGATCGGCGATCCCGAACAGATCGGACAAGCACTTTATTCCCTGCCGCAGGATCCGCGCGCAAAGGGAATGCTCCGGTTCAACGATACGCTGCTGTTCTATCATTGCGGCGGCATCGCGACCATCTTTCTGTTTTCCGATATCGAAACGATCAAAACCGGCACCAAATCTCATACCCACGGCGACACGACATTCTGGGAGGACTATATCAGCATCGAAACTGCAGACGGGCAAAAACTCAAGATCGAAACAAAAAAAAAACGACAAACAAAAATATGACCTGTACGACAAGCTTGAACAGAACATCAAAAACAACAGCCGGTAAAAAAAGACGGGGCGTTCGTCAAAGCGCTCCGTCTTTTTTATTATGTAATTCAGGATCAGAACAGCAGCGATTTGTCCTCGCCGATGCCGTTCATGCCGTCCAGCACGTACTTGTTGCCCTTCGGGTCGCACACAAAACCCGAAAGGGAGCCGAACGTGATATGGTAGTCGATATTGATGATGCCGGTGGTCACCTTCATCAGGAATTCGTCGCCGATATCAAACAGCACGTCCACCATGCCGTACTCGTCCTGCACGTGCCAGAGCTTGTCGGTCTCGTGGCGGAACACCACGGGCGTGAGCAGCGTGGAATCCCCCTCGAACCAGATCAGGTTCTCGTTGTACGCGTCCTGGTCGATGGACTGGTTGCGGGTCAGGTTGAAGCCGAAATACTGCTCTCTGCCGTCGATCTCCTTTTTGCCGAGGGTCGTCACCCAGTCGTAATGGGACTTCCGGGGATAATAGCCGCGGTGGTCGTCGATGATCGCCGTGGTGGAGCTGTCCGCCACAAAGCGCTCGCCGTTATACTCCAGATAGCCTTCCACGCTGAACAGGTCCTTTTGCGAATACAGCGGCCGGTTCGCACCGAAGGGGATGTTGACGATGCTGGGCTTTGACACGCGGGTAAGCTTCACGCGGTAATCGATGGAGCCCTGCTCCTTGCCGGTGGCGTAACCGGAGACGATCGCTTCTCCCCGCTGGAAATTGTTGACGTAGCGCACGTTGACCTTTTTTGCCTTGGAATAGCTCTCCGCGCCGTTGATCAGGTTTTTGGAGATCACTGCCTTTGAAGCCGGGATCAGCATCTCCTGCCAGGCGACGACCTTTTTGATGCGGGTATCATATAACACCGTCAGCGTCGTTCCGAACAGGGACATATCGCACACGGCGGTCAGAAGGACCACCTTGCCGAAATTGATCTCCGTGGCCTCCCACAGGGTCAGGCGCGACTTGTTCAGGAAGTTCGGAAGCGCCGACGGCCGGTTGACCTTTAAGAAATCCATATTTTTGAATTCCTTATCAAAGGTACCGAAATAGCAGTTACCGGCGGCGTCAACCACGTTTTCAGGGGTCGGGACCGCGATCCGTTTATCGGACAGATGGGCTGAAAAATCCATAATATGCTTTCCTCCTACGCATAATCTGCATAAATAAAGTATATCAATAATCCGTTTTTTTGTCAATAGCGCATGACGAATTCATAAAAAAAGCGTCGAAAGGCTTGCAATATCCCGCAGGAACCGATATAATAGGAAAAAACGGAAAAGGAGCCCTCTATGAAATTCAAGATCGTTTCCTGGTTAAAGCGGATCCTCGCCATGCTCTCGGCATTCTTTTTGTCGCTGGCGCCGGCGAAACCGGCGGATCCCGCGCCCGCCGAGCCCGCGGCAAACACCGTTGCCGCCTACGACGCCTCGGCGCCCCTGCAGCTTTCGGCAGACGCCGGAACAGAGCTCCACGGGATCAGCGACCTGCTGTTCGGGATCTTTTTTGAGGACATCAACTTTGCGGCGGACGGCGGGTTGTACGCCGAAATGGTCATCAACCGCTCCTTTGCGTTTACGGCACTTGCCCGGGACGACGGGCTCCACGGCTGGAAAACATTCGGGGGCGCAGACGCCGTCGTTGTCACGGACGACGCCGCCGGCTGCTTAAACGAGAATAACCCCAGCTATCTGCGCCTGTCTGCCGGCGCGGCAGACGGCGGTATCGAAAACCGCGGGTACCTTGACGGCATGGCGATCGAAGCAGACGCGGCCTACCGCTTCAGCGTCTGGGCAAAAACCGAGACGCCGCTGACCGTGAAGGTCAGGCTCGTTTCAGGCGACGGGACGGCGGCAGAAACGGACGTTCCGATCGGCGGGGAAAGCTGGACACAATATACGGCGTCCCTGACAAGCAGTCTGACGGCAAGCGAAAACGTGCGCCTGCAGCTGATCCTGCCGGCGGAAAGCGCCGCTGCGTTCGACATGGTCTCCCTGTTCCCCGAAAACACGTTCATGGGCCGCGAAAACGGGATGAGAAAAGACCTTGCCGAAAAGCTGCAGGATCTGCAGCCGAAGTTTTTGCGTTTCCCGGGCGGATGCGTGATCGAAGGTGAAAGCGAAGAGACCGCCTACCACTGGAAGGATTCCGTCGGCGCCGACGCGTCCGGCGCGCCGCTGCTGTTCAACGGCCGCTACGGGGACGTGGCAGCCCGGAAACAGGGGATCAACCTCTGGACCGACCTCGGCGGTACCGACGACCCGTACCCCTCCTTTATGAGCTACGGGCTCGGATTTTACGAGTACTTCCAGCTTGCCGAGGATATCGGCGCCGTGGGGCTGCCGGTGCTGACCGCCGGGCTTTACTGCCAGATGCGCGGCAAAGGGCCCGTAGATACCGACAGCGACCTGTTTGACGCGCGCATTCAGGATATGCTGGACCTGGTGGAATTCTGCCGGGGCGACGAAAGTACCGTATGGGGAAAGGTGCGCGTCTCCATGGGGCACCCGGAACCCTTTGAACTGAAATACATCGCGATCGGCAACGAGAACGAAAAAGAGGACTACTTTGAACGATACTCCCTGTTCCTGGCGGCGTTCAACGCGGCAAAGGCTGCCGATCCCGCCCTGTATGAAGGGCTGGAGCTGGTATATTCCGCCGGGCCCGCCGACGCGCTGAGCGGCGCGAACTATCTGGCTTCTTACCAATACGCAAAACAGCAGCTCGGCGACAGCGAAAACGCCGCCGATTTTGCCGGCGCGACCGACCAGCACTACTATCAGGACCCGGCATGGTTCCTGAAAAACGCCGACTATTATGACGAAGACAACTATAAACGCACGGTCGCCGAAATGACCGATACCGCCTACGGCGGCGGCATCCAGGTCTTTTTGGGTGAGTACGCGGCGCGCTCCAACCGGCTGGAGGCGGCGCTGGCGGAGGCGGCGTATATGACCGGCCTTGAACGGAACGGCGATATCGTGCGCATGGCGGCCTACGCGCCGCTGTTCGGGAACCTGACCGCCACGCACTGGTCGCCGGACCTTATATGGTTCAATAACCGGCAGTCCACCGGCTCCATCAGCTATTATATGCAAAAGCTGTTTTCCACCAACACCGGCAGCGCGGTGCTTTCACACGCCATTTCGAGCGGCAAAGCCGAAACGCCCGCATTAAAGGGCCGCGTAGGCGTCGGCACATGGTATACCGAGGCCGAATTCGACAACGTCAAAGTCGTCAGCAACAAAACGGGCCGCGTGCTGTGCCAGGACCGCTTTACCGTCGACGATTTCAAATGGGCGTGGCAGAACCCCAACGACGGCAATTTCAAGATCAGAAACGGCAAGCTGATCCACGAGGGCGCATGGATGAACTACTGCGACATCGGGGACGTGGCGTATTTTGACGCCGACAACGACATGGCGGACTACACCTACACGGTGGAGGCCACCAAGACCGGCGGCGACGAGGGCTTTCTGATCCCCTTTGCCGTACAGGACAGGGACAACAACTACTTCTGGAACATCGGCGGCTGGGGCAATACGGTCTCCTGCGTACAGAAGATGGAAAACGGCCTCAAACAGGGCAGGGTGGCAAAGACCTATAAGGCATTCACGGTGGAGACCGGCAAAACCTACCGCATCAGACTGGTGGTTTCGGGCACGAACGTCAAGGGCTATATCGACGACGAACTGATGTTCGATTACGACGAAGCCGACAACACCCTGGCGGACGTTTACACGGTGGTAAGCCGGGACGCCGCGGGCGATATCCTTGTGAAGCTCGTGAACGTGACCGGCGAAAACAAAAACGTCGCCGTCAACATCGCGGGGCTCCCCGCCGGGGAGATCACCGCGGCCGTTCAGCAGGTGGCGGGCGACAGCCCCGACAACGACAACATCCTCGGGCAGCCGGAGGCCTGTAAGATCGAAACCTTCGATCTCACGCTGCCCGGCGGCGCGTTCACGTACGCGGTCCCAAAATACAGCGCAACGGTGATCCGGATCCCGGGCTGAGCCTGTAATTCCTTCTTGACAAATTTCCTGCGTTTGGCTATAATTGAAATAGCTTTTCGGGAACCGACGGAGGCTCTCCGCCGGTTCCCGAATGATTTTTACAAACGTGATCTCCGGAGGTCGTCTGTCTTATGGGCTGGTTTTATATCGCGATCCTGATCGCCTTTGTCGTCATCCTCTTTTTGGCCATGCGCTCCCTTCGCCGAAGAAAAGAAAACGCGTCGCGGACCTGCAGGCACTGCGGCAGCCGGATCCCTTTTAACGCGGAGATCTGCCCGGTGTGCGGCCTGCGCCCCGGCAACGACTACCGGGCGGAAAACAAGGTCTACGGCGGCCAGATCTTAAAGGAACTCAAGTGGGTCCTGATCGGCGGCGCCGTTTTTGTGATCGTCTGCTATATCCTCATGAAATGCGGCGTCGACCTCGGTTCCCTTTTCAGAAAATAACCGTTCGGAGCAGGAGAGTTTTTTATGCGCAATTCAACTGAAACGGCGGCGGCCGTCAAAAAAACGTCCGCAGTAAAAAAAGCACTTCGCGTCATTCTTATCGCGCTTCTTGCCGTCGTTGCGGCGGCGCTCCTGATCGCCACCCACAACTGGAAGGAGGACGTGGCGTATTACGACACAGCCAACCCTTACATTACGGAATACGGAAAGACCATGGTCTCCGCCCACCGTTCCGGCGGGGGCATCTTTCCGGAGAACACCATGATGGCGTTTGAGGGCTGTTTAAAATCGGAGACGTTCAAGACCGATATTTTCGAGTTCGACCTGCATATCACCAAGGACGGGCGGCTGATCATTCTGCACGACGATACCCTTGACCGGACCACCGACAGCGAAGAGATTTTCGGCGTCAAAAAAGCGCGTCCCGAAAACTATACGCTCGAAGAATTAAAGCAGCTCAATTTCGGCGAAGGCTTTAAGACCGACGCGGGCGAAACGCCCTACAAGGGCCTTCACGGCGAGGACGTGCCCGATACGCTCAGGGCCTCCACGCTTGAAGACGTGCTCGACTATATCGAGGCCGCCGGGCAGTTCCACTACATCATTGAGATCAAAAACAAAGGCGACCTCGGCTATCAGGCGGCGGACGCGCTCTATCAGATCCTGAAGGACCGGAACCTGCTGGACCGCACCATCATCGGCACCTTCAACGGGGACGTAACGGGCTATCTTGACGAGACCTATCCCGATCTTCCCCGCTCCGCCTCCATCAAAGAGGTCGTCGCTTTCTATCTTGCGTCTATTGTCAGCGCAAAACAAAAGCCCGACGCGTTCCGGTTCGACGCGCTGCAGATCCCCGCGAACCAGTTCGTCATCAAGCTCGGCACCAACAAGCTGGTCAACTATGCGCACAAATACGATCTGGCGGTCCAGTACTGGACCATCAACGACGCCGAAACCATCCGTATGCTCCAGTCGCTCGGCGCGGACTGCATCATGTCCGACGTTCCGGATGTCGCCTACAGCGTCATCCACGAAAACGACGCGCCGTAGATCCTGAGAACATGAAAAACCTGCCGATGCCCAAAAGCGCCGACAGGCTTTTTTTATTCGTTTACCGTCAGGCAAAGGTGACGTTCACCGGGATCCGGACCAGGCGGTCGTCCGTCATGTATTCGTTGATCCCCGCCGTGTATTCCACGTTCAGATAAAACGTGAACGCCTTCGCGTTTGCGGGGGTAAATACGAGGTCGATCTCCCACACCATTTCCACCGGCTCCCCGTTTTCAGCCGGCAGCGGCAGCTTTTCAGGCAGACAGGACTGCCCCGGGGTCAGGCAGGTGAACGTGGCCGTACGGTAAGAAATTCCCTCAAAATGCAGCGCTTCCAGAACGGCGTAAAAATCCGCCTCGTTCTTTTTGGCGCGAAAGGTCAGATCCAGACTGATCTCCTTGCCTGCATCTGCACGGTTTAATACGAACGACGTGTTCTCCAACGAAAAATCGACGCGGTCCACGATCTTATTCTCATAGACCCCTTCGCTTTTCTTCGGCTGCAACGCGGCGTGGACGATCACAACGCCCGCAAGCAAAAGCGCCGTCAGCGAAAGCAGCAGCCACCTGCGTTTATGTCCCATCGGCCTCACCCCTTCCGTCGGTCAAGACTATTACGGATACTATTGTACAATCTTTTCGCCGCCTTGTCAAGCGCCATAAAAAGGATCCCGTTGCGAACAGTATACCCTTTTCCGCCCGATTCCAAAAGGCGGACCGGCTATCTTCCGAACCCGTATTTTACTTTTCCCTGATCACCGGCTGGAGCTGTTCTCCCCTCGCAGCCGCTTCGACCGCGGGCACGATCAGCTCGAACAGCGCCACGGCGGAGGCGGGCTTTTGTTCCGGCGCATCCTGGGCAAAGGGAACGAAAAAGATATGCGCCCGGCTCATGAGCTGCCCGATATTTTTCGCGGCAGCAGACAGCGCGTCGTTGGTAGAAGGGGCGATCACCACCGGGCGCCCGTTTCTGAGCTGCGACTTTACCGCCAGCGTCACGGGGGTGTCGGCGATACCGGCGGCGATCTTCGCCAACGTGTTGCCGGTACACGGCGCCACAAGCAGCACGTCAAGAAGGCCCTTCGGCCCGATGGGCTCCACCGCCGGTAAGCTTACGGCCACCTCGCGCCCGCAGATCGTTTCAAGTTCCTTTACGTTTTCATCCGCTTTTCCGAAACGGGTATCCGTTTGCGCCGCATGAAAGCTCATAATGGGCGCCAGCGTATGTCCGGCTTCAACGAGCCGCCGGGCGGCTTCGAACGCCTTTCGAAAGGTGCAGAAGGAACCGGTCACGGCAAACCCGATCTTCAGTTTTTCCATTCATTTCACCTCCCGGCTCATCGCTTCGATCGCGTCGGCAATATATGCCCCCGCGCTTTCCGGAGAAAACCGCCCGGGTAAAAAGGACGCCCTGATCAGCCGCATCCCCGCCTGTTCGGCAGCCGTCTCGTCAATGCCGAAGGGCGCGCTTGCAGCCTCCAGCAGCAGGCAGTTTTTCGGAAGGGCGCTAAGGGCTTCGGCGCCTGCGACCGGCGCCGGGACCGTGTTGACAAGCGCCGCTAACGGGCGGCACTCTGCGCCGAGGTCTGAAAGCCCCGCCGCGTCGGCGCCGAGGAGCGTTGCGCGGGCAAGCTGCAGACGGTCCCGGGCAAACACCGTCACGTCCGCGCCGCAGGCAACCAGAAGGCCGGTCAGGGATAAAGCGATCCTGCCTGCGCCGACGACGCCTACCGGCAGCCCCGACAGCCCCACGGGCAGCTCCGTGATCAGAAAGCCCAGCAGGGCCTCGGCGGTCAGCCGGGCGTTTCGTTCCAGCAGCACCGGGTCCCGGAAATAATCATAAACACGCGCGCCGACGGCAGAAAGCTGCGCCGTCACACGGTCGTCCGCCCCGCCGAGAAACACCCGCTTGCCCACGGGGAGCATGGAAAGCATCTCCCGCACCGAAACGGAGGGCTTTGCGTATGGCGCGTTGAGCGAGATGCCGTTCTTTGTAAAGGGCAGTCCGAAGACCAGCGCGTCGGATCCCAGCGCTTCGGACAGCGGCACGTTTGTTACGCCTTCATTTTCCAAAAGCTCAAAACCGCAAAGCTTTACCCTGCGGGAGGCTGCCTGCAGACGCCTTGCGGCAAACAGCAGCCGCTTGTCTCCGCCGATCACCGAAAAGGCGCAGCGATCCCCTTCGTCAGCCATATCCCGGCGCACAGGACTTCAGACGGGCAGTCTGCGTATTGTTGTACATATGCTTCTCTCCTCTCTGTCGCCGGTTCCGGGCAACGGAAACGTTCCGGGCGTTTCGGTCAACTACAGATCCCGGCGAAGAAACTCGGGAACCGCGTCCCCGTTCGGGAACAGCGCCCCTGCTATCAGTATAGCGCGGCTTTCCGAAAAGGTGCCGACAACTTCTGATTTTCGGTACGGCGTCTTATCGCCGTTTCGGCAACAAAAAAAGACCGCTCCGGAAAAGCGGTCAAAAGAATCGGTATGGAATGCTCAGAACAGCGAATAGATCCAGACGACAGCCGGGATCGTGAGGATCGACAGCAGTGTTGAGATCACCACGGTCTCCACCGCATACGGGTAATCCGCGTCGTGCAGCTGTGCGTACACCGCCACGTTGGAGCCCACGGGGCAGGCAGCGACCAAAAGAAGCGCAAGTCTGAGATCGCTCAGTGCCTGCGGGATCAGCAGCAGAAGCAGAGCGCTCAGCAGCGGGATCAGCAGCAGGCGCACCCCCGCCAACAGGTAGAGCTTTCCTTTGACGAACATTTTCAACAGATCCGTCTGGGCAAGGTAGATCCCCACCGTAAACATGGCAAGGGGCGTATTGAGCGCCGCCACGGCGCCGACGGACCCGGAGAGGACCGAAGGAAGTTTTATCCCCGCAAAAAAGCAAGCGGCGCCGATGACCGTCGCAATAAAAAACGGCGCTTTGACCAGTTTTTTCGGCTGAAAGCCCTGCAAAAGCGGCTGACCGGTCAGCACCGATACGCCGTACGTCCACTGCCCGATATTGAGAAAGGCGATAAAGCTTGCGGCGTAGAACACCGCACCCTGCCCGAGAGAGGCAATGATCAGCGGGATCCCGAAAAATCCGGGGTTTGAAAACGCGCCGGCAAACGCAGCTACCGGATCCTTACGGAAAAACAGACGCGAAACGAAAATCGAAAGCAGCAACAGCACCGCGCCGGCAACGGCGCTCCAAAGGATCCCAAGCATCCGCTCGGGCGTTCGCTCCACCAGAAAGCCGTTGACGATCACCGCAGGCAGCGCCAGATAGATCAGGATATTGCCGATCGTTTTACTGCCCTCTTTGGTGATCAGGCGCACCTTGAACAGAATAAAACCGAGCAGCGCGTACAAAAACATCTGCGCGATCTGCCGCACGAGGATCAGGATCATTTCGGTCGTTTCCATCGGCACTCCCCTTTTTTTCATAAGAACGAAATAATAAAACGAAAATCCCACCAGCGCTTGCCGGCAGGATTTAACTCTGGTGGACCTGAAGGGATTCGAACCCACGACCTCTCGGATGCGAACCGAACGCTCTCCCAACTGAGCTACAGGCCCAACTGCTTAATTATTATAGCACGCTTTTTTGAAAAATCAAGTCTTTTTTTCATTTTCCTATTGATTTTTTTTCACACTTCGTTTATAATAACATCCGTACAAAAACGCCGGTGTGATGGAATTGGCAGACGTGCTGGACTCAAAATCCGTTTGCCCCTCTCCCGTGCCGATGCCCGAAACCCCTTATTTTACAAGGGTTTTCAAAATCTCAAAAAACCGATTTTCGGGCTATGTCCTCCAAAATGTCCTCCGATTTCCGGAAAACGAGCCGGGACGCCTCAAAAAACAACTGAATTTGCCGGTGTGATGGAATTGGCAGACGTGTTGGACTCAAAATCCAATGGGCTAATCACCCGTGCGGGTTCGACCCCCGCCACCGGCACCATCCGAACAGCCGAAACCCCTTATTTTTCAAGGGGTTTCGGTGTTTTTTACCCCTGCTGTTTCACTTGTCCGTTTTTTGCCGATTTCGCACGAAAACGCCCTCGGAGGACATACTTCGGAATTTTTGAGGGCCCGTAAAGCCTTTGCTGGCGCGGTTTCCGGCGATTTCGGAGGACATTTACGAGGACATCAGAATCCGTTTGTTTACTCCAACAAGCCCAGAATCGCGTTCGCGGATTCCACTTTTGACGAATAATCCAGATGGGTGTATATATTGGACGTGGTGGAAATATCGCTGTGTCCGAGCCATTCCTGGATATCCTTCAGCGCCACGCCGTTGGCGTACAGCATACTGGCGCATGAATGCCGCAGATCGTGGAAGCGGATGTGCCGGAAGCCCTCGCGCTCCAGAAACGCCTGAAACTGTCTCGACAGCGTATCGGGCGTGATCAACTCCCCGAGCTCGTTGACGTAGATATACGCCTCATATTCCGTGTGGTAGCTCCTGCCGCAGAGATTGCGGTTGGCCTCCTGCTTCATGCGCATGTTCCGCAGCAGCTCCTCCACCTGCGGCACCAGCGGCAGCGTCCGGCAGCTCGACTTCGTTTTCGTGCGGTCCTTGGGGATGATCTGACGCTTGCCGTCCACTGTCGTCTCCGTCACGGTGTGCCTGATCGAGATCGTTTTGGCGTCAAAATTGATCGCGCTCCATTTGAGGCCTACGACCTCGCTTCTGCGCAGACCGTAGAACGCCGCCATCACGATACCGAATTCCACGTTTCTGCCTTTTGCAGCATCCAGAAGCGCGTGGAGCTCGTCCATGGAATAGGGCTCGGAGACGAATTTCTCCTTCTTCGGGCGCTGCACCCGGTCGGCGGGATTGCTCTCGATCATGCCGGTTTTGTAGGCGTAATCCAGCGCCTTGCGGATGTTGGCGTGGCGGTGGATCACCGTGTTGGCGGACACGCCGCAGACGTTCAGCTCATAGGTGTAGTAGTCCTGGATGTGCTTCGGCGTCACGTCGATGAGCCGCAGCTTGGGGAAGCGCTTGTCAAAGTACGGGATGACCTTGTTCCTGATCGTCATACTGTATGAGGAAAAGGTCGTGCTCTCCACGCTTGCGCGCATCATTTCCAGCCAGTCGGAAAGAAACTGCGTAAAGCGCGTCGTCGTGTCGATGGTTTCGCCGCCCGACTGCATGCGCATCTGCGTGTACAGCTTTTCGCTTTCCTCTCTGCGGATCCGCTGCAGAATGTCGTCCGCTTTTTTCTTATTGCCCTTCACGGACAGCCCGGTGGAAAACTCCCGGGAGACACGTTTGCCGGTCGTATCCGTGTAGCTCACAACGACATAGTACCTGCCTTTGCGTTCTTTCAGATGACCTGCAACCAGTTTGAATTCCTGATACATTCGGTTACCTCCGATCTTTTTGATTTGGTGCATTTCATCTGCCGTTGACGCGGACAGTATAACAGATCTGTTCGCGCCG
>JAFRNP010000037.1 GCA_017430145.1 Clostridia bacterium
AGAACGACCGCAATAAACCAGTCCCCGGGCTTTGCAAACAGCGCCCCGAGGCGTCGGATCCCCTCCCGCCAATCGGTATACAGGAGGAAAAAGAGGAAGGTAAACAGCAGGATGATCGCGTGGTCGAGGAACCGGACGTTGTCCGTGGAAAAGAAGATCCCGGCGGCGACGATGATCAGGGACAGCGCAAAGTACAGCAGGGTCAGGATGCGCCTGAGGGGCTGCCGGCGGGCTTTGAAATACAGAAACAGGCAATAGCTCAGGAACGCGAAGGGAATGATCCCGAGCAGGTTCACGGTCGTGTAATTCCCGATCTCGTCAAACGCCATCGTCATCCGGATCTGGGAAATGATCTTCCCGATCAGATCGGACGTGTTGAACATGCCGCTGGGCGAGAACCCGTGCTGTAAAAACGTATCGCTCATTTCCTCTTCGTAAAAATAGTATTCGAAATACTCCGGATAGGCGCCGCGCTGGTTCCGGAGGATCCCGTCAAACTGTTCCAGAGAGTAAACGACGTTATTCTTGTCGTTTTGCATAAAATACAGGGTCAGTCCCGCGCCGACAAAAAGGGAGACGCCGAAAAGCACGAGAAAGGCGGTCCGCTCCCGCCGGTCGCCGGCAAGCACGGCCTTAAAAAGCAGCAGCAGCAACAATGCGGCCACGTAACAGATGAGCGACCCGTAATGGACCAGCACCATGCCGCCCACCAGCACCGGGATCAGAAAGCGCAGGTACCGGTTCCCCATAAACAGCAGGGCGAGCCCGAACAGGATCGCCCAGTGCATATCCAGCATGCCGAATTCCACCACGAACATGGAAAGCGTAAACGGGCCGGTCAGAAAAAACAGCGACAGAATAAAGCAGGCCTTCCGGTCGTCCGGGAACGCGAGGATAAACTTTTCGGTCAGGTACGCCACGCCCAGGATGAACAATAAGTAGATCACGGTCACGTAGGCGGTAACGGCGTCCTCGCTGTATTTCCCGACCAGAAGCCGGTAGGCGGCGCCCTGGATGAACCGGCTGCAGAAGCCCATGGAAAAATCGACCGAATAAAACCCGTACGTGATCCGGTTGACCCTAAATAAGCTGCAGCCGTTCACAATGACAAAATGGTACAGCACCAAAAAAACGTCGACGCCGAAAAGGATCCGATGCCGATCGAAAAAATCCAGCAGTCTGCGCATAGGCTTCACCCGGTTCCGAAAAAAATAATGGTTCGCTCTATATTAAAACATAAACGCCCCGTTTTGTCAACAACGCGCTTGCTTCTGAGTGGTCCGGATGCTTTCTTAAGAGGCGCCCGGATCCTTTTTCAGGAGGGGCCCGCATGCTTTCTGCGGAGGGGCGTTATTATCGGAGGGGTCCGTAATATCCGTACGGTCTTTTTTGCGGTCTTTGCGGTTTTTTTGCAGACGCTGTGCGGTTCTTTCCGGGCCTGCGCGCCGGGACGCGACTTTTACTTGACTTTTAACCAAATAAAGAATATAATAATCTATAAACTGTTTGCAACGTCATCTCGGAAAGGAGGGGCAAAGCCGTGCGCAACGTCTATTTCGTACAGGTCGACGTATCCGCCTGCCTCGGCGCGCAAAACGCCTATCTGCCGTATACGGCAGGCATCCTTGCGGCGACCGCATGGACGAGCCGGACCGTGAAGCAGCACTTTTTGCTGAAGGAATTCATTTTCCTGCGGGAGAGTATCTTTGACGTGGTTTCCCGCATGGAAGACCCTGCGATCGTCGCTTTTTCCAATTACTGCTGGAATACCGAGTACAACAAAGCGCTGGCTCAGGCGGTAAAAAAGGCCTTTCCCGATTGCCTCGTCATCTTCGGCGGGCACAACGTGCCGGATGATTTTTCTTATCTCGAAGCATATCCCTATATCGACGTGCTTGCGCACGGGGAAGGGGAGGACACCCTTCGGATCCTGTTTGAGGCCATCGCCCTGCGGCAGGATCTGAACGACGTGCCGAATATCTCTTTCCGCAATGCGGGCGGGACGTATACCCGCACAGAAACGGTCTGCCAGCGGACGCTCGAATACCCGTCGCCCTATCTGGACGGCTGGTTCGACGGGATCCTGCGGGACCATCCGGAGATCACCTTCAACGCGATCCTTGAAACCAGCCGCGGCTGCCCGAACCGGTGCGCCTATTGCGACTGGGGCCTGCTGAAAGCAAAGGTCCGCCTGTTCCCGCTGGAGCGGATCAAGGCGGAGATCCGCTGGATGGCGGAACATAAGATCGCGTTCGTGTGGGGCGCGGACGCCAACTTCGGCATGTTCAGCCGCGACCTGGAGATCGCCGACGCGCTGGTGGAGGCCAAGGAGACCACCGGCTTTCCGGAGCGCATGCGCATGAACTACGCAAAAAACAATTACGAAAACGTTTTCGCGATCGTGAAAAAGTTCAAGGCCTGCGAATTCGACCGGATCGGCGCCACGCTGTCTTTCCAGAGCATGTCCCCGGTGGTGCTCGAGAACATCGGGCGTACGAACCGGGACCTGGAATTTTATAAAAACCTGCTCACCAAATACAACACCGAGGGGATGAAGACCTATTCCGAGCTGATCCTGGGCCTGCCGGGCGAGACCTACGAGAGCTTTATCGCGGGCATCGGCAAGCTGTTTGAGATCGGGCAGCACTTCGTTTTCGAGGTGTACGGCTGCATCCTCCTGCCGAACGCCGCCATGGGGCAGAAGGACTTCGTTGAGAAATTCGGGATCCGCACGGTCCAAAGCGAGATCATCCGCCCGCATTTCCAGAACCGGGCGTTCGACGTGCCGGAATACAATACGATCGTGGTGGAGACCGCCTCCATGCCCCGGGAGATGTGGGTGCGCGCGACGGCGTTCTACTATCTCGCAAAGGCCTTCCACGGCAACGGGCTGCTGCGCGCCTTTGCCGTCTACCTGTATATCCATTCCGGCGTCCCGTACGAGCGGTTTTACGACGGGATCCTGGATTACTTTGAGGAAAACCCGGAGCTGTTCCCGGCGAAGCTGTATTCTGAGATCAAACGGCACGCCGACGAGCAGTCTCTCGGACAGATCAACCGCAAGCTGATCTTTGACCCCTGCGGCGACGTGGTGTGGGACGACCACGAATACACGGTGCTGCATATCCTGGAGCAGCCGGAACGGTTCTATGCGGATATGCTCCCGTATCTGCGGCGCTTCGGGATCCCCGAAGACGTTTTCGGGGACCTGCTTGCCTATCAGAAGGCGATCATGCGCCGCCCGCTGGATGAAGCGCATACCGTGTCCCTCAGCTACGACGTGCACGGTTTTCTGCGCGACTGCTACGTAAACGACGTGCATCCGCTGCGGGAGCGCCGGCACCGGCTGACGCTGCGGGATTCCAACGTGCAGAAAAACTGGCCGGACTTCGGCAAATACGTGATCTGGTACGGCCGCATGGGCTGGTCCTCCTACAAAGACGACGTGACGTATGAAGACGCGGCCTGTGACGGCGCGGCCTGTTCGGAATAAGCGATGAAAAAGACCTTTTATCTCGTGCAAATCGGCGTATCCTACTCCTCGCCCTGCTTCCTGCCTTACGGAGCCGGGTGTATTGCCGCATACTTAAAACGGGATAAAGAGATCACGGACCTTTACGAGATCCCCGATATCATCGTGATGCGTGAAAAGATCGAGGACGTGCTCCGCCGGTTTAAAAACCCGGATTACGCGGCGTTTTCCTGCTTCGTGTGGAACTTTGAATACAACAAAACGCTGGCGAAGGAGCTGAAAAAGCGATACCCGGGCGTAAAGATCCTGTTCGGCGGGCACAACGTGCCGCCCGGCGGCGGATTGCTCGACGAATGCCCCTACGTCGATTTCCTGCAGCACAACGAGGGGGAGGAGAGCACCGCCATGCTGCTCAAGGCTTTTGCAAACGGCACGCCGCTTTCGGAAGTGCCGAACCTGTCCTACCGCGAAAACGGCCAGACGGTCACGACGCGCGATTACGTCCCCTGCGACCTGTCGGGCTATCCCTCCCCGTATACGGCAGGGATCTTTGACGGGATCATGGCGGAATTCCCGGATACGGAATTCCACGCGACGCTGGAGACGAACCGGGGCTGTCCCTACGCCTGCGCCTACTGCGAGTGGTGCTTTTCAAAGCGCGTGCGCCCGTTCCCGATGGAAAAGATCAGGGCGGAGATCGAGTGGATCGCAAAGCATAAGATCAGATACACCTACTGCGCCGACGCAAACTTCGGGATCCTTGACCGGGACGTGGAGATCGCGCAGTACGTGATCGACCGGAAGAAAAAATACGGGTACCCGGACGTGTTCAAGCCCTGTTATGCCAAAGAGAGCGACGACAACGTGTTCGCGGCGGGGTACCTGCTGAATAAAAACAACACGGACAAGGGGGTCACGCTCGCGTACCAGACGCTGAGCCCCGAAGCCCTTGAAAACATCGGCAGAAAGAACCTGACGCTGCAGCGGTTCCGGTCTCTGGATATCCGGTACACCGAAGCCGGTATCCCGACCTATACGGAGCTGATCCTGGGCCTGCCGGGCGAAACGTACGAGAGCTTCTGCGCGGGCATCTGCCAGCTGCTGGAACACGGGCAGAACAACTCCATGACCGTTTACGAGTGCCAGGTGTACCCGAATTCCCCCATGGGCAGCAAAGCCTACCGGGAAAAGCACGGGATAAAAACCGCCGTGATCCCGATGCTGGGCATCCATTACAACCCCCAGTTCAACGGCGTTGATGAGCATCTGGAGATCGTCACCGAAACCGCCACGATGCCGAAAAACGATTGGGTCAGGGCCTATATGTTCGCGGTGATCCTGCAGACTTTCCACCATCTGGCGCTGCTCAGATTTTTTGCCATCTATCTGCACCGGGAAAAAGGCGTCAGTTACCACGATTTTTACCAGGCGCTGTTCCGGTTCATTTACGATGAAAGCGACGGGTTTACCCACGGCCTGTTTGCGTCCCTTTTTGCGCGCAAGGCGGATACCGATACGGCGGACTGGACCTACCAGAAGGACGTGTTCGGCACCACCGGCTGGTATTTTGAGGAGGGCGCGTTTCTGGAGCTGGTGCGCAGCGGCGACGTTTTTTGGGAGGAGATCCGGCCGTTTCTTATGAAATTTGAGATCCCCGGTCCCCTGTTTTCCGAGCTCATGAAGTACCAGCGGGGCCTGATCCGAACGCTTGACTGTGATACGGCAAACCTGGAGCTGCACTGGAATTTTTACAGATATTTTGAGGACCAGAGCGGAAAGACCCCGCTCAGGCGCACCCACGCCTTTCTTACGGCAAAGGCGAGGAAAAAATACGGCAACTGGGCGGATTACGCCCGGGAGGTGGTATGGTTCGGCAAGCGCTACAGCGCGATGCTGCTGACGAACCCGCGGGAACGGGTGGACTACACGGAGGTGGACGACGATGGATAAGATCCTGCTGATCCAGCCCCCGCAGTGGTACCCGATCACGCCGCACCTTGCGGTGCCGCTGCTCAGCGCCCAGCTCAAAAAGGCGGGGCTTACTTGCGATATCACCGACCTGAACGTAAAGTTTTATAACCGGATCCTGACGAAGGCGCATCTTGCCGAAGCGGACCGGAAGGCGAAAGCGGACCTTTCTGCGCTTGCAGCCGATTTTGAAACGGCGGACGTCTCTGCGATCGAAAAAAGCGGGAGCTACGGACAAAAGACCCGCTGCCTGAAATATCTGACGCTCAAAAAGTTTTACAAAGAATACGGAGAGGAGATCCCCGCGCTTGTGGACGGGATCGGTCTTGCCGTAAAAACGATGAAGGACCCGGCGTTGTTTTTTGACCCCGAGCGGCTGCCGAAGGCAAAACGGGATATCAAGCTCGCCCTGCGGCTGGCGTCCATGCCCTTTGCGCCCAACGAGCTGGATCTTGACAACTATTTCCCGAACCCGGTCGTCAACTGGGACTGGCCCAATATCAAAGCGCAGGTCGTTGACGGCAGCCTCAACATGTTCCGCGCCTTTCTGTCGGAAGCGGCGGATGCGATCGCCGACGCCGGCTATACGACCGTGTGTATCTCGGTGGCGGATCTCAGCCAGGTCCTGCCCGTGTTCACGCTCGCGGGTCTCTTAAAGGAAAAAACGGACGCAAAGATCGTGCTCGGCGGCAACTACGCGACGCAGATCTACGAGGATATCATGAAGTTTCCCGATATCTTCGAAGGCTACCTCGATTATATCATGATCGGCGATGGCGAGCTGTCGCTGCCGCTTTTATGCAAAGCGGTCGCCGAAGGGCTGCCGATGGAAAACGTGCCGAATCTCGTATACTGGGATGCAGCGGCGGACGCGGCGACGTGCACGGGGTTTTCATGCCCCAGGATCGACATGGACGCGCTGGCGTATCCGGATTTTACCGGTTACGACTTCGGGGAGTATTTTACGCCCGAGATCGTTTTCCCCGTGCAGCTCTCCAAGGGCTGTTACTGGGGAAAATGCACGTTCTGCGACTACGCCTACGGGCAGCAGGGGTATTCCCCGAAGCATATCCCCCGGATCCTCGACGAGCTCCGGTTCCTGATCGGTACCTACGGGGCGTCCAAGTTTATTTTCGTGGACGAGGCCATTCCCCCGGCGTTTTACCGCAAGCTCTCCGAGGCGATCATCGAAGCGGGTTTGCAGATCCATTTCTATTCCTTCGCGCGGCTGGAAAACGGGTACACGCCCGAGGTGCTGCAAACGATGTACCGGGCGGGCGCCAGGCTGTTTCTTTGGGGCTACGAGTGCGCCGCCGAACGGATCATGGAAAAGATGAACAAGGGCATCGATCCCGCAAAACGGCTGCAGATCCTGACCGACGCGCGAAACGCCGGCATCTGGAACAACGGGCTGTTCATTTTCGGGTACCCCACCGAAACGATGGACGAGATAAAGATGACCATGGACGTGATCCGGAACAACCGCCGGGTGATCCCGAGCTGCACGCTTTCCAACTTTACGCTCAAAAAGCATTCGCTGCTGGTGGAAAGCGTCGGCAGCAACGGCGTGTTGGGGTACGCCCCGAACGGCGATTTCTATACGACGTTCAAAGACGAGGTGGACGGCGTGGAACGCCTGCAGCGGCGCTCGCTGCGGCGGCAGTTCCAGTTCGATTTTCTGGAGGAAAACGCGCATTGCCTGTGGGCGGTCGTCTTTTCCGATTTTGACCACCTGCTTTTGTATCTTGCAAAATACGGATGTGATTATGTGAGCGGATACCGGTCGGAAAACCGGATCTGCCCGGAGTTCAGATGAGTACCTATCGGGATGTTTTTATCGTCGTCGGCGCAACGAACGAGGACGCCGCGCTGAAAAAGACCGTGCGCACCGTCATGGAGAGCTGCCGCCCCGAAGATATCGGGGAGGTGCGCGTCATGCGCTCAAAAACGGCGTCCCCGGGGTGTATCGCGGCATGTGAAGAGATGGCGCGCGCCTACCCCGGCAAGGTCACGTGCGTGGTGCAGACGCGCCCGTATATCGGCGGGGCGATCCGCGACGGGTTCGACGCCGCGCGTTCGTCCCATATCCTGCTGCTGCCCGGCGACCTTGCGCTGGAGCTCTCCGTGGTGCCGAAGCTGATCGAAGAGGCAAAAAAACACCCGGACGCCCTGATCAAAAGCTCCCGCTGGATGGAAAAGGGCGCGTTCCACGGGTATTCCCCGGTGCGCAAGTGCCTGAACCTGGCGGCGCAGATCCTGATCCGCGTGCTGTTCGGCACCCGGGTCCGGGACCTGACGAACCCCGTGCAGATCATGCCGGCGGCGCTGTACCATGCTATCGACTGGCAGGAGCTCAACTTCCCGTTCCTTGTGGAGATGGTCCTGGTCCCGCTGCGCCTCGGGACCGAGATCCGCGAAGTCCCCGCCGCATGCTTCGGCAGGCGGGAGGGACGGTCCAACAATTCCTTTTTACAAACGGCGCTGTACCTGAAAACGGTGCTGCGCATCCGCTTTTCTACCCCTGAGAACCTGCTGAAATAATCCCGAAAGGAGCGGCGCCGGCGCGCCGACCGCGAAATGAAGGTCCTTTTTTCATCGATCCCGCAATGGTATCCCGCCAGTCCCTACCTTGCCTGCGCGCTGCTGGCAGGGCAGCTGGGGCGCGCCGGGTTCGACGCGGATACGTACGATTTCAACATCGCGTTTTTTAACGATATCCTGACCTGCGAACAGGTCGGCGCCGCGCTCGAGAAAGCGAAACGGTTTCTGAAGACGCCTTTTGAGATCGACGCGGACGCCGAACCGCAGATGAAGGCAAAGCTGCAGGAGACCGCCGAAGTGCGCAAAAACGTGATCGAAGCGTATCTTGCCGCCGATAACGGCCGCGCCGCCCGGGTCATTGCCGAAACGGGAAACGCCGTAAAGGTGATGAAAACGAAGGAGCTGTTCTACGACCCCGAGCAGTATTACCGCGCAAAGGACGTGCTGGCGGATGCGCTGGATATCCTGTCGCTCCCGTGGGCGCCGGCAAGGATCCGGCTGGATAATTTTATTGCGAACCCGGTGTTCACCTACGATTTCCCGGACGTGGATTTTCAGTGCCGCAACGCGGCTGTCAATATGTTTCTGCCGTACTTCGAAAAGGCGCTGGCAGGAAAGGACCTGTCCGCTTACGACCTTATCGGGCTCTCGGTAACGGATCTGAGCCAGATCGTGCCGGGGCTGACGCTTGCAAGGCTGCTCAAACAGAAAACGAAGGCAAAGATCTGCCTCGGCGGCAATTACATATTCAAAATAGCGCCGGACATCAAAAAGATCCCGAAGATCTTTACGGACTACTGCGATTTTCTGCTGATCGGCGACGGGGAACGCACCGTTGTGGAGCTGGCGGAATACCTGGACGGGCGGCGCAGCGTGGAAACGGTCCATTCGCTGATCTACGCCGACGCCGATGGCGTGATCCGTGAGACCGAAACGGCGCCGCTGCTGGATCTGGACGCGGTCGCGTACCCGGATTTTGACGGCTACGATTTCGGCGCGTACCTGACGCCCGAAACGGTCATCCCCGTGCAGCTCGGCAAGGGCTGCTACTGGGGAAAATGCACGTTCTGCGATTTTTATACGGGCCAGCAGAAATTTGATATGAAGCACGTGACCCGCGCCGTGGACGAGGTGGAATACCTCTCGAAAAAATACGGCAGCCCCTATTTCAATTTCGTGGACGAGGCCGTGCCCCCCGCGTTCTACGACAAATTTGCCGCCGAAGTCTTAAGGCGCGGCCTGAAGATCTTTTTTTACTCCTTCGCGCGGCTGGAAAAGGCTTTTAAGCCCGAAGTCCTGCAAAATCTGTACAGGGCGGGCGCCCGCTTCTTCATGTGGGGGTACGAGGCGGCTTCCGAACGCGTGATGGGGCTCATGAACAAGGGCATCGACCTGAGCCGCCGCGAACAGATCCTTTCAGACGCCGTGGACGCGGGGCTGTGGAACCTGTGCACGTTTCTGCTGTGCTATCCCACGGAGACCCCCGAGGAGCTGCAGGCGACCATCGACGTGATCTATAACGACCGGCTGGTGGATACCTGCACGCCCTCCAACTTCGCCCTCAAGAAAAACGCGATCCTGAAAAACGACGTCAGCGCCGCCGCCATCACCGATTTCCAGGCGAACGGGGAGCTGCATATCTCTTACAAATACCATTCCACCGTCACCACGATGGAGGAGATCAAAAGAAAGCGCAACAGCTTTGAGCGAAAATTCCTGCAGGACACCGCCGACCGGCTGTTCGCCCACACGTTTACGGAGAGCGACGCGCTGCTTTTGTACCTGGCGCATTACGGCAGGGAGTTTGTGAAAACGTACAGGCTGAAGTATAAAAGAGAGCTCTGAGGCCGGTCGCCGATCCCCTGCCGGGCAATGTCAACAACTTAAGAGAAAAAAGCAGAAGGTCCGCTTCGGTCCCTCAGGGGACAGGTCCCCGATTGACTTGCGTAAATCGGGATACCCGTCCCCGTGATTGACCTCGCTAAGCTGCCTTAAGCTGTTGACATTGCCCCGCCGGGGCAATGTCAAGAAAAAAAACGCACGTGCGTACTGCCTTTTGCGGCAGGCGTGTGCGTTTGTTTTTTTGCCGCAGGGGACCACTGCGGGCAGCTTTCATAAACCGGGTTATCATTCGGAGAGCTTCCTTTTATCGGGGCTCGCCGGATCCCTTTTGCAGTTCCGAAAGATAAACGTTTCTTCTGTCCTTTCGCCCGTACCAGACCACGTACCTGGCGTAGGACGGCCAATCCCTGCAGGCGACGGGGTCCGATACCGTATACATGCAGGGCGTTTTTTTCAGTTCGGCGCCGCCGCCGCACAGGATCGCGGAAAAGTAGGCCTTGAAATCGTAGGCAGTTTCGATCGTCTGCACGCCCGCTTCCGGCAGCTTGAGCGCCCGGCGCTGGAAATCCAGCAGCGCGTCAAACAGGGGCATATCGGTAAAATATGATAAGAGAAAGGGTTTTATCTCACTGTAAAACCGGTCGATCTCATAGGCGATATTCAGAAACGCGTATTCCTCCGCCGGCCAGCCCACCTCGCCGAAGCGCCTGTCCTCAAACACCAGGCCCGCCTCCTCGCGGGTGACCGCCGTAAACCTGCTCCCGAGGCCCGCAAAGATCCGCCCGCCGAGCGTATCGGGCCGTCCGGACAGGAAGCTGAGCAGGCTTTTGTAAAAATCGGCGTACGGCACGCCGTTTGCTTCGTGCAGGTACAAAGCGAAAAAGAACAGCGCGCCCTCATGGTGGAAGGTCTGCACGGCGGCGGCAAACAGGTTCATGCGTACCCAGTCGGTTTCCGGCATGGTGTTCGTGCGCACGACGATATGGGAGTATTCGGGGATCTCGCCCGCTTCCATGGTCCTGTGGGGCTGGTTCAGCGGGATCTTCGCGGTGCGGATGCCGTGTTTTTTTACGTAATCCGCTCTTCCCATGGGCGAAAGCGGCAGCCACTCGCAGTTGTGGATGTAGATCGCGTTGTGCTGCCCGGCGTCCAGCAGGGTCCCCACGCCCGCAACGAAGCTCTCGTAGGTCTCGCCCGGCAGCCCCAGGATCAGCTCGGAGTAGGTGGCGATCCCGGCGGCGTTGTACCGGTCCATCAGCGCGGAAAAGGTTTCCACCGGGATGTTTTTTCTCTGGATGGCCGCAAGCGTTTCGGGGTTCAGCGACTGGAAGGAGATCGTCGCGCCCTTGAGCATGCCGCAGTCGTTGAGCTTTTTGGTGATGCGAAACACCCGTTCGTTGCTGTTTTTGGCATAGGACGCCTGAAAGTTTTTCAGTACGCCGTATGCCCGGTGCAGCCGGATCATCTCGTCGGTAAACCGCTCGTCCCGCTCGAACATGCCGAAGTTTTCGTCGGCGACGCCGAACCCGCTGATGCCGTGGTCCGAAAGCCACCGGAGCTCCCTTAGCGCCCGCTCTTCCGGAAAGGCCCTGACCTTGCCGCATTCGCCGCCGTCGTCGCAGTACGCGCAGGTATAGGGGCAGCCGCGCACGGTCTCGAGGATCGCAAGGAAATCCAGCTGCGGGTAGTCCCGGAAATAGCTGTCGAATACCCCGTTCAGATACGGGGAAGGGTAGTCCGTACGGGTAAACGCGGTACGCGGCGTGCATACCGGGACGCCGTTTTTCCGGTATGCGATATTCGGGACCGCCAAAAGCTCCGTCCCGTTATCAAGCGCCGTCAAAAGCGCGGCAAAGGGCTCTTCGCCCTCGCCGAACATCAGCACGTCGATCGCAGGTTCCTTTTGCAGCAATGCCCCGTCCGGCGTGATATTGTGCCCGCCGAAAACGGTGATACACGCAGGAAACGCCGCCTTGATTGCCCTTGCCAGCGCCTTGTTGTATTCAAAGTTCCATATATAATTGGAAAAGCCGACTAAAAACGGGGCGTCGAGTTTTGCGGCGGTCTCTTCGGGCGGCGTGCGGAAAATGAGCGGCGGAAAAAACCGGTACGCCGCCGCGATCGCCGGGTCCGCCGTCGCGTTCGCGATCAGCGCGCCCGTGGCAAACGGCAGAAAGGCGGTGCCGGCGTGAAGATAATCCGCTTGTATCATGTAAACGTTTTTTTGCATGTTCGTTCTCCGCAACGGACGGTGGTTGGATATTGCCCGTTTTTAAGGGATCTGCGTCCCGGCGTTTTTAACGCGAAGGGGAAAAACCGGGACGGCGGGGTCATTGCTCGTTCTGGTAAAGGATCTGCGTCCCGGTGTTTTCAAACGCAAAGGGGAAAAACCGGTATTTCGCAAAGGTCTCCCGAAAGGCTTCCTGTTCCTCTTTCGGAACGTACAGCAGCATGAACCCGCCGCCGCCGGCGCCGAGCAGCTTGCCCCCGCGGGCGCCTGCCGCGCGGAGCTTCCGGTACAGGAAGTCGATATCGAAATTGGAGATCCGTTTGGACAGCGAACGTTTCAGCTCCCAGCTCAGGTCGAGCAGGCGGCCGAAATCGTCCAGGTCGCCGGATCGGACGATCCCCTCGGCAAAGCCGACCATCTGCTTGAGCTCGTCAAGCTGCCGCAGCGTGGAAGGGATGTTCTTTTGCTGTTCCTCCGCAACGGCGCCGGAAAAGTGGGTAAAACCGGTAAACAGCAGCATGAGGTTCTCCTGCAGCGCCTTCAGCCGCCCGTCGGGGACGTCCACGGGGGCCACGGTAAAGCCGTCCGCCGAAAAATCCATGCGGTTGAACCCGCCGAACGCCGCCGCCAGCTGGTCCTGAACGCCGCCGGCCTCCCGGCACATCTCGCGTTCCACGTGGATCGCTTCCTTTGCCAGCGTCATGCGGTCCGGAAATTCGTTTTTCATGGCGTGCAGCCCCTGCATGAGCCCCACGGCGAACGCGGAGCTGGACCCGATGCCGGAGCTGGCGGGCAGGTCGGCGTCGTAGGCGATCTGGATGTTTTCGGTGGGGATAAACTGCAGGGCGCAGCGCACGAGCGGGTGCCTGACTTCGTCCGGCGGGTTGAAGCGCTCGATGCTCGAGTAGGTGAGCTGGTTTTTGTAATCGAAAAACGGCGGCAGGTGCCGCATGGACAGGTAGCAGTATTTGTCGATCGTGGTCGACAAAACGCAGCCGCCGTGTTCCATATAGTAATCGGGGTAATCCGTGCCGCCCCCGAAAAAGGAGATGCGAAACGGCGTTTTTGTGATCAGCATAATTTATACCCCCGGCAGAATTTCTTTGATATCAAGAAGCGTTTTCAGCTTCGTGTTGTCCATGACCAGACGGGACGCCCGCCGTTCGGTAAAAAACCGGCTGCCTTCGCTCTCCGGCAGCGGGCGCACGAGCGCGCCGTCGGCTCCGATCCTTGCGGCGATCATCCGTCCCAGTTCATATTTGGTATATTCCCCGTCGGAACACAGGTTTACGGTCCCGCCTGTTTTTTCCGGCGGCAGCTCCGAAAGCTTGATCAGCAGCGCCGCCGCGGTCCCGTAGGAGAGGGCGGAGCGCACCATGCCGTCCAGCAGCTCCACGGGCTCACCCTGCATGAGCTTTCCGGCGATCGTATCGTAAAAATGCTTTTTCGGCAAAAGGGAGGGCCCCAGCATATACGAAAACCGTACGGCGGTAAAGCCGCAGTCGCGTACGATCTGCTCCGCTTCCTTTTTCTGTCTGCCGTATTCGTTGATCGGGCGCGTGGCGTCTGTCTCCCGGAATTTCGGGGAGAGCGGCGCGTTTTCGCCGTATACGCAGTCCGTGGAGGCAAAAAACAGCTTTTCGGCACCTTCAAACGCGTCCAGAAAGGCTTCAAGCGCCGACAGGTTGACCGCCCGCCCCTCGTCCGGGTGCGTATACAGGTAATCAACGTTGTGGCAGGCGGCGAAATAAAAGACCGTAAGGGGCCTGCCGCTGCAGCGCGCCGCAAGGGAGGCAATGTCCCGGGGGTCCGTGACGTCGCACACCGTAAAGTCCGCGCCGCTTCCGGCGGGGATCATCCCCGGGTCCCTGACGGTCGCAAGGACGTCCTCTTTTCCGGCCTTTTTCAGCGCCCGGTATACGTAGCTGCCGGCAAAGCCGGTCCCGACGATCAGGTTCATCCGTCTCCCTCCGGTCCATAGGCGATCTCCGTCCTGCCGTAGATTGAGGCGCCGCGCCGGCGGCCGTACCATACGGTCTCCCGGGCGTAATCCGGATACGCGTCGTACGTCTTTTTCGGCGTCAGGCGCAGGGTAACGTCCCTTTTTATAAGCGCGGGTTCCTTGCCCGCGACCAGCCCCGTGAACCAGGCGTGCAGGTCGTAGGAGAACCGGTACAGCGATTCGGTCTCGCAGGGCTTTCGCAGCATCATGCGCTGGTAGCGTTTCAGGTCGCAAAACAGGTCCTCCGGCAGCCCGAAGCGCTGCAAAAACGGCAGGAGCTCCGCTTCAAATACGTCGTAATCGCTGATGATCTCCAGAAAGGCGCCCTCCTCAAAGAACCAGGTCACGTGCCCGAACGCCTCGTTATGGTAATTCCAGTCCCCGGCAAGGGACGTTTCGTATTTCTGCTTAAAGGAGCGCCACAGCGCCGAAAGCCTGCCGCCGGAGCTGAGGATGAAATCCAGAAGGCCGGTGTAAAAATCGTGGTAAGAAAGCCCCTGCAGCCGGTGGAGCGCCAGCGCGAAAAAGCGGAGCACGCCGAGGCTGTGGAAGCACTGGACCGCCACGGAAAACAGGTTGGCGTACACCCAGTCCTCCGGCGGCATCGACGCGGTCGCGCGTACGAGATAGGAGTATTCCTTGACCTCCTCGTCCTTTTCGGGGGCGGAGTGGATATGGTTGAACGCCACCTTGATGACCCGGATGCCGAACCGTTCGATATAGTCCGGGTCCGCCATCTCGGCGTTCGGCAGCATCTCGCAGTGGTACACGCTCACGGAGTTATGCTGGCCGTTTTCAAACAGGCGGCAGATCCCGCGGCAAAAGCTCTCCTTCGTCTCGCCCGGCAGCCCCAGGATCAGCTCCGAATAGGCGGGGATCCCCGCCTCGTTGTACCGCTGCACCAGGGCGGAAAAATGCTCCATGGTCAGGTTCTGCCTGCCGATGTTTTTCAGGGCGACGGGCGACAGCGTCTGGTAGGCGAGGGTCGCTCCCTTGTCCATGCCCTCGCGGTTCAGGATGCTGCAGATCTCAAACACCCGGTCGGCGCTGTTTTTTTCGTAGCACGGCCGGAAGACCTCCGGATACCCGTATTTCCGCTTTGTTTCCACCAGATATTCGGCGATCTCCACGTCGCGGCTGAACATTCCGAAGTTGCTGTCTCCGCAGAAGCAGTAGGCGATATTGTGTTCGCCCAGCCAGCGGATCTCCGCTTTTACCTTTTCGAGCGGGAAAAAGCGCATCTTTTTTTCCGTCACCCAGTCGCAGTAGGCGCAGCGGTAGGGACAGCCCCGGTTCGTTTCGATCACGGAGAGATACTCATATTCCGGGTACCGCGCCATCAGGGGCCCGAATACGCCGGTCAGATACGGGGAGGGCAGCTCAGCCAGGTCGCACAGCGGCGCGTGGGGGGTGCGCACGATCCTCCCGTTTTCCCGGTAGGCAAGGGAGGGCACGCCCGACACGTCCCCGGCGTCAAGCCCACGCAAAAGGGCGGCAAACGTCTCCTCCCCCTCGCCGAAGGTGAGGATATCGATATACGTTTCGGTCTCCAGCAGGCTGCCGTCGTTTTTGACGCTGTGCCCGCCGAAGGTGATGACGCAGTCGGGGTACTTTTGGCGGATCAGCCGGGCAAGCGACTTGTTGTATTCCATGTTCCAGACGCTGCAGGAAAACGCGACAACGTCCGGCGCCTCGATTTTGTCGAGCGCGTCGGCAAGCTTTTCCCGGAAAAAGATAATGTCCGGGAACCTGTATACGGAAGCGATCTCCGGATACCGCAGGCAGTTCGCGATGATGGTCCCCGCGGCGTAGGGCAGGTAGACGGAACCGTCAAAGCCGAAGCCCACCTGCACGAAATACACGTTTTTCATGTTTTCCTTCTTTACTGGTCTGTGATCTCGTAACTGATTTTGTAATGGCCGCCGGTGTAATCCGTCTCGCGCCGGTTGCGGCCGTACCAGACCGTTTCCCGGGCAAGCTGCGCAAAGGAGCCTACAGCGCCGCCGTCGTGCGCCGTCAGGCGGATGCGCCGTTCTCTGAGAGGCGCAGGGGCGTTGAGGTACACGTTGTTAAAGTATTCATAAAAGTCGTAGCCGGATACGATCTCCACGTCCGGCGCCCCGATCTTTTTGATGATATCGTACTGGTAGCAAAACAGGGCGTCCCGGACTTCGTCCGGCGGAAATTCCCCGTCCGCCCAGCCCCGGACCTCCCGTAAAAAGCCGGCGTAGTCGCGCAGGGCCTCCAGGCATACCAGCTCGTCAAAGCCCCACAAAATATTGTCGGTCCCGTCGCAAAGGGCCACGAATTCGTTTTTTGCGTCGATCACGCCCCGGCACAGCGCCGCGATCCTTCGGTAGATCCTGCCGCAGAGCGTATCGGGGTTTTTGGCGGAATACCCGATGAACGCCCGGTAAAAGCGCAGGTAGGAAACGCCGTCCGTCTGCCGCAGATAGATGGCGACGGCCCGCGTGAGCCCAAGGTTATGCAGGCCCTGGATATAGGAGGCAAACAGCAGGGAATCCGCCCAGTCTTCCTTCGTCATGGAGTAGGTGGACGTGACGAATTCCGCATACTCGGGGATGTCGCCGGGCGTTGGGTCAAAGGTGGCGTGCATCAGACGGAAGGGGACGGTGGTGCTCTCTATGCCGAAGCGCCTGCGGTAGGCGGGGCTCCCCATTTCGGAATTCGGCAGCAGCTCGCAGGGGTATACGTTGATCGCGTAATGCTGCCCGTTTTCGATCAGGGAACACAGACCCTCGCAAAAGCTGTCGCAGGTCTCCCCGGGCAGGCCGAGGATCAGCTCGCAGTAGGTGGCGATCCCGCTCTCCCGGTACCTGCGCATCAGCCGCCGGAAGTGCTCGGACGAGATGTTCGTGCGCCCGATATTGCGCAGGACCTCTTCGTTTAAGCTCTGAAACGAGATCGTCTGCGCCTTCGACAGCCCGCAGCGGACCATTTTCGTGCTGACGTCAAAGACGAAATCGATCCGGTTTTTTGTAAAATTGACGTGGAAAAACTTCGGGTAACCGTATTTCCGGTTGCTTTCCACGATATAGTCCACGATCTGCTTGTCCCTGCTGAACAGGCAGAAATTCGCGTCCGCGCAATAGATATAGTCGATCTTGTTTGCGACCATCCAGTCGATCTCGGCCAGCACCTTTTCAAGCGGAAACAGCCGCACCCTGGACCCCAGCGCCCCCCAATCGCAGTAGCTGCAGTTGTTCGGGCAGCCGCGGTTCGTTTCAAACAGGATCGAAAAGGTCACGTCGTCCTGCAATATATCGTCAAACAAGCCTTCGAGGTAGGGCGACGGGTAATCCGTTCCCGTCTGCGGCACGTTTTCGGTGGTCACGACCGACCCGTCGGGCGCACGGAAAGAGAGGTTCGGGACCGCGTTCAGGTCTTTCCCTTCGGCAAGGGCCTCCAGCAGCAGGGCGGTGGGCTCCTCACCGGCGCGGTGGGTCATAAAGTCGATCTCGGCGTATTTTTCCAGATAGCTTACGTCCGAAGAGACGTGGTGCCCGCCGAAGGTGATGTAACAGGCGGGGAAAGCGGCTTTGACCGCTTTTGCAAGCGCAATGTTAAACCGGGTGTTCCAGACCGAACAGGAAAACAGGACCATAAACGGGTCGTCCATGGCGGCGACGATCTTACCGATCTCGTCGCGGCAGTAAACGATGCGCCCGAAGCGGAAGTTCTTTGCGACCGCCGGGTTCTTCATGCAGTAGGCCTCTATGCAGCCCGCCGCATAGGGGATGTACGTATTCCGTTTTCCGTTGTTCCGGTAAACGTCGTTTACCTGTACAAAATAGAGATTGCGCATCAAAAAAATCGTTCAGTCCGTGTATATGTCGCGCACGCCGTCCGGGCCGTCCACCGGGGAGGTGTACAACACCGTTAAATACGTGTCTTCCAGATATTCAAAGGTGTGCTTTACGTACGGCCCGACGCCGAACATGTCGCCGGTCCCGAAGACCCGTTCTTCCTTTTCCGCGCCGCGTTCCGCCGTGACCCGAACGCGCCCCGACAGGATGAAAAAGGCTTCTCGGGTATGCTTATGGTAATGCATATTTCCGCGCACCGCGCCCTTTTTGGAGAACACGGCGTTTATCTGGCTGTACCCGCCGCGGCAGATCTGTACGAGCAGGCCGCGTTCGTCCGGGTAACAAAAGTCCGGCGTCAGGATCTGGATCAACTGCAACGTAAATCACACTTTTCATAAAAAATAATTATTCTTTTACAGTCTAATATTAGCACAGTGTTATTTCTTTGTCAATAAGACCTTTTTAAAGTCCGCCGTTCATCCGTCTGACCGACCCCCGGATTTCCGTTTGAACGACCCGGAATATCCGTTTTGTTTTTTTTCGCCCGCACGTCTCCTGTCCATTTTTTCGTTGCCGTTTTTTTGCAAAAACCTCTTGACATTTCCGTAAAAGAGAGTATAATCAATGAATAAATATGCAAAACAAGGGAAAATTTATGCAATGAAAACGGTATTCATCGACGGAAGCGCCGGGACTACGGGGCTGCAGATCTACGAGCGGCTGAAGAGCCGGACGGACCTCCGTCTGCTGACGCTGTCGGATACGGACCGCAAGGACCCTGCGGCGCGGAAAGCGGCGCTGAATGCCGCCGACGCCTCGGTCCTCTGCCTGCCGGACGATGCCGCGCGGGAGGCTGCCGCCATGACGGAAAACGGCGGCGCGGTCCTGATCGACGCCTCCACCGCCCACCGCACGGACCCCGCCTGGGTCTACGGGATGCCGGAGCTGCCGGGGCAGTACGCGCGCATCAGGGACGCAAAGCGGATCGCAAACCCCGGCTGCCACGCCAGCGGTTTTATCGCGCTGATCGCGCCTTTGCGCCATGCGGGGCTGCTGCCGCGGGACGCCATGCTGACCTGCTGCTCCCTGACCGGGTATTCCGGCGGCGGCAAAAAGATGATCGCGGCGTACGAAGCGCCGGACCGGCCGGCGGCGTACGAAGCGCCGCGCGTATACGGGCTAACGCAAGCGCACAAGCACCTGCCCGAAATGCAAAAATATGCGGATCTCGACCGTGCGCCGGTGTTCATCCCGACCGTCGCGCCGTTTTACGCCGGCATGCTGACGACCGTGGGGATCTTCCCGTCGGCGCTGGGCACGACGAAGCAGGAGATCACGGAGCTGCTTTCCTCGTTCTATCCGGCAAACGGACGTATCCATTATGCCGCCGACGCGGACCCCGACGGCTTTTTGTCCGCAAACGCCCTGGCGGGGCGCGACGACATGCAGATCTCCGCCTTCGGAACGGACGACCGCCTGCTGCTCGCCGCCCGGTTTGATAACCTGGGCAAAGGCGCGTCCGGCGCGGCGGTCAGGAACCTGGAGATCGTTTTGCAGCTGGACGGAGCATAAAAAGCGGAACGATCGTTCCGGACTAAAGATTATCAAAGTAACAAAGTATCAAAGTATAAAAGTATCAAATGCGGAACGCCGCAGGCGCGGCGTTGATCATAAAAGGCTTGCATAGACTTTCAGGCTATGCCGAGTGTCAAGGCTTTATAAGAAGCATCTATAATCAAGCTGTATAGGAATCGTCTATAATCAAGCAGTATAAGATTCATCTATAATCAAACGCGTCAGCGCTTCCGCATTTGTTACTTTTTTACTTTCTTACTTTCCTACTTTTTTATTATATTCTTCCCAAGGAGTACGAACATATGAAAACAGTTTCCGGCGGTGTATGCGCGGCAAAGGGCTTCCGTGCCAACGGCATCCACTGCGGCATCCGCAAAAATAAGGAGAAAAAGGATCTCTCGCTGATCGTCAGCGACGTGCCCGCGGCCACCGCCGCGGTCTATACCACGAATCTCGTGCAGGGCGCGCCGATCGCGGTCAATAAAAGGCACCTGAAAAACGGCGTTTCAAGAGGCGTCGTGTGCAACTCCGGCATCGCCAACACCTGCGCCGCCGGGGGAGAGGAATTGGCGGAAGAGATGGCGCGGTGCGCCGCCGAAGCGCTCGGCGTCGACGAAAAGGACATGCTCGTGGCATCCACCGGCGTGATCGGGCCGTCCCTTTCCATGGAGCCGATCCGGGCGGGGATGCCCGCCCTCGTTGCGGGGCTCTCCGAAAACGGTTCCGAGTCCGCCGCCAGGGGGATCATGACCACAGATACCCGCGTCAAAGAGGTGGCGGTGGAGTTTACGCTCGGCGACAAGGTCTGCCGCATCGGCGGGATCGCAAAGGGCAGCGGCATGATCCACCCGAACATGGCGACCATGCTGGTGTTTATCACCACGGACGCGGCGATCTCCTCGGCGATGCTGCAAAAGGCGCTCTCCGGCGACGTAAAGAGCACGTTCAATATGCTGAGCATCGACGGCGACACCTCCACCAACGACATGGTCGTGGTGATGGCGAACGGCAGGGCGCTCAACCGGCCCATCCTGCGGGACGGCGCGGATTTCCGTATGTTTATGCAGGCGCTCAACACCGTGACCGTGGCGCTGTGCCGCAGGATCGCTGCGGACGGCGAGGGCGCGACGAAGCTTCTGGAGTGCGTCGTTTCCGGCGGGAGCGAGCCCGCCGTCGCAAAGGCTGTCGCGAAAAGCGTGATCTGTTCGTCCCTTCTCAAAGCCGCCATGTTCGGCGCGGACGCCAACTGGGGCCGGGTCCTTTGCGCCATCGGCTACGCCGGCGTGCCCGTCGACGTAAAAAAGATCGACGTCGCTTTCCGTTCGGACGCCGGTACGGTCGAAGTCTGCAAAAACGGCGCGGGGATCGAGTTTTCCGAGGAGGAGGCAAAAAAGATCCTCTTACGCGATGAGATCGAGATCCTTGTGTCCCTCAACGACGGCGACGCCGCCGCCACGGCATGGGGCTGCGATCTGACGTACGATTACGTTAAGATCAACGGAGACTACAGAACGTAATGAAAAAGTTGGAAAGTTAAAAAGATACAAAGTTAAAAAATGAGGGCGGGACACCCGCACCCGATTATAGCAGAGGTTTGTGCGTGGCATAAGCTTACTGTCATCAACGCCGCGCCAAAGCGGCGTTCCGAATTTGATACTTTTTTACTTTCATACTTTGATACTTTTTTCATGAGGTATAAAATGACAGATTCATCTTTCTCCAACGCCCGGCGCGCCGAGGTACTGACCCAGGCGCTGCCCTATATCAAACGCTATACCGGCAAGGTCGTCGTGGTCAAATACGGCGGCAACGCCATGGTGAACGAAACGCTGAAGCTGCAGGTCATGGAGGATCTGGTGCTGTTATGGCTGATCGGCGTAAAGATCGTACTGGTCCACGGCGGCGGCCCGGAGATCTCGGAGCTTATGGACCGCCTCGGCAAGCAGCCGGTTTTCGTGGACGGCCTGCGGGTCACCGATAAGGAGACCGTCGATATCGTCCAGATGGTGCTTGCCGGCAAGGTCAACAAGACGCTTGTTAACCTTCTGGAATCCCACGGCGGCAAGGCCATCGGGCTTTCGGGCGTGGACGGCAGGCTGATCGAAGCGCGGCAAAAGGATCCCCGGCTCGGTTACGTGGGCGAAGTGATCCGCATCCACAAAAAGCCGCTGACGGACCTGATGGACAACGGCTACATCCCGGTGGTGTCAACGGTCGGCTGCGACCGGCAGGGCAACGCCTACAACATCAACGGCGATACCGCCGCCGCCTATATCGCGGGGGCGCTGGGCGCCGAGCGTCTGATCATGATGACCGATATCGCGGGGATCCTGCGGAACAAAAACGATCCCGCCACCCTGATCCCGGAGCTGACCGTGGAACAGGCGAAGGCGCTTTATCGGGAGGGCGTGATCTCCGGCGGCATGATCCCGAAGGTGGACTGCTGCGTCACGGCCTTGAAAGAAGGCGTAAAAAACGCCGTCATCATGGACGGCCGCGTGCCCCACTCCATCCTGATGGAGCTGCTGACCGACGAAGGCGCGGGAACGTGGATACATGAATAAAAGTTGGAAAAGTTAAAAGATACAAAGTTACAAATGCGGAACGCCGCTTTGGCGCGGCGTTGATTATAGTAAGCTTTTGCTGCGCACAAACCACTGCTTTGATCGGGTGCGGGGCAGCACAAAGAAAATCTGAAAAACAATTCCACCATAATATTACGACTTTTTTAAGGCAACACCGCATAATTCCGGTGTGCGGATTGCGCAGTAGATTTTTTCGTCAGATTGTACAGATTTGACGCCGTCAACCTGGCGGTTGGCAAGGAAAATCTGTGCAGGATGACGGAATAAAGATCAAGCAA
>JAFRNP010000038.1 GCA_017430145.1 Clostridia bacterium
CACGCCTTGCTTGATCTTTATTCCGTCATCCTGCACAGATTTTCCTTGCCAACCGCCAGGTTGACGGCGTCAAATCTGTACAATCTGACGAAAAAATCTACTGCGCAATCCGCACACCGGAATTATGCGGTGTTGCCATAAAGACTTCCGAAAATCGGCAGGTATCTGCAGATCGCGGAAGTCTTTTTATGTTATATCAAAAAACGGGTCTCCGCCGTTTTCATGATCATATGCCTGAAAGCAGATCAGGCATGCAGCATAGACGGTCAGGATTCCGGATCTTCCGGTTTTTCCTTGCGCGGCGTTGCCGCCGCTGCCGCACAGTAAACGGCCTCGGCGCCGTAGATCAGCAGCGTTTTTGCCGCCTCGTTGCAGGTACTGCCTGTTGTGAGGATATCGTCCGTCACCAGGATCGTTTTGCCGGCGACCGTTGCCCGTTTGTCTTCCGGCGGTTCGTATGCGCCCAAAAGGTTGCCCCGGCGCATATCAGCCGAAAGGCTGTGCTGCACAGGCGTGTCGCAGATCTTTTCCAGCAGCCGTTCGCAGGGGATCCCGGTCCGCTTCGCCAGCGCCTCGGCGAGCACCTGCGCCTGGTTGTACCCGCGCCGGTACTCGGCGTCCTTCATCATCGGGATGAAGGTGATCACGTCGATCTTTTCTGTCAGGCCTCGCTCGCCAAGCGCCGTTTGGATCAAAGCGGCAAAGCCCTCAACTTTGTCCAGATAGCCTTTGAACTTCAGTTTTTGCAGGGAAGCGCGGACTTTGCCCTCATAAGGCAGCGGGAAAACCGCTTTTTCGTATAAAAGCCTCGTGCGGCAGCCGCACTTCTCGAGCCGAAGCCCGCAGATATCGCAGGTCGGGGATCTCTGCGGATAGTTCAGCCGCAGTTTTTCGCATTCGCCGCAGAGATACCGGTCCTTTTCAATCAGCCGGTCGCAGACGAGGCAGCGCTGCGGGAATACCGCGGCGGCAAGGTCCTTCAGCAGCCTCATACCGACCCAAGCGCCCGGAGCTCTCTTGCGACCCGCGCGATCGGGAAGCCCACGACGTTGAAATAGTCGCCCTTAAGTCCCCTGACCAGCAGCGCGCCCTTTTGCTGGATGCCGTAGGCGCCCGCCTTATCAAAGGGTTCGCCGGTGGCGATGTAATCGGCGATCTCTTTTTCCGTCAGCGGGTAAAACTCGACTTCGGTCGCCTCATAAAAGCTGCGCTCGGCTTTTTCTGTTTTCAGCCATACGCCGGTATAGACCGTGTGGGTCCTGCCCGCGAGCCTGCGGAGCATGGCGGCGGCGTCGGCGGCGTCCTGCGGTTTGCCCAGTATTTCGCCGTCGATCACCACCACGGTGTCGGCTGCGATCAGCGTATCGCCGGGCTGCGCGGTCTCCCACACGGCGGCGCCCTTGCATTTTGCCAGCGCCTGTACCGTTTCGGCGGGCGTCAGCCCCGGCGGGACCGTCTCTTCCACGTCGGAGACCCGAACCGTAAAGTCTGAGGTAAAAATGGATAACAACTCTCTTCTTCTCGGAGAGCCGGAAGCCAGTATCAGCATGGATCATTCTCCTTTATGCAAATGCCGTTCGCCTGTATTGCGGCAGACGAACGGCGTCTTTTCTTTATTTTTCGTCGGGTCCTGCGGATCCCGCCGGCGCTGCGGTTTTTTCGGGCAGCGCCGCACCGGCGCGGGACCGGATGTATTTTGTCCACTTGATATAGCCGTAGGTGGTGTTGGTCAGATATCCCAGCTTTAAGATCAGCAGTACGTACTGCCCGGACAGGATGTTGATGACGGCTTCAAGGGCGGCGTCGATGTACCAGGCGATCCACTGTTCCCGCAGACGGAACAGGATAAACAGGCCGTTCACCACGCCCACTGCGGAGACGCAGGCGTCCATGTAACAGATAACGACCTCCAGCGTGCGGTTTTGGATGAAGTCCGAAAGGAAATCAAGCTTCGACAGGAAGAACCCGACCACTACGGTCCAGACCACGATGCCGGCGATGATCAGCACTTCCTGCCAGCCCTTGAGGGTACGCACAACGGTCAGTTCCTCCTCCTGCCGGTCGGGATGCCTGTGCCAGTTAATAAAGCTGATGACGTCGCAGGGCAGCCAGAAGAACAGCGTCGTCGCCATTGTGGCGAACCGGTACATCAGCACGATGCAGATCACGATCTCGGTGATCTCCACAAAGACGGAGACGATAAAGTTCCACTTGCTCTGCTTTGAGATCAGCAGCTCGCACAGGATGTTTAAGAAAGTGTCCAGCAGGTACAGCGCCATAATGACCAGCCCGTTGACGCCGTTGGCCTCCTCCTCCGGGAACAGCAGCGAAAAGACCGCCGCCAGGACCAGAATGGATAAAAACCAGATCTGCTCGTAATTCGTAAAATGCCTGCCGAAAAAGATCATAACGCCCAGCGCCACGGCAGAAAGCAGGCACGCCATCGCCGCGCCGAAGAGCTTTTCCTGTTCTCCGGCGTAAACGGAGGTGCGCGTCTTTTTCAGAAGCCGCGCGTCCGGGTTTTCGGAGAACACAAAATCGTTTTCCCCGTCGGTATATACGTACCCGACCGCCGTTGCGCCGTCGGGCAGCTTTTCGTATTCTTCTTCGGTGTATTCCTGTTCCAGCGTATAGCTTTCGCCGGTTCCCGTGTCATGGATGAAGACGGCGGTATAAAACTTTGCGTCCTCGTCGGTCTCCTCCTCTTCTTTCGCGCGGACGAAAACCGCTTCGGATAACAGCAGCGTCGTTTCGGTTTTCAGCGCCCTGCCGATCTGCATGCATGCGTCTGTCAGTAAAAAGACGGTGGCGGCGACCAGAAGGATCGCCAGTATGCCTTTGATGCGTTTTGCGGTTTTTCCGTTCATGAAGGCGGAGGCATTCATAAGGAGACCAGTCCTTTCTCATATAGTTTTTGTAAGCTCATGAGGATCCCGAATTTTGCGTGGTGCCAGGTCAGCCCGCCCTGGAAATAGACGGCGTAGGGCTCCCGGACAGGCCCGTCGGCGGAGAGCTCGATGGACGCTCCCTGGACGAACGCGCCTGCCGCCATGATGACCTCGTCGTCGTACCCCGGGATAGAGCTGGGGACGGGCGTGACGTAGCTGTCCACCGGCGCCGCTGCCTGGATGCCCTCGCAGAAGGCGATCAGGCGCTCTCTGGAGCCGAGGCGGATGCTCTGGATGATGTCGTGGCGGCTCTCGGTGCCGTTCGGCAGGACTTCAAACCCGAGACGTTCGTACAGGTTTGCCGCAAAGATCGCGCCCTTCAGCGCCCCCGCCACCACGTTCGGCGAGAGGAAAAAGCCCTGGTACAGGTTGACCATGACCGAGAGGGACGCGCCCACGTCCTGGCCGATGCCGGGGGCGGTGAGCCGGTAATGGCAGCGGTCGATACACTTTTTTGTGCCGGCGATGTAGCCGCCCACGGGCGCAAGCCCGCCGCCGGGGTTCTTGATCAGGGAACCGACCACCATATCCGCGCCGACTTCCGAGGGTTCTATGGTCTCGGTGAACTCGCCGTAGCAGTTATCCACCATCACGGTGAGACCGGGTTTCACTTTTTTTACAAACGCGATCAGCTCGCCGATCTGCCCGACCGAAAAGGTGGGGCGCATCTGGTAGCCTTTGGATCGCTGGATCGTGACGAGCTTCGTTTTGTCGTTGATCGCCTGCCGGATCCCCTCATAATCGAAGCTGCCGTCGGGGTTCAGGTCCACCTGCCGGTAGGAGACGCCCATCTCCTTTAAGGAGCAGGCGCTTTCCCGTATGCCGATGACCTCCTCAAGCGTGTCGTAGGGCTTGCCCACGGGCGAGAGAAGCTCGTCGCCGGGTAAGAGGTTTGCCGAGAGCGCCACGGCAAGGGCGTGGGTGCCGCAGGTGATATGCGGGCGTACCAGCGCCGTTTCGGTCCCGAAAACGTCGGCGTACACGCGTTCCAGCGTGTCCCTGCCCTTGTCGTCATGCCCGTAGCCGGTGGTGCCCGAAAGGCAGGCGGCGTCCACGCCGTTTTTCTGCATGGCGGCAAGCACCTTCAGCTGGTTGACCTCCGCCGTCCGGTCGATTTCCGCAAAGCGCGGCCCGAGGCCTTTCAGGATCTGTTCGCCGAGGCGATAGACCGCAGGGCTTACGCCGAGCCGTTCATATTGTTTTTGCATCATTGTCCGTTCTCTCCGTTTTGCTGCGGCTGCGCTTTTTTTACGTCGAACCAGAAGCGTACGCCGTCGGTCACGTTTTCGACCCCAAAGGCCTGCCCGTGCAGATCCTGGATCGCGGCGACGATCGCAAGGCCGAGGCCGAAGCGTCCCTGAGAGCGCGAAAGCGCCTTATCCGCCCGGTAAAAAGAGGTCCAGATTTTGTCGATATCCTTGTCCGCAATGTGTTCGCCCGTATTGTAGATGTAAACGCGGTAAGCGTCCCCGGCGTCCTCGGCGTAGGTCTCGATCCGTTTTTCGCCGTCGGCGTGGGACACGGCGTTGGAGAGGTAGTTGTTGACGACCGAGCTTAAAATCAGCTTGTCGCCGTTGCCGATCATCGTATGGGGGATGCGGCTGGAGCCCGTGATGCCCTTATCGCTCAAAATCGAGTCGTTGCGGCTGAACCAGTCCTCCGTCAGCTCCGCGATCTCAAAGTCTTCCCGCTGGGGCTCGTAAGCGCCGGAGGAGTATTTCGTGATCTCCAGCAGCTTCATGATCATGGCGTTCATGCGCTGCGATTCATTCACGATGATATCGCAATAGTTGTCCGCCGCTTCGGTATTGCCTGCGGCGTAGAACATCTTCGCGCCCTCGGCGTAGCCCTGGATGATGGCGATGGGCGTCTTCAGCTCGTGGGAGATGCCCGAAATAAAGGTCTGCCGCAGGTTGTCGATCGTGCGCTCGTTTTCAATATCCTCCAACAGCTTCTTGTTTTTTTGCTGCAGGTCGGTCAGCGCCGTATCCAGCGCGTCGGACAGAACGTTGATGCTTTGGGAAAGAGAATCGATCTCCGTCAGCATGGACGGCGGGCACTTCTCGGAGAAATTGAGCTGCGCCATCTTTTCGGTGATCGTGCACATGTTGTTGATGGGCTTTGTGAGCCTGCCGATATAGAAATAGATGACCGTCAGCGCCAGCGCCGTCGAGAACATCATGAACACGAAGCTGACCATGAAGATCACGCGGATCGTCGAGCTCATCTGGCTGACCTGTACGTAGACCTCGATATGGCTGCCGTCTTCAAAATACTGGTAGCAGTCGAGGAAGGTGACGGGGATCCCGTCGGAGTTGTACTCCTTGACAAGGAAGCCCTTGTCGCCGATCACAAGGCTGCCGAAGGTGGTCTCGTAGTCCAGCTTCACGTCGGGGTCCAGCGCTTTTGCCCGGGTCAGGTCCTGCGGCAATTCGCTGATCGGCATCCGGGTGGAGTAGGTGAACACGTCGTTTGCGTTATAGAATTCGATGGTCGCGTCGTATTGCTTTTCAGCGCTTTGCAGCGCCTGCAGGAAGCCGTCGGACTGGTAGGCTGCGTGCAGCTCCTCCGTCGCGAGCCAGAGCCTGGTCGCGGGGGCGAGGTAGTACGCCCACTGCGGCAGGTTGTTGTAGGCAAGGACGGGTATCAAAACAGTGAGAAGCATAATAAAAATAATGCCTCTCATCAGTCTGGAACGGATATTCTTTTGCTTTTTTTGGCGCTTCGGCCGTTTGGCCTTCGCTTTGTTTTCGGGATCTGGCATCCTGTTTACCTCAGATGGATCGGATGGAAAAGACGCCGCCGTCAGTGGGCGGCGTCTTCTTTACTGACTTCCAGCTTGTAGCCGGTGCCGTAAATGGTTTTGATATGGTTGGAGCCCCACTGCCCGAGCTTGGTGCGCAGCCTTGCCACGTGGGAGTCCACGGTCCGTACGTCGCCGTCGAAGTCGAAGCCCCAGATCTCATCCAGCATCTGGTCGCGGGTAAAGACGCGGCCGGGGGAGGAGAGGAGCTTTTGCAGAATGGAGTACTCCTTGAGCGTCAGGCTGATGCTTTTCCCGCTGAGCCAGACCTCATGCGCAAAGGAATCGAGCTTCAGGTCGTCCACATACAGGACTTTGGAGTTCCCGCTGCTGCCTTCCCTGCGGCGAAGCAGCGCAGCCACGCGTTTCATCAGGATGGAAGGGGAGCAGGGCTTGGTCACGTAATCGTCCGCGCCGGCGTCGAAAGCGGTGAGCTGGTCGTATTCCTGCGCGCGTGCGGTCAGCATGATGATCGGCACGTCAGAGGTCTCACGGATCTTGCGGCACAGCTCCCAGCCGTCCATGTTCGGCATCATGATGTCGATGATCAGGAGGGCGGTGTCCGGATTCTCTTCAAACAGCTTCAGCGCTACGTCGCCGTCGTCGGCGCACAGCGCTTCGTACCCTTCAGCGGTCAGAAAATCGCTGACCAAACGGCGGATCAGTTCCTCGTCGTCCGCAATGATGATCTTTTTCATAAATATTCTCCGTTCTGCGGTGTTCCGCAATAAATTAGTCGGCGGCGTTCCGCCGAAATCGGAAAGAACCTTTCCATTTTATTATTTTAGCAAACGGCGCCCGAAAAGTCAACCGTCAATGCGTGGAATTATACGGTGTATTATTTCAGTTTCTTCGTCTTTTCATACGCCGCGATCACCGCGTCGGCGGCTGCGGCGCGGAAACCTGCGCGTTCCAGCGTCAGCACGCCCTCGATGGTCGTGCCGCCCGGAGAACAGACCGCATCCTTGAGCTCGCCCGGGTGTCTGCCGCTTTTCAGCAGCATCTCGGCGCTGCCGAGAATGGTCGCGGCGGCGTATTCCATTGCCTTTGCCCTGGGGACGCCGCAGCGAACCGCGCCGTCTGCAAGGGCTTCCGCAAACGGATATACAAACGCAGGCCCGCAGCCGGACAATGCGGCGGCGGCGTCGATATTCTTTTCATCAATGGGATCCAGTTTTCCCGAATAGCGCAAAATCTCCGAAAAGCGCGCCTCCTCCTCTTTTGAAACGGCGTCGGCGGAACAGTACAGGATCAGCCCCGCGCCGACTGCCACCGGCGTATTCGGCATGATACGGATCACCTTTCGGGTCCCGGCAGCCGCGGCAACGTCCGAAAGCGCCACGCCTGCCGCCATGGTGACAAGCACCGTCTGTGCACTGAGCGCGGGCGCGATCTCCCGGCAGACGCCGAGGATGACGTTCGGTTTGACCGCCAGAAACAGCAGCTCGCTTTCGGCGGCAAGCGTTTTGGCGTCGGCGAATGCGGCGCCCTCTTTTTGTGCGCCGGCGACCTTGGCGGGATCCGTGTCAAAAACGCCGACGGACGCGCCGGTTTTTGCTACGGCATGCAGCAGCGCGCCGCCCATGTTCCCTGCGCCGATAAAACCTGCGTTGAACATATTCGTTTTTTTCTGCGGCGCTCGTCGTAAAAAGTGCCGCAGAGCTCCTTTCTGATTTTAATATGGTCAGCGGATATTGCCGTTCCCCTTCACGATATACTTATACGTCGTGAGCTCCCGGAGCCCCATGGGGCCGCGGGCGTGCAGCTTCTGGGTCGAGATGCCCATCTCGCAGCCCAGCCCGAACTCGCCGCCGTCCGTAAAGCGGGTGGAGGCATTCACGTACACCGCGGCGGAGTCCACGGCGGCGCAGAAATACGCCGCGGCGGCCGCGTCTTCGGTCACGATGGCGTCGGAGTGGTGGGTGCCGTGGGCGGCGATATGGGAGGCTGCCGCTTTGACGTCGGGCACCGCCTTCACGCCCATGATATAGTCGAGGAATTCGGTGTCAAAATCGTCGGGTCCCGCCGGTTTGCCGTTTCTGGCGGCGGCAAGGCAGCGCGGGTCCATACGCAGCTCCACCCGGCCGCCGAGGCGCTGCTCCAGCAGCGGGATAAAGGCGTCGGCGATCGACTCGCTGACAAGGCAGACCTCCGCCGCGTTGCACACCGACGGGCGGCTGGTTTTGGCGTTGTCGATGATGTTCAGCGCCTTGTCGAAATCGGCGGCGGCGTCCACGTAGATGTGGCAGATGCCGGTGCCGGTCTCGATGCACGGGACCGTGGCGTTTTCAACGCAGGCGCGGATCAGTCCCTTGCCGCCGCGCGGGATCAGCAGGTCCACATAGCCCGCGCCCGTCATCAGCTCGTTCGCGCTCTGGCGGGAGACGTCCTCCACCAGCTGCACCGCGTCGGCGTCGATCCCGGCGGCAGCGAGCCCCTTTTGCAGGGCTGCCACAATAGCGGCGGCGCTGGCGTGCGCCTCTTTGCCGGAGCGCAGGATGCAGGCGTTGCCGCTTTTGATGCACAGCGCCGCGGCGTCCGAAGTGACGTTGGGGCGGCTTTCGTAAATGATCGCCACGACCCCCAGGGGCACGGCGACCTTCCGGATCTGCAGGTCCCCCGGACGCGTGACGCTGTCAAGGATCTCGCCCACCGGGTCCGGCAGGGCGATCACGTCCCGGATGCCTGCCGCCATACCGGCAATGCGTTCTTTAGACAGGCGCAGCCGGTCCAGCATCACGTCGCCGATCCTGCCCTTCGCCGCGGCAAGGTCCGCGCCGTTTGCCGTCAGGATCGCGTCGGCGTCCGCTTCCAGCGCGTCCGCCATCGCCGCAAGCGCGGCGTTTTTCTTTTCGGTATCTGCCGCTGCGACCGAAAAGGCTGCCGCCTTTGCCTGCCGCATGATTTCAAGTGTGGTTTTCATGCTTTTCTCTCCCTCGATCGGACACAGACCGGCGTGCCCGTATTTTTTAAGGCAACACCGCATAATTCCGGTGTGCGGATTGCGCAGTAGATTTTTTCGTCAGATTGTACAGATTTGACGCCGTCAACCTGGCGGTTGGCAAGGAAAATCTGTGCAGGATGACGGAATAAAGATCAAGCAA
>JAFRNP010000039.1 GCA_017430145.1 Clostridia bacterium
CCGAAAGTTTGATTCTCTTACGTACAAAAGCGCAAACGGAACGGATTTTACGGTCGGGCTGATCCCGCAGGGGCACTGGTGCGGCGGCTGCGATACGACGATCGGCGGCGTTTCGTTTAATCCGAATCTGCCGACGGAGGAGATCTTCACGTCCCCGATGAAGGGAAAAGCGGAAGGGAAGCTGGTCTCCACAAAGCCGCTCTCTTTCAAAGGCCAATTGATCGAAAACTTTTCTCTGACCTTTGAAAACGGTAAAGTCGTATCCTGTCAGGCTGAAAAGGGGCAGGAGCTGTTGGAAAAAATGGTCTCTATGGACGAAGGCGCCGCAATGCTCGGCGAAGTTGCGCTGATCCCCTGCGACAGCCCGATCAACAATTCCGGCGTCCTCTACTTTGAGACCCTGTTCGATGAGAACGCAAGCTGCCACGTGGCGCTGGGCGCAGGCTTCAACGATACGATCGACGGGTATGAAACGCTTTCAAACGAAGAATGCCAGGCGCTCGGGATCAACGAGAGCATGATACATGTGGATTTTATGATCGGCGCGCCGGATCTGGATATCACCGGTTATAAAAACGGCGAGGCGTTCCCGATTTTCCGTAACGGCGAATGGGCGTTTTGACGCCGTTTTGATCGCGCATGCCGCTGAGATCTGCCGGATGCCCGGAATCCGAAAAGCGGAGAGATGAAAGAAATAAAGCGGAATGAAGCGCGGCGCGGTGTTGGTTGCAGCAGGTTTTCGGACCGTAACGACCTTCATCTTTGATCGGGTGCGGGCTTTACCGGCCCACAGTTCCGCATTTTTCCCAATAATAAATCCCGCAGTTCCACGGGGGGAGCTGCGGGATCTTTGAATGTTATGGGGAATTACGCTGCGTTAGCGGCCCATTTTGCGGGATCTTCCAGATCAACGGAAGCACGCAGGATCTGACGGGCGTCGTCTGCGCCGACGGATTTATCGGCATTGACGTCGCAGGCGATGAACTCATCGCTGCCCTCTTCATAATTCTCGAGGTCAACGGAGCGTCTGAGCGCCAAACGGGCGTCGTCCGCGCCGATGGAGCCGTCCTTGTTCACGTCGCCGATCATTACATTGGAGGCAACGGGCGTATCCACGGTCTCAGCGTCCACATAGTGGCCGGAGAATGCGCATACCGTCTTGACGGTGGTGGTCTTGGAACCGTCCGCGTTCAGGACCGTGATCGGGGTGTCAAGCGTCTTCACGGTGTGCGGATGGCTGAACAGGGAAGCCACAATGCGATCCAGCAGGCTGATAACGGCCGGGATAAACTTCTGGTTCAGGATATTGTCGGGGTTCGTGTTTGCCTCAAAGACGCCCACAAGACCGGCGATATCGAAGTTGAACACGTTATCCATGATCACTTTGTCAAGCAGGGTCTCAAAGCTCAGCTTGAAGGCCCCGTCGCCGGCGCCGTTCAGGAAGCTGAAGTCGATCAGCTCGTTGAGAACAACGTTGAGCTTATAGAAAGGACCGTAGTCGTTGGCGTTGACAAGATCGGCGTCCTTCGCGACGGCGGGAATGCCCTTAATGAAGTTCAGGCCCCAGTTCTGGATCTTGTTGGAAGCGTCTTTCCAGTTGGTGGGATCGATATCCGAATCGTCGAAATGAAGCGAGGCTTTGTTGTGCTTCATAGCGCCGATACCGATGCCGGCAGCGGTGGAAAGGATCGCGTCCTTCGCTTCGTCCGTGGTGAACGCCTTGACTTTGTTGCCGTCAAAGATCTTCTCTTTCAGCGGCGCAAAATCGTAATCAATGTTCAGCCAGGAGGTATTGGTCGCGGTGTAGTAGATCGCAAGCGCCGCAAGCTGCTCCAGCGTATCTGCGGAAGCGACGGCCTCATTGCTGTACTCGCTGTTGGAGCCGAACCAGGTGGAGAAGAAGGGCTTGAGAATGGCGACAGCCATATCCTTGAGCTCCATGGTCTTGACGCTCTCTGCGGTGAACTTGTCAAATTTGAAGTTGAGGTTCGCTTCAACGGTATCGTTGTTCATCAGCGGAAGCACGAACCGGGCGATCTTGGTCAGGTTTTCATTCAGCTTGTCGTTGCCGCCCGCAACCAGCGTCATGGATTTCTGCGCGTCGGCGGAAAGGATGATCGTGGAGATCTTGACAAGGATGTTGTTGAGCTGGCCGAGGAAGCCGATGGTGCCGGCTCCCTGGAAGATGTCGTCAAAGGTGTGCTCGTCGACCGTGTAGTTCAGGTTGAACATTGCCTTGATCTCGGGCGTGACGCTGATGTTGTTGAGCAGCGTCTTCAGGCCGTCGTTGATCCACTTGACGGCGAAGTTCGCGTACAGCGTGGGCGCATACTTCGCAAGGATGCCGTAGAAGGAGAGGTCAAGCGCCGCCTTTGCGTCCGCCTGCGGGACCACTTCGTTATTGTTGTTGATCAGTCTGATCAGCGCGGCGGCAAGCATCTCATCGGCGCTGTAGCCGGCGTATGCGGAGTTGCCCCAGTCGCCCTTGGTCTCGCCCTTCTTGAATTTACCGCCTTCGGCTTTGCCGTCGATCAGCAGATAAATGTAGCTCTTCGCAAGGTTCGGGATGTCCTTGATGAGGTCTTCGGTATCCCCGAGGTCGACATAGTTGCCGATGATCCCGAGATCAAGGTTGCCGTTGACCGCCTTTTTGATCACGGTGAGGTTATCGGTGATCCACTGGAAAATGCCGTAAATGACGTTCAGGTCGCCTTTTGACCGGCTGAGGTTTTTCAGGGCACTGCCGTTGAGATCGTTTGCGATACCGAGGTTCAGAACGGGTCTGCCGAAGAGTTTATCATCCGCCTTGTCACAAACAGAATATACGGTTTTGATAATGCCGTTAACGCTCTTAAGGTCAAGCGTGATGCCGAGAATCGGCGTAAGTCTGGAAACCGGTCCGTACCAGCTCTGCGAGGTGATGTCCTTGGTCGCTTCCGGCAGGAACTTGTCCAGCCAGTCAAGCAGGATCTTCGCGCAGTCTGCATCGGAGAGTTTTGTGACGTCTCTGCCGGCGATGAACGTATTCAGATCGTCATTGTTCAGGAACAGATAAACCAATCTTAATACGGTGCCGGTGACGTCGGCCTTCTTGTTGTTGATATTGGTGATCAGATTGCCCACGAGATCGCCGAGCGAATTATTCTGGATCAGATTTTCTATGCTCGTCGCCTTGATGATGCGGTTCTCCGCCGCAAACGCGGTGGTCGCAACCGAGAAGACCATGACGATCGCAAGGATCAAGCTGATCACCTTTGAGGATTTTTTCATACTGTTTCGGTCCTTTCTAAAATAGTTTTTAGGTACTGAAAAATTCCCTATGAGAAAATTTTAGTCTATTTTAACTGAAAAGTCAATAGAAGAGGCGCTGATTTTTTCCACAACTTTTAATAAAAAATTTTGTTGACTTTGATTGAAAGCGACCCTGTTTTTTTTCTCATTTTTGTGCGTCCCGCGCGCGCTTTTCCATGCCGGAATGCGGTTTGTGCATTTTATACAAAACAGACATGCAAGCGTTTTTCTTTACATGCAGCCCCCTGTTGTGTGTTTTGTGCAAAATCGACAAATATCCCACAGTTGCGGCGTTTGCGAGCAGCTGCGTCGCAGCGAATCGGTCTTTTTTTGTAAATAGTATAAATGTAAAGAATTCAGCTTTACACAAAAGCACGGATCTGCGCCGCGGCGTTCTTGTGTTTTTTCTTGAGAAATTGTCGGAGGGACCTTAGAAAATTGTAGAAAACATAGATTTTTGGCGTTGGTGGTTGAAAACACTTGATTTTGGCGATTCTTTTCGTTATACTTTGCTTGTCGAACGGATCCTGCGGTAACTGCCGTCATTCCCGTCGCCGCGCGGTCCGGCGCAAATCCCGCCAAGGAACGGTGGTCCCCATGAAGCTGCTTGAAGAAAAGATCCTTTCCGACGGTATCGTCCTTCCGGGCGGCGTCCTGAAGGTCGACAACTTTCTGAACCATCAGATCGACCCCGTTATCGTGACTGAGATGGGAAAAGAGTTTTACCGTTTGTTCGGCGATAAAAAGGTTGACAAAATCGTTACGGTGGAATCCTCGGGTATCGCGATCGCATTTGCCGCCGCGCAATATTTCGGCGTTCCGGTGGTTTTCGCGAAAAAGGGGTTCCATAAAAACGTGGGAACTGACGTGTATTTCGCTCAGTATTTTTCTTTTACAAAGGGCGACTCCACGGAGATCAGCATTTCCAAACGCCTTCTTTCGGAAGGTGAACATATTCTTATTATAGATGACTTTCTCGCAAACGGCGCTGCGGCGGACGCGCTGATTCAGATCCTGCAGGCGGCGGGCGCCGTCCTTACGGGCATCGGTATCGCCATCGAGAAAGGTTTTCAGCCCGGCGGCGCTTCTTTGCGCCAACGCGGCGTCCCTGTACGGTCTTTAGCGATCATCGACACGATGACGGATGCTTCCATCACGTTCCGTGACGATGTTCAATAAGGAATAAAAAACCAGTTTTCGGAGGAAACAAAAGTGAAAAAAGCATTGAAAGTTATCGCGCTTGTGCTTGCCCTTGCCATGGTCGTTGCGTTCGCTGCCTGCGGCGGCGACAGCGGCAATGACGCGACCGAAGCCGACAATACGGCTGCTACTGCTGCGGATGAGACCAAGGCCGGCGACGATACCGCCGCTGATCTGTCCGATATGAAGGTCGGTTTCATCTTCCTGCATGATGAAAACTCCACCTATGACCTTAACTTCATCAACGCTGCCAAGGCGGCTGCCGCTGAGCTGGGCCTTTCCGATGACCAGATCATCCTGAAGACCGGCATCGACGAGTCCCAGGATTGCTTCACCACCGCTGAGGACCTTGTCGACCAGGGCTGCAACATCATCTTCGCCGACTCCTTCGGCCATGAAGAGTACATGATCCAGGCTGCTGAGAAGTATCCCGAGGTGCAGTTCTGCCACGCGACCGGCGTCAGAGCCCACACGGAAGGCCTTGCCAACTATCACAACGCGTTCGCTTCCATTTATGAAGGCAGATATCTTGCCGGTATCGCTGCAGGTATGAAGCTCAACGAAATGATCGAGAACGGCGATTTCACCGCTGAAGAAGCCAAGATCGGTTATGTCGGCGCTATGACCTATGCCGAAGTGAAATCCGGTTACACCTCTTTCTTCCTTGGCGCCCGCTCCGTTTGTGAGACTGCCACCATGGAAGTGACCTTCACCGGTTCCTGGTATGATCCCGATGCGGAGCAGGCGGCTGCCGAGAAGCTCATCGCCAACGGCTGCAAGCTGATCTCCCAGCATGCGGACTCCATGGGTGCCCCCGGCGCCTGCGAGAAGGCCGGCGTTCCGAACGTGTCCTACAACGGCTCCACGATCGATCAGTGCCCCAACACCTTCATCGTTTCCTCCAGAATCGACTGGACGCCTTACTTCGTATTCGCCATCAAGGCAGCTGCTGCCGGCGAAGAGATCCCCGCTGACTGGACCGGCACCCTTGCCACCGGCAGCGTGAAGCTGACCGACATCAACACCGCTGCCGCGGCTGAAGGCACCGAAGAAGCGATCGCTCAGGCGACTGCCGATCTTGAAGCCGGCACCGTGCACGTGTTCGATACCGCCAAGTTCACCGTCGATGGCGCCGCCAAGGATTCCTATCAGGCTGACGTTGATTTCGACGAGGCGTATCAGGGCGACACCGAAGTGATCGCTGACGGTTACTTCCATGAGAGCGAGTACCGTTCCGCTCCGTATTTCGATCTTGACATCGACGGCATTACCCTGCTGGACGGCAACGACTGATTACTGAACCATGAAAAGGGGGTGGGCAGGACCCGCCCCCTGTTTTCCTTTTTTACAGCAACTTTTTTTTGAGAGGTGAATCGGATCCATGCAAGCAGCGCCCGCCATTGAACTCAAAGGCGTTACAAAAACATTCGGACATGTTGTCGCCAATAAAAATGTGAATCTCGAGGTCCGCCGGGGGGAGATCCTGGCGATCTTAGGGGAGAACGGCAGCGGCAAAACCACACTGATGAACATGATCTCCGGTATTTATTTCCCGGACGAGGGTCAGATTTTTATTGACGGACAGGAAGTCACGATCCGTTCACCGAAGGATGCTTTCAACTGCGGGATCGGTATGATCCACCAGCACTTCAAATTGGTGGACCTGTTCACAGCCGCCGAAAACATCATCCTCGGCGTGAACGACGGCAAAAAGTACAATGTCAAAGAGGCGGCCGTGCGTGTGCAGGAGATCGCCGACCGGTACGGCTTTATTCTGGATCCGAACAAAAAGATCTACGATATGTCGGTTTCGGAAAAGCAGACGGTGGAGATCATCAAGGTCCTTTACCGCGGCGCCGATATCCTGATCCTGGACGAGCCCACCGCCGTTCTGACGCCGCAGGAGACCGGCAGGCTGTTCTCGGTGCTGCGCAATATGCGCGACGACGGCAAAAGCATCATCATCATTACCCATAAACTTCACGAGGTCCTTTCGCTCTCCGACCGGGTGTCGGTCCTGCGCAAAGGCGAATACATCGGCACCGTCAACACTGCCGAAACCAATGAAAACGAGCTGACCGAAATGATGGTCGGCAAAAAGATCACGCTGAATATCGACCGTCCCGAGCCGAAGAATATGAAAAACAGGCTGGTGATCAACGATATCACCAGTGTGGACGCTTTCGGCCATACGGTGCTGGACCACGTCAGCTTTATTGCCCGCAGCGGCGAGATCCTCGGCATCGCCGGTATTGCCGGCAGCGGCCAGCGCGAGCTTTTGGAGGCGATCGCGGGGCTGCAGCAGCTGCGCAGCGGCGAGATCGTCTACTATGATCCGAAGATCGACATTGCGGTGGATGCCGAGAAGGCTTCCGAGGAGGAGCTGCAGACGCTGATCGCGGAGGATAACCTGATTTTGCGCGATCCGGAAACGCGGGTCCGCGCCGATCTGCGGGGAAAGACGAAAGCCGAGCTTGAACGCATGCAGGCCGGGGGCGCGGCGTTCGTACGGCACCCGCGGGTGAATCTCCGTGACAAAACGCCCACGGAGATCCGTGAGATGGGCGTTCGCCTTTCCTTCGTTCCCGAGGACCGTCTCGGCATGGGCTTGGTCGGCAACATGGATATCATCGACAACATGATGCTTCGCAGCTATAAAAAAGGAATGTCGGTGTTCGTTGACCGCAAAAATCCCCGTAACCTTGCGGAGGAGATCATCTCCGAGCTGGAAGTCGTCACTCCCGGTCCCACAACGCCCGTGCGCAGGCTCTCCGGCGGCAACGTGCAAAAGGTGCTGGTCGGGCGCGAGATCGCCGCGAACCCGAAGGTTTTAATGGCGGCGTACCCGGTGCGCGGCCTTGACATCAACTCATCCTATACCATATACAATCTTCTCACAAAGCAGAAGGAGAGCGGCGTTGCCGTGATTTTCGTCGGCGAGGATCTGGACGTCCTTGTCGAGCTGTGCGACCGCATCCTTGTGATCAATTCCGGCAGAGTGACCGGCCTGCTGGACGGCAGGTCCGCGACAAAAGAAGAGATCGGCCTGCTGATGACGAAAACCGATGACAGACAGGAGGGGGAAGCCGATGGCTCTGCTGAATAAGATCCCGAAAGAGAATTCCGCAGCCGAAGGGCAAAAGAGAGTCAAAGAGCCGCTGTTCCATATCGTGAAGCGTGACGCGCCGGTCTGGTACAAGGCGTGGCTTATCCGCGCCGCCGCGATCGTTCTGGCGCTTTTGCTGTGCGCTGTCGTCACCGTGCTGCTTGCGCGTAACGTAAATCCTTTGGACGTGTTCAAAGCCATGATCTCCGGTAACTTCGGCACCGTCAGGCGCATATGGGTCATGCTGCAGTCACTGTCCATTCTGCTGTGCGTTTCTCTGGCGCTGACGCCCGCATTTAAAATGCGGTTCTGGAATATCGGCGGCGAGGGACAGATCCTGATCGGCGGCCTTGCCACGGCAGCCTGCATGAAGCTGCTCGGGGCAAAGATGCCGCCCGTTCTGCTGATTTTTGTCATGCTTGCCGCAAGTATCGCCGCAGGCGCGATCTGGGCGCTGATCCCCGCCGTTTTCAAGGCGCAGTGGAACACGAACGAAACGCTGTTCACCCTGATGATGAACTACGTCGCCATTCAGATCGTCTCCTATTTTACAATGGTATGGGAGGCGCACAAGGGCTCCGCCAATATCGGTATCATCAATTCAAAGACCCATTACGGATGGCTGCCGCAGATCGGAAACGAATATCTGCTGAGCATCATTGTGGTGCTGGCGCTGACCGTGGCGATGTATATCTATCTGCGCTATTCCAAGCACGGATACGAGATCTCGGTCGTCGGTGAAAGCCAGAATACCGCCCGTTATATCGGCATCAACGTCAAAAAGGTCATCATCCGGACCATGATCCTGTCCGGCGCGCTTTGCGGTATCGCGGGCTTTTTACTGGTGGGCAGCATCGACCACACCATCACGCCCACCTCCTCCAACAACCGCGGTTTTACCGCCATCATGGTGTCGTGGCTTGCAAAGTTCAATCCGCTGATGATGCTGCTGACCTCTTTCCTGATCGTTTTTCTGGAATGCGGGGCAAAAGAGATCACCACAAAGTTTTCGCTTGACAAATCTTTTTCCGATATCCTGACCGGTATCATCCTGTTCTTTATCATCGGCTGCGAATTTTTCATCAACTATCAGATCAAATTCCGGCATTCCCAAAAGGAGGTGGCGTAAGATGTTCACAATGGTAAGATTTGTGACCTTGTTCCACCAGGCGGTCCTTCAGGGGATCCCGATCCTTTACGGCTCTACCGGTGAGATCCTGACGGAAAAATCGGGGCACCTGAACCTCGGTATACCGGGCGTCATGTATTTCGGCGCGATCTCCGGCGTTATCGGCGCCTTCCTGTATGAAAACAATGTGCCCACCGGCGAGGCGCTGAACCCCGTGCTTGCGATCCTGATCCCCATGCTTTCCGCCATGCTCGGTTCTCTTCTGATGGGCCTGATCTATTGCTTCCTGACCGTTTCCCTGCGCGCGAACCAGAACGTGACCGGCCTTGCAATCACAACCTTCGGCGTGGGCTTCGGCAATTTCTTCGGCGCGTCCCTCGTTAAGATCACGAAGAGCGAGGTCCCGTCTCTTGCGCTGCCGCGCACGAGCCTGCTTTTCCAGACGCAGCTGCCCTTTGCCGATAAGCTCGGCGTGTTCGGCCAGCTGTTCATGTCCTTCGGGTTCATGACGTACCTTGGCGTCCTGATCGCCATCCTGGCGGCCCTTTTCCTGCGCAAGACCCGCACGGGGCTGCATCTGCGCGCGGTGGGCGAGAACCCCGCCACGGCGGATGCCGCCGGTATCAACGTCAACCGGTATAAGTATTCGGCGACCTGCATCGGCAGCATGATCGCGGGGCTCGGCGGCCTGTTTTACGTGCTGGACGCCTCCAACGGCATCTGGGCGAACGGCGCCTTCGGCGACCGCGGCTGGCTTGCCATCGCGCTGGTCATTTTCGTGGTCTGGCGGCCGGATCTCGGCGTGCCCGGCTCGATCGTCTTCGGTTTCCTGTATATTTCCTATCTGTTTATCGACGGCCTTCCGATGCGCGCGTCGGAGCTTTTCAAAATGGCGCCGTACATCGTGACCATCATCGTCCTGATCCTGACCAGCGTCCGGAAAAACAGAGAGCACCAACCGCCTGCAAGTCTCGGTCTCTCCTATTTCCGGGAGGAACGCTGAACCGCTGTCCCGCACCGGACCGACCCGTCGGTCCGGTGCTTTTCCTTTACGGCGGCGCACCGGCGTTTATGCCAAGAAAAAACTGTAAAAAAATGTGTATTTTATCAAAACTGCCCTTGCTATTTCTGTAACAATGTGCTAAAATACTTATCTATAAATGGTTGTATGATTTCCTGAAATGACGGCCGTATCGTCTTTCGGCCGGGACTGCCCTGTAAAGGAGACTTCATGGACGTGAATTTTGATGCGATCACCGCCGGGACGAAGCTGGACGGCCTTCGCACAAAGGCGGATATCCGGATCCTTGTCTGTTACGTGCTCGC
>JAFRNP010000004.1 GCA_017430145.1 Clostridia bacterium
GATTGCGCAGTAGATTTTTTCGTCAGATTGTACAGATTTGACGCCGTCAACCTGGCGGTTGGCAAGGAAAATCTGTGCAGGATGACGGAATAAAGATCAAGCAAGGCGTGCGCCGCGAATTGTGCGGTGTTGCCTTAAGTGTCTGACAGAAAACCGTTGACGGCGCAAATACTGACGCCGGTTTTTTGTTTCAGTCTTCAAAATACAGCGCCGTGCGTTTGCCGTCAAATCCGCATTCCGTCGCGGGGAACACGCCGGCGATCGTTTCCAGATACGCCTCCGGGTCCTTGACGCTTTGGGAAAAATGCGTCAGCCACAGGCGTTTTGCACCGGCTTCGGCTGCTGTTTCGGCGGCCTGCCGGAAGGTCGTATGCCCGTATTGCTCCGCCATGGGCGCGGACTCGTCTTCGGCGTAGGTCGCTTCGCAGATCAAGAGATCTGCGCCGGCAGCCGCAGCCGTCAGAGCGGGGCACGGCAGGGTATCGCCGCCGTAAACCACCTTGATCCCTCTGCGTGCGGCGCCGCAGACGTCGGCAGGCTCCACGACCCTGCCGTCAACCGTCTGCGGTTCTCCGCGCTGCAAAAGGCCCCACAGTTTCTGCGGTACGCCGAGCGCCCTTGCGCGCGCCGGGTCAAACCGCCCCGCACGCGCAAGCCGGAAACAGTATCCCCTGCTCGGGACCCGGTGCACGGTAGGAAACGCCGAAAGCGACGCCCCCGCCGGCCAGCGGCCATCAAGCGAGCTGAGCGGCAGACCGCCCTCCGGCAGCGGGAGCAGACGGATCTCGTACGGCACCCAGTCCGTCAGGCGCAAGATCGGGTCCATGGCTTCGGCAAGGTCCCCGGGGCCAGTGATATACAGCGGCCGCGTCCTTTCAAGGCTGCCCATTGTCTGCAGCAGGCCCGGCAGCCCGAAGATATGGTCGCCGTGGTAGTGGGTCAGGGCGATGAGATCGGTCTTCATCAGACTGACGCCTGCCTTGCGCATAGCCGTCTGGGTGCCTTCCCCGCAGTCAAACAGGATCCCGCGCCCGGAGCAAGCCAGAAAAGCGCTTGCCAGCGCCCGTTCGGGCGTCGGCAGAAGCGCTGAGGTACCGATCATGGTGACGTCGACCAAAAACGCACATCCCTTCCCTTTTCAGTTTCCGATATCCCCTGTTTTCAGGTACTTAGTTCCCGGGCATCCTCCGCCGGGGCTTCTTCCGGCAACGCATCGTTGATTTTGGCTGCGCGTTTTTTCAGCCGCGGCGCGACGGTCTCGTGGTACAATATCACAAGGATCGCCGCCGCCGGGATCGCCAAAATGATGCCCGCCATGCCCGCGATCTTGCCGCCGAGCACGATAAGGACCAACGTCCATACGCCGGGGATCCCCAGCGAGCCCTTGAACAGCCGGGGCTTGATGACCATACCGTCAAGGCTCTGCAGGATGCAGATAAAGATGAAAAACAGCAGGGCGTTGAGCGGTTTTTCGAGCACAAGGAAAAAGATCCCGAAAGCCGAGCCGATCATCGGCCCGAAGGTGGGGATGATATTGGTAATGGCGACCAGCATGGCGATCAGGGGGGCGTAGGGCATGCGCATGACCAAAAGGAATACAAGCGTTGCAAAGCCTACGATCAGGGCGTCGAGCAGCGTGCAGCCGACGTAACGGATAAAGACGCTGTGGCAGCGCTCAAACAGCTCGTTATGCCGTTCGATGCGTTCTTTGCGGATCAACGCCGCGCGCAGGGCGGCGATCAGACGCAGCAGCCCGGATTTTGCGATCAGGAAGCAGAAGCCGAACAGCACCCCGATACCGAAGTTGGACACGCTGGTACCCACCGAGCCGAGGGTGGACAGGATCGGCTTTACGTTGTCTTTAACGAGCGAGATCAGCTTCTGCATGGAATTGTCGACGAAATCCTCAATGCTGCTCAGATCGAAGTTGATATCATGCGCCACGAGGAAAGCGGAAAGCTGTTGGATCAGCTGTTCGATCTTTGCCGTATAGGAGTCCCAGTTGTCCACCAGCGTCGACACGCTTTTGATCACGGACGGGATCAGAGATACCAGCAAAAGCGTCAGGGCAAGCACCAGAATGACGATCGTCAGAATCACCGCCCACAGGTGCCGCGCCGTATCCTTTTTGATCTTTTTCAGCCATTTGCGCTCAAAGAAATCGGAAAGCGGATTGAACAGGTACGCGACCGCAATGCCCGTAAACACGGGGGACAACAGTTTCCCGAGTCCGGAAATCCAGCCGTTGATCACGTCAAGATTACTCAGAAGCATAAACAAAACCACTGCGCTGCACGCCGCAAAGGTATAGGCAGCGTAAGGCTTTTCCAACAGACGCGCATATTTTTTCATACCGATCGCCATACGATTCGGTGCTTGCATAAAGCGGGATCAAACGCCGCACGGTTATGCCCGAATCGCTCCTTTCTTCTTTTTCAGGCTAACCCCTTAAAGGGTACGCCAAAGTCATTTACTGTCTCTTTCGGCTAAAATCTTTTCCCATTTCTCCCTGGCCCTGTCGTACACGGACATCGGGATATCGGGCGTGCCGCCCTTCATGGTCGGCAGAAGCTGATCGCCCGCGACGCCGGGGTCGCAGCAGGCGGTGTCGTTACGCCAGCGCTCGCGCTCCGATTTATTGCGAAGGTCCGGGATCGCAAGCTCCCTGCTGTTCTCCAGAATGGAGCGATAGGCAAACAGCCCCGGCAGCGCCATATCCAGCGCCTCGTACACGTCAATGGTATCCGCCGTTTCGTCGCCGAGGATCCGCTCAATAAAGAAGTACATCGAGTAAAAGTCCGAGCCGCCGTGCCCGTAGCCTTCCGTTTTGTCCTTGTCCCGTTCGGCAGGCAGGTAGGTCTCCACCCGGTCGGGCGCAGATCCGCCGCCGCAGGCGTCGGCGTTGATAAAGATCCGGTCCGCGCCGTTCATCCCGGCGTCGCTGCGGGCGGATTCCATTCTGCCCTTGTCGCCGGAAACGGTATACCAGACGTTGTTTTTGTACAGCCAGCCGTGGATGCTTTTGACGATGGCGCCGTTTTCCATTTTAACAAGCTCTATGCCGAGGTTGGCGCTTCTGGCGCCGCTGCGCAGCCGCCGCTCGTTTTTTACGCTCTCTATGCCGATCACGGACACGGGCCGGAGCCCTGAGATATGCACGATCGGCCCCAGCGAATGAGTGCAGTAAAAGGTGGAAAACATGTTGTTGCGCCAGTGGTCCGGCTCGCCGTAGGTGATCTCCGGCCAGATAGGTTCACAGTTGTGCACGTACTCCCCTTCCGCGTACTCCAGCTCGCCGATCTTTCCTTCCCGGTAAAGACGGCGCATCTCACGGGGAGCCGCCATATAGCAGTAATTTTCGCCGTAAGCGTAGATCCTGCCGGAGGCCTCCACGGCTTCCACCAGTTCCACCGCCTCCTTCATGGTCTGCACGGGCAGCACCTCGCTGAAAACGTGCAGCCCGGCGTTTAAGCAGCGCACGGCGAAGGGCGCGTGCTGGTTGGCGTAGTTCGCCAGCACCACGGCGTCCATATCATGTTTGATGAAATCTTCAAAATCCGCGTAGTACGCAATATCCAGATCCCCGGCCACCCGCCGGACCTTTTCGAGTTCATAGGGCGCTTTGTCGCACACCGCCACAAGCTCGGCGTTTTCCGCCTGCCTGCAGTATTGGATCATGGTCATCCCGCGGTGCGCGCCCAGCACGCCGACCCGTACCTTTTTCATCGCATTTCCCTGCGCCGCAAAGGCGCTTTTCCTTTCTGTATACCGACGGACGGTTTTCTACTTTACGATACCATAAAACGGCCCTTTATACAAGTATAAAATTGATTTTTCCGAAAAAAACCGATAATCCCTTGTCACCGCGCGAAAACAGGCGTATAATGGATGCCGGATCAAGCGGAGGCGGCGCCGTGCGTCCCCCGCGTTTTATTCTTCTGACAACAAATCGGGTGTAAGAGTTATGAAAAGAAACGACACAGGCGACCGGTTCACGTATCTCACGACGACGCCGATCCCGGATCTGATCCTGCGGCTGGCGGTTCCCACGATCATCAGCATGCTGATCACGGGGATCTACAATACCGCCGATACGTTTTTCGTGGGACAGATCCCGGACCACGCCACCGGCGCCACGGCGGCGGTAGGGCTTGCCTTTCCGCTGATGGCGACCATTCAGGCGGCGGGCTTCTTTTTCGGGCAGGGCTCGGGCAGCTACATGTCCCGGATGCTCGGCGCAGGCAAAAAACAGGAGGCGTCGGAAATGGCGTCCACGGGGTTTGTGCTGGCGCTGGGCACGGGGCTTCTGATCGCGGGGATCGGCAACCTGTTCCTGCCGCAGATCATGGGGTTCCTTGCCACCGACGACGTATCCGGGCTGACGGTGGAGATGGCGCAGAGCTATCTGCGCATCATCCTGCTCGGCGCGCCGTTTACGCTGTGCCAGTTCGTCGTCAACAACCAGCTCCGTTTCCAGGGCAGCGCCATGTCCGCCATGGTCGGGCTCGTCAGCGGCGCCGTACTGAATATGGCGCTGGACCCGCTTCTGATCCTGGTCTTCCGTATGGGCGTCGCGGGCGCCGCCGTCGCCACCGTGGCAGGGCAGGCGGTCAGCTTCACGCTGCTGCTGTTCGGCACCCGCCGGGGAGAAAACATCCGCCTGAGCATCCGCAGCATCCGCTTTTCCGGGACGATCCTCAAGCAGATCGTCAACGGCGGCTCCCCCTCGCTGGTCCGGCAGGGGCTGGCAGCCATCGCCACCATGCTGCTCAACCGCGCGGCTGGGCAGTTCGGCGGGGACGCCGCCATTGCCGGCATGTCCATCGTAACAAGGATCCTGATGCTGCTGATCTCCGCGCTGATCGGCTTCGGGCAGGGATACCAGCCGGTGTGCTCCTTCAACTACGGCGCGGGGCTGAGACGCCGCGTGCGCGAAGGGTTCCTTTTCTGCGCCAAATGGGGCTTCGTGTTTTTAAGCGCGGTCGCCGTGGGCTGCTTTGTGTTTGCGCCGCAGCTCGTGTCGCTGTTCCGCGACGACCCGGACGTGGTCGCCGTGGGCAAGGTGGCGCTCAGGTGCCAGGCGTGCGTACTGCCTCTCAACGCCGTGATCGTCATGACCAACATGATGCTGCAGTCCATCGGCAAGGGCTTCCGGGCGTCCGTCACCGCCTCCGCACGAAACGGCATCTTTTTCATCCCGGCAATATTGGTTCTGCCGGTATTCTTCGGGCTCACGGGCGTGGAGATCACCCAGACCGTCGCGGATATCTGCGCCTTCCTTTTATCCGTGCCGCTGGCGGCGGCGGAGCTGAAGCGCATGAAAACCGACGTTGCGCTTTCGCCTCACGAAAACGCCCGATGACGGGTCAACAGCAGAAGCCGAAAGATGCAAAGATACATCGTTTTGATACGTATCCGGCTTCCCTTCCGGGCGTGTTGACATTCTGCGGCAAACCCGTTATAATAATACAAACTCAGATATGGGGGTTCAAAAGAGATGGACAATTTTGATCTTGTGATCATCGGCGCAGGCTCCAGCGGCGCATATCTTGCGAAACGCATGGCAAAGCTCGGGCACAGCGTGCTGGTCATAGAAAAACTGCCGAAAACGAAGGTCGGCACGAAGTACGATATTTTCCATATTGAAGAAAAGGAGTTTGCGCGGCTCGATATCCCGCGCCCCGTGAAAGGGGACCCGGAATGGGCGTTTGAGTTTTCCAAAAACTACAACGCAGACCCGCTGACGCTGTATCCGAAGTGCCAGATCAATCCCATCGTGGGCCTGCATATGCACGAATACACCCTGCTTCTGGACCGTCTTGCCGAGGAGGCGGGCGCAAAGATCCTGTACAGCTGCGAATTTCTGGACTTTTTGTATAACGGAAACGGCAGGATCTGCGGCGTAAAGACGAAATACCGCGGGAAAGAGAAAAAGATCGGCGCCCGGGTCGTGGCGGACTGTTCCGGCATGGCGGCTGCGGGCAGAACGAAGCTGCCGGCGGATTACGGGATCGAAACCGGCGCGCTCACGGACGAGGATATGTTTTATGTGATCCTCAAATACGTGAAGCTGCTGGATCCGAAGGACTTTCTGGAGGGCTCCACGTTCTGGGCATATTATAAAAGCTGGATCGCCCCGTGCGCGGATCCCGAAGGCGCCATCATCGGGCTCGGCGCCTGCCACTCCTTCGAGTACGCCGAGCGTATCTTTGCCGAAATGGAAAAGACCGTGCCGCTGCCGCCCTACACCCTCGACCATATCGAAAAGGGCCGCACCCCCTACACCCGGCACCCGCACTCGATGGTGGCGGACAACTTTATCGTCTCCGGAGACGCGGGCAACCTGACGAAATCCGTCAACGGCGAGGGCGTGACCTCCTCGATGGTCCAGCTTATGATCGTGGAGAAGACGCTGGACCGGGCGCTGAAGCTGAACAGGACCGACCGGGATTACCTGTGGGAGATCAACGTGCGCTACAACGAGACCCAGGGCGCGGAATTCGCATTCCTGCGGGCGGTACTGGTGGGCGTGGTGAACGCCGCCGACTTCGGCGAGTTCCAGTACGCCTTTGAAAGCAACATCATCAGCGACGAACTCTTGAACGGCCTTGCCGGCGGTGAGATCAGCGGCAACGCGGTCATCGGCGCGGCAGGCGCCTTTATCAAAGGGATGCTGAACAAAAAGATCCGCCTCTCCACCGTAAAGGCGGCCGCAGCCGCCGTCAGAAACGGCATTGCGCTCTCGGGGCTGTACACCGCCTTCCCGAAAACGCCCGAGGGCTTCGGGGAATGGTGCAAAGCCGTGAATGAAATATACGACCGGATCGGAAAGATCAAGTAAAGAAAAGAGGACCGTATGCTGCAAATCGAACATCTGACAAAAACCTTCGGCGAAAAGGTCGCCGTCGACGACCTGTCGCTCAGCATCGCGCCCGGTGAGATCTACGGCTTTATCGGGCACAACGGCGCGGGCAAAACCACCACGCTCAGGTCCGTCGCCGGCATCCGGCAATTCGACGCGGGAGAGATCCGGATCGGCGGGATCTCCGTCAAAGAGGACCCCCTTGCCTGCAAAAAGATCCTCGCCTATATCCCGGACAACCCCGACCTTTACGAATTCATGACCGGGTACAAATTTCTGAATTTCATTGCGGACGTCTTCGGCGTGGCGCCCTCCGTGCGGGAGGAAAGCATCCGCGAAAACGCCGCCCGGTTCGAGATGACGGCGGCGCTGTCGCAGCCCATTGCCGCTTACTCCCACGGGATGAAGCAAAAGCTCGCCATCATCGCCGCATGGCTGCACAGCCCCCGGCTGATCCTGATGGACGAGCCCTTTGTGGGGCTGGACCCCAAGGCCTCGCACCTGCTCAAGGAAATGATGCGGGAGGTCTGCGACAACGGCGGCGCCATCTTTTTCTCGACCCACGTACTGGAGGTGGCGGAAAAGCTCTGCGACAAGATCGCCATCATCAAAGACGGCAGGCTGATCCGTTCCGGTACCATGGAGGAGGTCAAGGGCGACGAATCGCTGGAATCGGTCTTTTTGGAGCTGGAGGCGGAATCATGCTGAAGCTGCTGATCAAAAAACAGCTGACGGAGATCTTTCGCAGTTATTTCTACAACCAAAAGAAAAATACGGCGCGTTCCAAAGGCTCCACGGTCGCGGCGTTTATCGCTTTTATCCTGATCATGGTGCTGTTTCTGGGCGGGACCTTTGCGTTCGTCTCCTATTCCATGTGCCCGGGGCTGGTGCAGGCCGACGCCGGCTGGCTGTACTTTGCCATTATGGGCGGGCTTTCCGCATTTTTAGGCATATTCGGCAGCGTTTTCAACACCTATCAGGGTTTGTACCTGTCTAAAGACAACGACCTGCTGCTGTCCATGCCGATCCCCGTCAGATACATCATCATTTCGCGGCTTATAAGCGTTTACCTGCTGGGACTGATGTACGCGGGCGTCGTGATCGTACCGGCCGTGATCGTATACTGGATCGTCGCCCCCTTTTCGATCTCTGCCCTCGCCGGCGGGATCCTGCTGCCGCTGATCATTTCGGTATTTGTGCTGGAGCTCTCCTGCGCCCTCGGCTGGGTCGTGGCGAAGGCGAGCCTGAAACTGAAAAACAAGAGCTTTGTGACCGTGCTGATCTCGCTGCTGTTTCTCGGCGGGTACTACTTCTTTTACTTCAAGGCGAATACCCTGATCCAGACGCTGGTGGCAAACGCCGAAGCGTACAGCGTAAAAATCAAAGACGGTGCCTACGGCATCTATCTGATCGGCAGCGCCGGCACCGGCGACCCCGTCGGGCTTGCCGTTTGCATCGCTGTGACAGGCGTTCTGTTTTTTGCGGTCTGGAAGGTGCTCGGCGGCGGTTTTCTGAAGATCGCCACCGCTTCGGGCGTCTATAAGGAAACGAAGGCAAACGCGCGCGCCGCCGGACAGCATACGCCCGCTGCGGCGCTGCTCATGAAGGAAGTCCGCCGCTTTACCGCAAACCCGACGTATATGCTCAACTGCGGGCTTGCCGTCGTGCTCATGCCCGCCGCCGGGATCGCGCTGCTGATCAAAGGCGACACCGTGCGCATGATGCTCGACAACGTTTTCGGCGGTTTTCCGGGGGCGCTCGCGGTACTGCTGTCCGCAGCCGCCTGCCTTCTCGCCTCCATGAACGACACCGCCGCCCCCTCGGTCTCCCTCGAGGGCAAAAGCATCTGGCTGCTGCAGTCGCTGCCGATCGAACCGAAACAGGTCGTCCTTGCCAAAGTGCGCCTGCAGATCCTGCTCACCGGGATCCCCATGCTGGCGCTGCTGGGCTGCGCCGTACCGCTGGTCAAAGACGAGGGCGCCGCCGTCGTTATCCTGTTCTTTCTGACGACGCTGAGCTACGCGGCGCTGCAGGCAATGTTTGACATGATGCTGGGGCTGAAAATGCCGAACCTGACGTGGACCAACGAGATGACGCCCATCAAGCAGAGCGGCTCCGTTCTGGCGGCGCTGTTTTCCGGCTGGCTCTTTCCGCTCGCCTACGGCGGCATCTATCTGCTGCTGTGCGCCTTTTTGCCCGCCGCCGTCTATCTCGCCCTCGCGCTGGCGGTCAATACCGTGCTGATCCTTTTGCTGCGCAGATGGCTGACGACGAAGGGCGCCGCCAGATTCGCCTGCCTGTGATATGGAAAAGAAACTGCTTTCCGTCGGGATCCTCGCACATGTGGACGCGGGCAAGACCACGCTGTCGGAGGCGCTTCTGTACGCCGCCGGCAGTCTGAAAAAACGCGGACGCGTGGACCACGGCGACTCGGTCCTGGACACGTTTTCCCTGGAGCGGCAGCGGGGCATCACGATCTTTTCGAAGCTTGCCCGTTTCTCCTTCGGGGACACGGTGTTCCATCTGCTGGATACGCCCGGCCACGTGGATTTTTCCGCGGAGACCGAGCGCACCCTGCAGGTCCTTGATTACGCGATCCTGGTCGTCAGCGGCACGGATGGCGTGCAGAGCCATACCCGTACCCTATGGGGACTGCTGGAAAAATACCGCGTCCCCTGTTTTCTTTTTGTCAACAAAACGGACCTGCCCGGTACGGACCGGGCGGCGCTGATGAAAAACCTGCAAACGAAGCTCTCCGACGCCTGCGTGGACTTTACCGCGCCCGAGGGCGACGCGTTTTATGAGGAAGCGGCGCTGTGCGACGAGGCGCTTTTGGAGGAATACGGCGAGACGGGAAAGATCGGAGACGACGGGCTTGTTGAAGCCGTACGCCGCCGCAGGCTCTTTCCCTGCTTTTTCGGCGCCGCGCTGAAAATGGACGGCGTGGACGCCTTTTTGCGGGGACTTGACCGGTACACCCGGGCGCCCGCCTACGGCGACCGGTTTGCCGCCGTCGTGTACAAACTGGCGGAGGACCCCGCCGGCGAAAAACTGACCTTTCTGAAAGTCACGGGCGGGAAACTCAGCGTCAAGGACGTGCCCGAAAGCCCGAAAAACACGGAAAAAGAAAAAGTGCAGCAGATCCGGCTTTATACGGGCGACCGTTTCACCGCCGCAGATACGGCACCCGCCGGGACCGTGTGCGCCGTAACGGGCCTGAGCTTCACCATCCCCGGCGACGGGCTCGGGGCGCAGGAAGACGGCGTGCTGCCGGTGCTCGTGCCCGTGATGACCTACGCCGTACAGCTCCCGGAGGGCGGCGATGTCCACAAGGCGCTTTCGGCGCTGAAGGCCCTTGAACGTGAGGACCCGGCGCTTTGCGTACAGTGGGACCCGCAGGCCGGGCTGCAGGTACGCCTGATGGGCGACGTGCAGCTCGAGATCCTGCGGGAGGTGCTGCGCGAACGCTTTTCTCTGGACGTCGGGTTCGGGAAAGGGCGCGTCGTTTACAAAGAGACCATCGCCGCCCCCGCGGAGGGCGTGGGGCATTTTGAACCCCTCAGGCACTATGCGGAGGTCCATTTGCTGCTCAAGCCCCTGCCACGCGATTCGGGTCTCCGGTTCAACGCCGACTGCCGGGAGGACCTTTTGGACCGCAACTGGCAGCGGCTCATCTTGACCCACCTGTACGAAAAGACCCACGTGGGCGTTCTGACCGGCGCGCCGGTCACCGATATGGAGATCACGCTCAGGTCCGGCAAAGCCCACCTGAAGCACACCGAGGGCGGCGACTTCCGGCAGGCGACCTACCGGGCGGTCCGGCAGGGCCTGCGCAGCGCCGAAAGCATCCTGCTGGAGCCGCTGTACGACTTTACGCTGGAGCTGCCCACCGTTTACGTGGGGCGGGCACTGACGGACCTGACGCAGATGGGCGCTTCCTTTTCGGCGCCGGTAACGGCGGGCGACCTGTCTGTTATTACCGGCAGCGTGCCCGCCTCCGAGATCGCAGAATACCCGAAAACGCTTGCGCACGACACCCGCGGGACGGGCAGGCTTTCCTGCGTTTTCCGCGGCTACGCCCCCTGCCATAACGCGGAAGAAGTGATAAGGGAAACGGGCTACGACCCGGACCGGGACACCGACAACCCCTGCGATTCGGTGTTCTGCGCCCACGGCGCGGGGTACACGGTCCGCTGGGACGAGGTCAAAAGCCGCATGCACCTGCCGAGCATCCTTGCCCGTCCGGCGCCGGCGGCGCCGGCAGCGCAGACAGGCGGCGGGTCCCCTGCCGCGCGTAAAAACGGGGGACGCGATATTTTTGCGCTGGACAAAGAGCTGATCCGGATCTTTGAACAGACCTACGGGCCCATCAAAGCCCGCAAGGATCCCTTCAACGTTCACACCGCCCCACAAAAACAAACGGCCAGAAAGCCCAAAGAGATGAAGATCCCGGACCGGTTCAGCGGCAGGCAGTACGTGCTGGTGGACGGGTACAACGTCATCTTTTCGTGGGAACACCTGCGTGAGCTGGCGGAAGGCAGCATGAACGACGCCAGGGACGCGCTGATCAACCTTCTGTGCAGCTACCAGGGATTTAAGCAGTGCGAGGTCATTCTGGTGTTCGACGCCTACAGGGTCAAAAGCGACCGGGAGATCGAGCGCCACGGCGGGATCACGGTGGTGTATACAAAGGAAGCCGAGACCGCCGACGCCTATATCGAAAAGGCCTCCTACGAGCTCGCAAAGGAGAACCGGGTCAGCGTCGTCTCCTCCGACGGCATGGAGCAGATCATCATCGCCGGCAACGGCGCACTGCGCATCTCGGCCGAAACGTTTTACGAAGAGATCGGGCTTCTCCAAAAAGAGATCCGGGAGGCGATCGAGGCCGCAGCCGGGAAATAAAAAAAATTCATACAAATCATTCCGATATTTGTTCAAAAAGGATGTGTTTCGACGCATTCTTTTTCTATTTTTCGTCAAATTGCCCAAATTCAGACAAAAACCTTTTGGACATATGCCGCATTGCAAATGATCGGAAGAAGTGATAAAATAAAAATGTCCCTATGTAATTTAAAAAGAAAGGAAACTGTTTTTATGTCAACACGATCATTCAAAAAATGTCTGGCGCTGTTTCTTTCGCTTCTGCTGATCCTGACAAGCCTGTCGGTATTGGCGGCGGCGGCAAGCGCGTACACGCCCACCGGTGATTTTTACAAGATCTCCGAAACACAGTACAAGATCGCACCCGGCGTAACGGAAAACCGTTACATCCTCAACAAAAGCTCCGGCATGCAGCAGGAGACCGTTTATGCGGTGACCGTTGACAACGGCGCTTCCACTGCAAGCTTTATGGCCGGCTACGCCGACTATAACGGCAACCGCTGGAAAATGCAGAAGGTCCGCGACCAGGCGGTCGCCGCGCAGAACGCGACCGGCAGAAACGTGGTGGCGGCTTTCAACGCCGACATCTTCAACATGCAGACCGGCGAGCCCACCGGTACGCTCATTATGGGCGGCAGCGTGTATAAAGAGGGGCTCGACCGTCCCTACTTCGGCGTGACGAAAAGCGGCGAATACGTTATCGGCGAAAGCATGAAGGAAGCGGATCTTTCAAACCTCCGTGAAGCGGTGGGCGGCTTCTACATGCTCGTTAAAAACGGCAGGCGTACCGGCCCCGGCAAGGATCCCGAATCCAACATCGCCCCGAAGACCGCCGTCGGCCTGAAAGAGGACGGCTCCGTTGTGGTCGTGTGCGTGGACGGCAGAAACTACCCCATCTCCAGCAACCTGTCGGACTACGATCTCGCCACCATCATGCTGGACGTCGGCTGCGTGAAGGCGGTCAACCTGGACGGCGGCGGCTCCACGACCTACCTTGCGAAATATGAGGGCAAATCGGCGCTTGAGCTTGCGAACCGTCCTTCCGACGCTGTTGAGCGCGCCGTCGGTTCTTCTCTGTTCATCATCTCCACGGCCGCTCCCAGCGGCGTGTTTGACCACGCTTCCCTTACGCCCAACAATACGCTCTACACCCCCGGCGCAGTCGTGGCTTTCAGCGCCATCGGCGTGGATTCCGCCGGTGAAAGCGCGGACCTGCCCGCAGACGGCGCCTTCCGGCTGGCGCCCGATTCCGCGGCGCTCGGCTCCATCACCGCGGACGGCGTGTTCACCTCCAACGGCAGCGTCGGCGTTGTGAACGTACAGTACGTCTCCGGCGGCGCCGCGGTCGGCTCCACCTCTATCGAGATCACCACGCCCGACGAGCTGTACATCCCGGTCGACGAGTATTCCCTTGACTTTGACGAGTCCACGGATTTCGAGCTGATGGCCAAAAATGCGGGGCGCACCGTCAACATCAAGGACGGCGACCTTGTCTGGAGCAAAGCGCTTGCCGACCCGCAGACGCTGACTTACGAAGGCACACCGTTTACATACAGCGACGACAGCTTTATTTTCCTTAAAAGGGACGAAAGCTTTGACGGCAGCGCGACCGTGTCGGAAAGCTTTTCCACCAGCGTCGCCCGTTCCGTAAAGGAAGTGCTCTCCGAATCGCTCGTGGGCGACGGCGGGACCACGGTGTTTACGGTCGCCGCAAAACCGTACTCCCTGAAGGAAGTCCGGATCAACGGCACAAAACTGAGCTCCAGCAAGTATTCCTATGCCAGAGCCGAAGGCACCATCACCTTTAACACCGCGCCTGCCGCCGACGCGGAGATCGTTATTTCCTATAACCTGTATTCGTACAACTGTACGCTTGCAGGCTGCCCCAAGGCCGATGATATCACCAAGGTGACCTGCTCCAGCGAAATTACGGATTATACCTATGACGAAGCGACCGGCGCGCTGTACTACGAATCCGTCTGGAGCGCCTCGACCAAGGTCAAGTATTACGGAAAAACCTACACGCTGGCGGATCCCGCAGAGGTAATCGTCGTCAGCGTGGACGGCGCAGTGATCGATACCGGCTATACCTATGACGCCTCCACCGGCGTATTGGCGTTTGACGACGCCCACCCGGGAAGCATGATCACAGTCAAGAAGGCCATGACGCCCGACGAGGGCGAGGCGCTCAAGGCGCAGCTGATCGGCTCCTTCTCCGGCAATACCTTTACAGCGGCGCCTGCGGTCTCCTGTACCGGTATCGTCACCGCCGCAAGCGCCTACGACCCCGCCGTCGCCATTTCGGTGAACGTGGTCATCGGCGCTGAGCCCGTCATGCTGTACGACTTTGAGTACACGACCGACCGGCAGGAAGCCGAAGAAAGCGGCGGCAGACTGCAGTGGATCCCGAGCTATCAGCTTCCCACCTTCGACCGTCTGAACGAAATGGGAGAAAACCCCGACAACAAATCGCACACCGAATTCGCGGCGGAATGGAATGCCGAAGGCTACCCGCTTTACAGCTGGCCCAACGCCTCCCTCGGCTACACCGGCATGAAGAGCACGATCGTTTCGGCTGCGGACGGCGAGCCCGTGCGTTTCGGCGATCACTCCATCCGGATCGACGTCGACTTCTCCTCCTACAACCTGACCTCCAACTCCAACAACTATCTCCGCGTGACCTCCCCCTCCTACTTCTTCCCCGGTTCCCCGAAAAAAATCGGCGCCTGGGTCTATGTGCCCGAGGGACTCCCGAACTTCTGCCTGTATCTGAACTGCAGCCAGAAGGATGAAACGTATTCCTACGCGCCCGTCTCCGAGCAGAACGCTGACGGATCGACGAACCAGAACTGGGTCGGCTGGAAATACGTGGAAATGGACCTTTACGACAACACCAAGCCCAACATCGTCAATATTGGCGCAAACCACGCGCCCTTCGGCCTGTATCAGGGCTGCGGTATTTTCTGGGTCTCCTTCCAGCCCGGCAAGGGCTTCGGCGAAAAGGCCGCCGGTACCGTTTATGTGGACAACATCCAATTGATCTACGGTTCCAATACGGACGACACCAAGAACCCGGTCGTCTCCTCCATCCGGTATGACACCAACGACGCGCCGGAAGAGATCGTCAACAACCAGACGGTCCTCACCGACAACACGGTAACCATCCGCGCCTCCTACAACGACCAGGAAGACAAGTACATGTCCGGCATCAACTCGGATACGGTACGCATGAGCATCGACGGCGTGGACGTGACCGACAAGTGCTTCATCAACGAAGGCGACGAGGAGATCTACCTCTACAATGCAAACCTGAAAAACGGCCTGCACAGCGTCAACATCACCCTTTACGACAACTTCGGCAACAAGACGACCGAGACCCGTTACTTCCGTGTGGACGGCACGCAGAAAGCCGCCGCCGAGATCGTCGCCGAACAGGAGTCCCCGGTCCTCGGCTCCGATTACAGCCTCGCGGTAAAGGCGGCGGACGACGTGACGGTCGAAAGCGCCGAGATCGCCGTGCACACCTTCGCGCTGTTCACCTCCTACTACAGAAACGTGCGCGTGGAGCCCGCCGAGGGCTACCGTCTGACCGAAGAGCCGGTCTATGACAGAACCAACGCGATCATCCGCTTCAAGGTCGAAAGAGACGGCGGCGCGCTCGCCGGCGACGGTACGGTCGCCCGGATCGTTTACGCCATCCCGTCCGACGTGCCCGCCGACAGCATCGGCGTCACCTTCCGCGTCGACACCGGCAAACTGGTCTATACGACAACGGGCGGCGAGACCGAAAACGGCTCCTTCAGCGGCAGGATCGACACCTCCTGCATCGCGCCTCTGCTGCTGACCTCCGACGTATTTCTGGTCGGCTCCGCGGGCGGTTACTTCTACGTGACGGATCTCAGCGGCGCGCCGGTCGCCGGGGCGAGAGTCCTGCTCTCCGACGGCACCGCCGTTACGGACGCCGTTTCGGATGAAAACGGCAAGCTGTTCACAGACGCTTTTGTAAATGAGATCCAGGCGGTTTCCGTATTCGCGGAAAAGGACGGCCTCATCTCCTTCATCTACACCACCCAGAGCTATGATTCCGGCGGCGAAGAGGACGGCAAGCCCGGCTCCATCGTGCTCAACGGCGCGAAGGACGGCGCTACCATGATCAACATCTCATGGTTTGCCTCCCCGCTGACCAGCGCCAACGCGGCGGTCGCGCGGATCGCGAAAAAAGCGGACTACGACGCCATCGGCGACGCCGCGCTCAACGACGTGGCAGGCGCCAGCAGACTGGAGGAGCTTGCCTCCGCCGGCAGCCTGGCCGCAAACAAGGCGCTGCTGTTCAACCGCGTCGAGATCGTGGACCTGACCCCGGATACCGAATACATTTACTGCGTCGGCGACGGCGCCAACATGTCGGAGCTCAGGACCTTCCGCACCGCCAAAAAGCAGGTCGACACCCGCTTCTTCATCATCGGCGATATGCAGGATCCGGATACCACGAACCTGGAAGCGATCCTCGACGCCCTTGAAAACGCCGAAGACAACTACGAATTCGGCATCCAGACCGGCGACGCGGTCGACAACGGCGGTATGTACAAATGGTGGGTCAACGTCGCTTCGATCTTCTCCAGCGGCTACCTGAGCACCAGACCGATCATCCACGTACTCGGCAACCACGAGTATTACGGCGACTTCAGCGGTGAAAACGCAGCCGACTACTTCGGCATGCAGTCCGAAAACGGCGCGGCGCCGCTGGCGTACAGCTCCACCTACGGCAACGTCTATGTGGCGGTGATCAACTACGCCGACAACGCCGAAAAGTATGAGCAGGCGATCGAGTGGGTCAAGAACGACGTAACGACCACGACGGCGACCTGGAAGGTCCTTGCGCTCCACCAGCCGGCGTACTACACGAACCCCGGCGGCGGCAGCCAGGCGCTCACCCAGATGATCCCGGCGCTTGTAGACGAATACGGCTTCAGCTTCGTATTCAGCGGGCACGACCACTCCTACGTGCGTACCTATCCGGTCACCGCAGGCGTGCGCGACGACAACAACGGCGCTGTGTATTACATCTGCGGCTCCACGGGTGAAAAATCCTACGCGGTCGTGGAAAACCCGGACTTCCCCTTCGAATTCGTACGCGGCAGCGCGGCGACCGAGGGCGAATACAACGCCATTTATATGACCGCAGCCACCAGCGACACCACCTTTACCGTCGATACGCACGAGGTCACGGTCATGGGCGACGGCACCTATACGGACGAGATCATCGACAGCTACACCATGACGAAAGCGATCACCTGCTCCGAGGCAGGCGACCATGTGTACGGCTACAGGGACGGCTCGCTCGTCTGCTCCGTGTGCGGCTATGTGAAGCCCGTGGGCGACTACACCGGCTTTGCGGAAGATCTTGACACCGGCAGGACCCGCTACTTCATCGGCGGCACGTCCAAGACCGGCTGGCAGACCTACGGCGAAGATTGCTACTACTTCGACGAAAACGGCGTCTCCGTCACGGCGGGCACGCGGACGATCGACGGCATCAAGTACACCTTCGACGACGAGGGCAAGCAGGTCGGCGGCGCGTTTGTCAAGACCGAAGACGGTTACACCAGATGCTACCGCGGCGGCGACTATCTGACCGGCTGGAACGAGATCGACGGCAAGACCTACTTCTTCTCCACCAGCTCCAGCCATCCCGGCAAGATGCTGACGGGCAGAACGACGATCATCATCTTCACCGGCCAGCAGATCACCTACACGTTTGCTTCCGACGGCCATCTGACGGATTACGTCTGGGTCGAGGAGAGCGGCGGCAAGCGCTACTACTGGGCGCAGAATCCCGTCACCGGCTGGATGACCATCGACGGCAAGCAGTACTACTTCGATCCCGCCACCGCGCTCATGCAGACGGGTGAGGTCGAGATCGACGGCAAGATCTACGCGTTCAATTCCAACGGTGCGCTTCTGCACGAGGGCGCGCACGATTGGGTGTTCTCCTCCCACAAGAGCGTGAGCTGCACGCAGAGTGAAGTGAATATCTACAAATGCTCCAAGTGCGGAAACACAAAAACGGAAGTGATCCAGGATCCGATCCCGCACGTGGACGACGACCAGAACGACCTTTGCGACCGCTGCGGAAAGGCGTATAAGATCCAGAACTCGCTCCTTGAGCCGATCGTTCGCTTCTTCATCCGCATCCGCAACTGGTTCCGCAGCCTGTTTGCAAAATAATAACCCCTGAGATTTCCAAGCGCCGCGTCCGGGGACCCGCCGGGCGCGGCGCTCTTGCTGATCTGAAACAGGAGCTGCGCAGCCGGATCCGAAGACGGGTGCATGCAGTACAGCCAAAAAAAATGCACGCGGCCGCTCCAGGCACCGTGTACGCGATTTCGCCGGCGCCGCAGACGCCGCTTTACAGGAGGAACCCGATATGTCCCCTATCCCGCATCCGAATTTCCGCTTCTCCGCCGCCGAGATCGACGCGCTGAAAAAACAGATCGTGACGGACCCCGTGACCGGTGAGCGGTACCGGAAGATCATCGAAAAAAACGACGAGATCCTGCGTGAAGACTTTATCACGGAGGCATTCGCCGACAGCGTCTTTGACCAGCACGGCAAATACGGCGACGTTGCGCGGCAGCTCGGCAGAATGAACGGGACGCTGGGCACCGCCTGGCTGATCGGCCGGGACGAAAAAAGCGCAGAAAAGCTCAAAGAACTGCTGCTGCACGTCGCCGGTTTCAAATACTGGCGCGGTCCCGACAACCCGTATCAGCCGGTCCCCCGCCGCTCAGAGCTGAACACCGCTTCCATCTCCCTTGCCATGGCGTACGGCTATGATATCCTGTACGACTGTCTGTCGGCGGATGAACGCGCTGTTATCGCCAAAGCGATCATTCAAAAAGGCGTCATGCCGCTGCTGGAAGACTGGGTGCTGCCGGCTACGCGCATCCATGCCGTTGACTCCATGGGGCACAACTGGTGGGCGGTCTGCGTGGCCGCCGGCGGCGCTGCGCTTTTGCCCGTACAGGACCACCTGCCCGGGGGCGAAGCCGAAAGGCTGATGGACGCCGCAGAGGAGGCGCTGATCCAATACCTGCGCTATCCCGGCTGCACACTGTTCAACAAGCCCCGCAACTACGACGACAAGGGCCTGTTTTATGAAAGCGTCGCCTACTTTTCCTATGGCACCGGCGAGCTTCTGCAGTACCTGTACCTCGCCGAGCGTTACCGCCCCCGCCGGGAGGCCCTGCGCGCGGCGCTGCCCGACAGAATGGACAAAGCGGTGCTGGCCTTTGCCTATCCGTCGTCCGGGAACCCTCGGGTCCAGTTTCTGAATTACGGCGACAGCTCCACGGACTGCAATATCTGCGGCCTGATGCACAATCTGGTGCTCTGCGGGTACGGCACCCGTGCCGTCGGCGCATATAATGAACGGCTCGCCGGCGGTTGGGGGCTGTTTGACCTGCTGCACCCGGAGCTGCGCGCGCCCGGGGACTGGGACGAGCTGGAAAACGTCGCCTTTTTCCCCGACAGCGGCTATGCCGTCGCGCGCGACGGCTGGTACGACGACGCGACGCTGTTTTCCGTAAAAAGCGGCTTTACCTGGAACCACGCCCACGCGGACGCCGGGCATTTCGTCCTTTGGGACAAAGGCGCGCCGCTGGTCGTCGACGGCGGCACCTGCGGCTACAAGAGCCCCCTTTACCGTACCTACTACTGCACGGATGCGGGGCACAACGTGCTGCTGATCGGCGGCAAAGGCCAGAACCCGGAGGACCAGTACCGGGGCAACAAATTCCCGGGGCGGCTGTTTGACACGTTCACCGGCAGAGATTTCGTTTACGTCGGCGCGGACGCCACCGGGCCCGTCGCCCACCTTTGTTCGCGGATGTACCGGAATTTCATCTGGATCGAAAACCGGATCTTGGTGGTCGTCGACGACGTGCGCACCCATACCGAAGAGACCGTCCAGTTCCTTTTGCACCACGACGGCAAATGGGCAAAAACAGAAGGAGACGTTCCGGCGACCGATATCACCGGAGAAAAAAGCGCCGCGAAAATATGGCACCTGTTTCCGGCGGATATCAAAGTCACCGAAGAGACCGGCTGCACCGTGGAAACGGAGGACGGCGAAAAACAGGACGTACGCCATCTGCAGTTTTCCACCGTGACCCCCGCACGCAGCCACCTGCTGATGCACGTGTTCGTGCTGCGCCCGGAGGAAAACCCCGTCCTTGTGGAGCGTCTGACAGATACCGACGCCCTCGGCGTAGAACTGCGGGAGACGAATACCGGGGTCCGGCGCAGGATCTGGTTCAACCTGCAGGCAGACGGGCGGCGGATGCACCTGAATTCCAACAACCTGATCGACGGCATGGAGACCGACGCCTATCTCTTCATGCGCACCTTCGGCAAAGACGGCGAAAAAGAGGTCTTTCTGGCAACGGCCAGCTATTACCGGAAGCCCGGCATAGCGGGCTTTGCCGATCTGACAAAGCGTACTGCGCTGTATACCCCGGAAAACTGAACGTAAAGTTTTTACGTGCGTTTTTCCGGATTTGCATAACGCGCACCGCATGACAAATCCCGAAACGAAAGGATGGCTATCAGATGAAAGCCGCTGTATTTTACAAAAAACACGATCTCAGGATCGAAGACCTGCCGATCCCCGTGCCGAAAGACAACGAAGTGCTGCTGCGCGTAGGCGCCTGCGGGATCTGCGGCACGGATATGCATATTTTCAACGGCGACGAAGGCGCGGCGGCAACGCCGCCCGGTACGGTGCTGGGCCATGAATTCGCCGGCGAGATCGTGGAGACCGGCAAAAACGTGTCCGCGTTCAAAGCCGGCGATCGGGTCAGTGTGGACCCCAACAAGCTCTGCGGCGAATGCGCCTTCTGCAAAAGCGGGATCGGGCATTTCTGCGAAAAGATGATCGGCATCGGCACCACCGTCAACGGCGGCTTTGCCGAGTACTGCGCCGTACCCGTATCGCAGCTCTACCGGCTGCCGGACGCGCTCCCATTCACCCAGGCCGCCTTCAGCGAGCCGGTGTCCTGCTGCCTGCACGGGATCGAGCTGTGCGGCATCAGCGCCGGCGATACGGTCATGGTCATCGGCGGCGGCCCCATCGGGATGCTGATGCTGCAGCTTGCCCGGCTTTCGGGCGCGGCAGCGTGCGTCATGCTTGAGCCGGTGGAAAGCAAACGCCGCCTTGCCGAACGCCTCGGCGCAGACCTCACCGTCGATCCGCTGACCGAAGACGTACCGGCGGTACTGGAACAAAACGGGATCGGCAGGATCGCCGCCGTGATCGAGTGCGTGGGCCGCCCCGAGACCATGGAACAGGCGATCGGTTACGCGGGCAAAAGATCCACGGTCATGCTGTTCGGGCTGACGAAGCCGCAGGACACGATCACCGTGAAGCCCTTTGAGATCTTCAAAAAGGAGATCACGCTGCGCGCGTCGTTCATCAACCCCTATACGCAGCTCCGGGCGGTACAGCTGATCGGCAGCGGCAGGCTCAACGTCAAAGACGTGATCCAACGAACGGCGCCGCTCGACGACCTGCCCGCGCTCCTTTCCGACCCGAAGCAGTTCGCAGGCGGAAAGATCGTGATCGTGCCGTAAACGCGGCCATACCGCAAAAAAACAGACAGACCGCAAAAAACAGCCTTCCCCATCATGTATGGGCAGGCTGTTTTTTCATGCATGCAGCAAACGGCGTCATCATCGGCCGTCCGGCAATCCCATTTTATTTTTTCAGTTTTGAAATGATATTGAACAGCGCGTTCAATAGGCCCACGATCCATTTCAGCACCTGCTGCATAGAGGCCTGGATCCGTTCGCCGATCAGCTGAAAAACCGTCGGCTGCACGTCCTCGGCGGGCGCTGTCTCTGCGACCAGACGGAAAACGTCTCCGGTCTCTTCCGCTGCGAGCTCGCAGAAGGCGTTGTAGGTCAGCGGCGTCCAGTCACCGCCGTCCGCCTTCATCACCGAAAAGCGCACGTTTTGAAGCCGGTTGTCTCCGGTCGGGACATACTTACCGGTCTTGGCGTTGCGGACATAAATATCCGGGTAAAGAGAAGTATAATCCGTAAAACGCGCGTAGCGCACGTCGTCGAAAAAGACGCACATCACCGACATCAGATCAAAGAGCTGGTACAGGTCCATCTCCACCGCCGCGTCAACAAACAGGTCACCGTCCGCAAAAGAATACGGGCGCGTCTCCCCTGCCGTCTGCGCCGCGTCGGCTTCATCGGCGGGAATGTAAACGACCGGCAAAACGGGAAATGCATCGGCGGCAATGGCTGCGGAACCACGGCAGATCACCGTGACGGGTTCTTGTGCACCGAAAGCGCCGCTTTCGATCACAGGCGCCCCTTCCGTCACCAGGATCCGGAGCTGCCCGTAAGCGGCAAATGCGCCGGCGGCGATACCGTCCACGCCGTCCTCCGCCCAGATCACACGGCAATCGTCCGCATACGCGGCAGGCGCCGTGTCAGGCGTGACTGCGCCTGTTCCGGTGATACGGAGGATCCCATCGGAATACGTAAACGCCAGGCCGGTCTGCGGTTCATCGGGCTCCTGCGGCTCGTCGGGCTCCTGAGACGCGTTCAATGCGTCATAAGCGTCCAGATCGATATATGTTGCTGGGCAGATCCCCACGTCGTTGCCGTCTGAATCAGCGTTTGCGCCCAACTCACCGGAATCGCCGATATAGCCCTGGGCCCGCGGCTGCGTGGAAGGAGACCGAAGGAACCAGTTCCCGTTCTCCATGCCATAGGTGGAAAGGCCCTGCGCAAGCGCGTAATCCGTATAGGTGCGTATAAGCGATGCACTGTCAGGGAAAAACGCGTCGTCCGCCGCCTCTCCGAAAGACAGCAGAAATACAGGGTCCGACGTGTCTTCACACTGATACGGCAGGTAATTCTCAGGGTAGCGCATATACGACAGATCGTTGTCCTGCGTTTCAGTACGGATGATCTGCGCCTGTTCGTCCGAAAAAGCCGTGTTATAAAACATCCCGTTCAGCCATACGCGGATCGTTGAGTGGGCGTAGTTATTGAGGTACCAGGTATGTTCCGGGTCCGCGTAATTATCGTCATAGGCGACGTCGTTGACCGCCTGCGAGTCCAAAATCACATCCGCAACAAGGAACCCGGTTTCAGGATCCAAAAGCGTCCATTCGATCGGCGCGAACCGGAACCAGTACGTCGTGTTCTTTTCATAGCCGTTCGTCGGCTGTGAGCTGGTGAGCAGGGCGTTGCCGTTGATACTCCGGTATTCGGTAAACCGGAATGCGCGGTAGCGTTCGCCTTCAAATACGATATCTTTATAAAAAGTAAACTCCTCGCCGCCGTTGATATTATAGCCCATCGGCAGCCAGTCTTCCTCCGCAGCGGCGGCGTCCAGCTGCGCGTTCAGCGCATCGTCGCGTACAAGCGCCTGCGGATAGCTGCCGAAGCTGAGCGTCTCCCCCGCCGTATGCGAAACAGTCTCCGCCCCCGCGCATACCGTCCCGTTCACGCCGAACAGCAGGGCAAAAACACATACCAAACAGATCAGTTTTTTGAATGTTTTCATTGAATCTCCTCTTCTCTTTTATTGTCCGATATTTCCAACAGAACTTCCGCGGTAAATACGCCGTTTTCAATCGAAGTCTGTAAAGTCCCGTTATATTTTTTGACGGCGTCCTCCACGTTGCGAAGCCCGTAGCCGTGACGGCGCTTATCGCGTTTTGTTGTTTCGGGAAGCCCTTTGCCGAAGGACCGGCGGCCGGGCGGCACCGGGTTCTCCACCGACAGAAGCAGGAGGTTATGCCGGGTGAGCGCCTTCACCGTAATGGCCTTCTTCACGGTATCCGGCAGCATACGGCAGGCTTCCGCCGCGTTATCGAGCAGGTTCCCCACGCAAACGCACAGATCCTTCGGCGCGATCCCGCTGGCGGGGATCACCCCTTCAAAACAGATCCGGGTCCCGTCTGCGGCGACCTCGGAGGCCTTGACGTCCAACAGGGCGTTGACGACCGGGCTGCCGGTGGAAAAACGTCCGGAGGCGGCGGCAACCTCCCCCGAAAGCTCGGCAAAATACCGCCTTGCGCCGGAAACGTCCCCCTGCTCCAGCATGGCGCCGATCACGATAGCATGATTTTTGAAATCATGCCGGAACCGGCGCAGGCTCTCGTCAGAGCGTTCCCGTTCATCCTCATACAAAAGCTGCTCGTTCAGGCGGCGTAAAATGTCGTTCTGCGCATAAACGAGCCGGAACACCCGGAACGCGAGATACAGGATCGAAAGAAAAACAAGGCAGGAAGAGACCACATACAGAAAATTGTACCACGCTTCACTTACCCCGAATTCCTTATAGTAGTTCGTGAGTTCAAAAAGGAACAGAGAAATCAACAGCCATACGGGGATCTCATGAAACGCGCCCGCCATTACGTTAAGATCCCTGCGGTTTGCGCTTTTGTATACAGCTATACAGACGGCGCCGGTCACAATGAGACGGAATATGCTTTCCCCAATGATCCCGGCGTCAAAAAAAGTGGCGAGAAAAGACCATAGAGTGTCAACCGTGGCGTAATACAGAAACAGCACGGCAAACCCACGCCAAAACCGCGGCTTGCGAAAAAAGAACGGAATAGACGCTAAAGCGACTGCGGTTGCCGCGAAATCGAGTATTTCATAAGCGTATTCATTGCCCGGCGTCAGCAGCAGGAATCCTGCGCAGCTGCAGATCAAGCTGACGCCGGAAAAGAGAGGGATTCTCCACTTTCCGGGTCTGGGAACCTCCTTGAAAATATAGCGCAGGAGCATATAAAAGCTGAAAAGGGAGACGAGCTCCTGCATACAGTACAACGCACAAACCATTGGTCAGCCCCTTTTCAGAAATTGAATATACGCCTGATTAAAAGAAAACAGGTTCCGCCTGCTGATCGTCACATGCTCACCGTTTCGCATAATCAGCGTATTGTCTGTTTTTTTTGCAATATGAAAGAAATTAACCAAAAATGACCGCGAAGTCCGGAAGAAAAGCTCCGAAGAAAGCTCGTCTTCAAATTCTCTCATTGTTTTTGTTGTTTCAACAAATCTGTCCTCCAGTCTGCAGAGCACCTTCCTGTCAACATACTCTATATATAATATTTCTGTCTGAGGGACGAAATCGGAATACCGCGCGGTCCCGGTCAATTCCACAACGGGGAATTGCTTTTTTTGCTGCGCAAATGCTTTGATTGCTTCCTCCAACGCCTCTTCTGAAATTGGCTTCAGCAAATAGCGAAGCGCATTGGATTCATACCCTTTTGTTGCGTAATCCAGATAGGACGTCGTAAAAATAATGCTTGCTCCGGAATTTTTTTCCCGTATTGTTTTCGCAAGGTCCGTTCCGTTTCCGTCTGTCAAAACACAATCGATAAAGTACAGTTCATAGTTTTTGTTTGCATCCAAATATTCCTCGATCGATGAAAAGAGATCAAAAGCGGAAATATGAAACAGTTGCGAGATTTTAATTTCAACCTGCTCTTTCAGCCATTCGGCTTCCGCCCGGTTATCCTCAATCAATGCAATTTTCATGCCTGTCCACATCCATATTGTTAAATAAAAATATTATACTTTAAAATAAAAATATTATACTTTAAAATAAAAAGATTTTCAATACATAAAAATAAAATTTTGTATAAATAGGCCCTGAATTGTGCGCAAACGGCAAATTTCTCTTTTTTATCCTTGGCTGCTTTTTGCTGATACAAAAATCATTTTTCCGTTTGCACAAGGTTCAGGGGGTGTTCATGTTGGGAGAGGTTGAATAAGCTTTTGTTTTTTGTTAAAAAGAATATATAATACGTTCCTCCTGAGGGAGTCGAACATCGTTCTGCTACAAACCCTGTAGTTTTTTTCAGAATTGTTTTAACTTGCTATTGAAATTTGCGTGCATATTTTTATTACGATATTAATTTGTATCTTCTTGTCAATGTAACTATCTTGGAATTCTTGTATATTTTGTCCCTATTGGGCACAAGCTGAATATTAAGGCAACACCGCATAATTCCGGTGTGCGGATTGCGCAGTAGATTTTTTCGTCAGATTGTACAGATTTGACGCCGTCAACCTGGCGGTTGGCAAGGAAAATCTGTGCAGGATGACGGAATAAAGATCAAGCAAGGC
>JAFRNP010000040.1 GCA_017430145.1 Clostridia bacterium
ATGCAACGATATCGTTTTTTGGTAACAAGTACTATAATTCCACTTTTTCAACCATTCCCTCCAGGGATCTGCCGATAAAGATCCCGCCGTACCGGACGAACCGTTTGGGCGCGTCGGAGACGAAAAACCGGACGGTACGCGGTTCCTGCGAGGTATTGAGAAGCCCTTTTTCGGAAAGGGTCCTTGCCAGCGACCGGGTGGACGCCGTACCGGAACATATCAGCTTTACACCCGGCAGTAATTTGGCGATCACATCATAAAGCAGCGGGTAGTGGGTACAGCCGAGGATCAGCGTATCAACGTCCTGTTCGACCAGAGGCACGAAGTACCCGCGCAGAACTTCCTCCACCACGGGATCGCCGGGACGGAAGCGCCCCTCCTCCACCAGCGGCGCCAAAAGCGGGCAGGCGACGGGAAAGACCTGCATGCCGGGGTCTACGGCGGAAATGGCGTTTTCATAAGAGCGGCTGCGCACGGTCGCGTGGGTGCCGATGACGCCGATTTTGCCGTTTCTGCTCTCTTCCACCGCCTGTCGGGCGGCGGGCTCCACCACGCCGATGATCGGCAGGGAAAACGTCTGGCTCAGCTCCGCGTGCGCCATGGAATCCGCCGTATTGCAGGCGATGCAGATCGCTTTGACGTCGTGCTTGAGCAAAAAATGCACGTCATCCCAGACGTACTGCAATATGGTCGCCTTGGAGCGGTCTCCGTAGGGCATACGGGCGGTATCGCCGAAATAGATGATATTTTCATTGGGCATTTTTTCCAGCAGCTCTTTTACAACGGTCAGCCCGCCGAGCCCGGAATCAAATACGCCGATGGGTTTTTGGGAATCAGTCATACGCAATCACCTTCAATAATAACAAAGCAGAATGAAAAAGTGGAAATATAGAAAGTGAAAAGCGAAAAACGAAAGTGCTGCGGCGCTTGATGATAGAAAAATTACATGTAAGCCGCATGCCTGCTTCAATCAAAGCCGCGCTGCGCGGCTTTCCGAATTTCCACTTTCAACTTTTCACTTTCCACTTTTTCACCCCAGTTTCCGTACCATCTCTTTGAACTTCTCCCCTCTCTCTTCATAACAGGAGAACTGGTCGAAGGAGCTGGTGGTGGGGGAAAGCAGGATGACGTCGCCGGGGACCGCGATCTCATTTGCGGCTTTCAGCGCTTCGGCAAGGGTTTCGGTCAGGACGCCGGTATTGCCGGTCAGCTCCCTGTTCAGCCGTTCGCCGCAGGCGCCGAAGGCAACCACGCGTTTCACGTTTTTCAGATACGGTTTGAGCGGCTCAAAGCTGAGCCCCTTTTCAAACCCGCCGGCAAGCAAAATGACCGGCGCGTCGAACGCCTTCAGCGCGGTGACGGTAGCGTCCACGTTCGTGCCCTTGGAATCGTTGTAGTACCGAACGCCTCCCAGCTCCCGCACGAACTCGATGCGGTGCTCCACGCCCGTAAACGCGGCAACGGTCTGACGGACCGTCTGGGCGGGCACGCCCATCTGCAGCGCCGCTGCGACCGCGACCAATACGTTTTGTACGTTGTGCCTGCCGACGATCTTCAGTTCCTTTAACGGCATAAGTTTTTCGCCGAAGGCGTAGATCGCGTCTGCGTCCGCCCAGACGTCTGCGGGCGCCTCGGCGCTGAACCCGACGATCTGCGCCGGGACCGGATACCTCGCCGTATATTCCGCCACCAGCGGGTCGTCCTCATTTTTGAGGAACACGCCGCCGGCGTCCATGTTTTCATATACGCGGCACTTGGAGCGGTAATAGGCGTCCTCGCTGCCCATAAAATCGATGTGGTCGGGCGCCAGATTGATGATCGCGGCAAGCGAAGGCTGAAACGTAACGATATCGAGCAGCTGGAAGTTGGAGATCTCCAGCACGATGTAGTGCCCGGGGCTGTGCATCAGATCCGCTTTCAGCACCGTATCGCACAGCGCAACGCCGATGTTGCCCGACAGGTGCGTCTTTTCGGGATACGCCTTTTTCAGAATCTCATACAGCAGCGTACAGGTGGTGGTTTTGCCGTTGGTACCGGTGATCGCGATATAGTGCTGGTCGGGCGCCACGCGGTAAGCAAGCTCGATCTCGGTGATCACCGGGATCCCCCGCTCCTTCAGGCGGCGGACGAACCATTTTTCATTTGAGATGCCGGGGTTTTTGATCACCTCGTCATAGTCCGCCTCAAAAACCTCCCCGGTCTGCCCCACAAGCTTCACGCCCATCGCCATAAGCGCTTCTGCGTCCGGCAGTTCGGACGCCGGCTTTGCTTCACTGACGGTGACCGAAGCCCCAAGCGTTACCAAAAGCTTTGCAGCGGCAAGCCCGCTGCGCGCAAGCCCTATAATCAGGACCTTTTTATCTCTGTACATATCGGACCTCCATATCCTTATATTATAATGTTAAAATATTATATACATTATAATACGGACCAAGTATAAAAAGTGAACGCACAAAAAAAGAAGCGCGCTTTTGTGTCTGTCTGTTACTATTATAATCTCCGTGCAGGAAAAGTCAATTGTTTGAGCCTACAAAAAACACCCCCATGTAAAAAGAAAAATGCGATAAACCGCCGCCGGGATAACCGATCGACGGCATTTTCGGGTAAAAAGGCAAAAAAACTTCCGAAAAAGCGGGCAAAAAAATCAAAAAAAGCTTGCAATCCGTTTTCAGTTGTGATAAGATATATAGGCATTTGTGAGTGTGGCGACTCCCCTCACTGCAATTAGTCCAAAAAACTAAGGCGGATGGTCCTCTGGCAGCAAGCGTACGAACATCTGAAAAACAATCGGAGGTATTTAAAAATGGACGCAATCAAGCTTATGACCCAGAGCTGCATCAAAGAGGATGCGCCCCAGGTCGAGATCGGTGATACCGTTGTTGTTTCGGTAAAGATCCGTGAAGGTGACAAAGAAAGGATCCAGGCATTTGAGGGCACCGTGATCGCGAAGCGCGGTTCCGGCGTGGCAGAAAGCTTTACGGTTCGCCGCCTTTCCTACGGCGTCGGCGTAGAAAGAGTTTTCCCTGTGCACTCTCCCAACGTGGCGGGCGTCAAGGTCGTCAGAAAGGGTAAGATCCGCAGAGCGAAGCTCTACTACCTGAGAGGCCGCGTGGGCAAGGCCGCCAAGGTCAAGGAAGCACTGAAGTAATTTGCCGGCAGGGACACAAAGCTTACGTGTCCCTGTTTTCAAAATTTCGGAGGCACAGGTATGAATAAAGATTCAGAAAAAAAACAGGAGCAGCCCAGCTACGGCTTTATCGGCGTTCTGTTTGAGGCGACAAGCGTCGTGATCACATCCATCGTGATGATCGCGGTCGTGTTCACCTTCGGGTTCCGTATGGTGGGCGTGGACGGCACCTCCATGAACAATACGCTCGCCACCGGCGACTGGCTGCTGGTCACACCTTATTACAGCGAGCCCAAGTACGGGGATATCGTGATCTCCACAAAGATCACCCAAAACGAGGGCTCCCTTGTCAAACGCGTGATCGGAACGGAAGGCGACGAAGTCAATATCGACGACGCCGAAAACGTCTACGTCAACGGCGTATTGCTGGACGACGCCTCTTATACCCTCAAGGGCGGGCAGCGCGGCGACCGCACCTACCCCGTCACGGTCCCGGAGGACTGCGTGATGCTCATGGGCGACAACCGTGTGGTATCGTGGGACTCCCGGTATGAGGCCATCGGCTTTATCGAAAAGGAATACCTGCTGGGCAAGGCGCAGCTCCGTCTGTCCAAGGACTGGAATATCTATTCCAATTTCCACGACGAGGCGTCGGGCGAAGCGGCGCGCGCCGCAAAGACTGCGGCGGGACAGCCGGCGGAATAAGAAAAAGACGGACGTTTCCGGGCGGTCTCCCGTTTACAGAGATTCGCCCGGAACGTATTTTTATGCAGACCTATGGAGAAAAGCCGATAAGGTATGATCACGGCTCCATACCGTCAGAAACAGGGACCGGATGGATATTATAACCAGAAACGCCACAAAAGAAAAACAAAACGAATATGGTTTTATGGTGTTTCAAAGATAACGGGCCGTCAAAGAGATTCTATACGAATTTGGGCGGAAAAATCGTTAAAGAAAAAAATACCGTCATAGAAAATAAACAGTATACGGAATGCTGTTTTGCATTTGATATATCACACTGAGGTTCAGAAAATGGATAGAAATGAATCAATGATGAATACTGCCGATACAAAAAGTGTTCCAAACGTCTCCGTCAACTGGTTCCCGGGGCATATGGCGAAGACCCGGCGGCGGATCAAAGAGGACTTAAAGCTTGTGGACGCCGTACTGGAGCTGCGCGACGCGCGCATCCCGGCTTCAAGCACGAACCCGGAGCTTGGGGAGCTGATCGGCGACAAGCCGCGCCTTGTTATGCTTAACAAAGCGGACCTGGCAGACGAAGCCGCCACGGCAAAGTGGCTGGCCTTCTATAAAAAACATGGCATCGCGGCTTTTGCGGCGGACGCGCGCAGCGGCAAAGGGCTGCAGGTATTCCGCTCGGAGCTGAAGACGCTGCTTGCGGACAAGATCAGAATCAACGCCGAAAAAGGCATGGCGGGCAAAGCCCTGCGCGTCATGGTGGTCGGCATCCCGAACACGGGCAAGTCGTCGTTTATCAACCGCATGGCCAAAAGCGGCAAGGCAAAGGTGGAGGACCGCGCCGGCGTCACCAGGCACAACAAGTGGTACGTGATCGAGGGCGGTATTGAGCTGCTGGACACGCCCGGCGTGCTGTGGCCCAAATTTGAGGACCCGGACGTGGGGAACAAGCTGGCGTTCACCGGCGGCATCAAGGACCAGATCCTCGATATCGAGGGGCTGGCGCTGGCGCTGCTGCATATCCTCAAAACCGATTATCCGGACATGCTGAAAGCGCGTTATAAAGTCCCGTCGCCCGAAACGCTCGGCGATCTGGAGCTGCTGGAAGCCATCGGCAGAAAGCGCGGGATGCTCGTTTCCGGCGGCGAAGTGGACACGCTGCGCGCCGCCACGACCCTGTTCGACGAGCTGCGCGGCGGAAAGCTGGGAAGGATCACGTTTGAACTGCCTGCGGCAGTTCAAACGTGAAAAGAAATATAGTAGCAAAGTAATAAAGTATCAAATGAGGAACGCCGCGCAGCGCGGCGTTGATGATAAAGGGCTTTCCTATCCGACAAAATGCTCCATGATCAAAGATGTTTTCAAGCTGCTTATATGATCGGGTGCGGGCAGAGCCCGCCATCATTTTCAACTTTGTATCTTTTATACTTTTATATCTTTCCAAAGAGGTGTTTTATGGATCCGGATTATACCATCGAAAACGGACTTCTCTCACAGGGGTTCCAAAACGTCTGCGGCGTGGACGAGGCGGGGCGCGGGCCGCTGGCGGGCCCGGTGTTCGCGGCGGCGGTCATTCTGGCGCCGGGGACAGAACTCACGGGCGTCAACGACTCAAAAAAACTGAGCGAAAAAAAACGCGAGGCGCTGTTTGACGTCATCTGTGAGAAAGCGCTCGCCTACGCGATCGCAAGCGCCTCCCCTAAAGAAATCGACGAGCTGAATATTTTGCAGGCGACCTTTCTCGCCATGCGCCGCGCCGTGGCGGGTCTGCATACCGTTCCCGGCATCGTGCTGGTGGACGGCAACCGGAAGCCCGGCACGGGGCTCCCCGAAGAGACGATCGTCAAGGGCGACGCCAAATGTATCTCCATCGCGGCGGCGTCCATTCTGGCAAAGGTCAGCCGGGACCGCGTGATGCAAACGCTTAACGAACAGTACCCCGAATACGCCTTTTCACAGCATAAGGGGTATCCGACAAAGCTCCACTACGAACGCATCGCGCAGTACGGCCCGTGCCCGGAGCACAGAAAAAGCTTTTTAAAAACGCTGGATAAACACATATAAAATAGCGCCCCGCCGTTCAGACGCGCGTGATTGCCGATAAAGGAGAAATCAAAATGGATCCTATCCGCAAACTTATCGCTTTGCTTCTCTCTCTGTTCGGGCTGGTCCCGACCGTACCGCTCAGCACCCAGACGCTGCCGCCGGCGCAGGCGCAGACGCATAGCCTCACGGTGATGAGCTATAACGTCTACGTGGTGGACGACCTGATCCACAGCCACGACAGGCGCGCCCCGGGCGTCGTCCATACGATCCGATCCGAAATGCCGGACGTCTTCTGCCTGCAGGAGGCAAACGCAGACTGGATGGAACGCATCTCCTCCACCATGCCGGAATACGCATATGTGGGCAGAGGCAGGGACCCGGGCGACAACGCGGGCGAGTTTTCGCCGGTGTTTTACAACACGGAACGGTTCACACTGTCGGACGGCGGTACCTTCTGGTTCTCCGATACGCCCGATACGCCCTCGCGCACCTGGCTCTCGCGCTACCGAAGGATCTGCTCCTGGGCAGTTTTGCAGGAAACTGGCAGCGGCTTTACGTTCGCCGTATTCAATTCCCACTGGGACCACCTGTCCGTGGTCAGCCGCAACCGTTCCGCCCGGCTGCTGCTGCAAAAAGCCGCGGTACTTGCCCCCGACATGCCGGTGGTGCTGACCGGGGACTTCAACTGCAAAGAAAATACCGTCGCCTACGAAACGCTGATCGACGCGGGCTTTGCGGACTGCCGGTACTGCGCAGCGGAAACCTGCGACCTCGGCTCATTCCACTCGTATCTGAGATCCGACACCGCCGGGGAACGCTCGATCGACCACATCCTGTTTGACGACCGGTACGCCGCGGCGGATACTTTCCGCGTCATTACCGACAAATACGACGGCATGTACCCTTCGGACCACTTCGCGATCGCAGCTGGATTGCGGCTGTATCAGCCGTGATCCCGTCAGACGCACGCAAAACAGAAGCAGGGCCTCATCCGACATGGGGCCCTGTTCTTTGATTAACGGCGCAGCCGTTCCTTATTTGTTACTTTGGTACTTTTATACTTTGGTACTTTTTTACTATGGTACTTTTTTACCAAATCGCCAGTTCTTTGACTTCCTTTACGCAAAGCGCCGTAAAGTCGTCCGCAGACATGGTGCCGATATCGCCCGCGCCGCGTTTGCGCACGGAAACCGTACCGTCCTCGGCCTCCTTGTCGCCGACGACCAGCATATACGGGATCTTCTGCAGCTGCGCCTCTCTTAACTTGTAGCCCAGCTTCTCGTTGCGGTGGTCCACCTCCACGCGGATCCCTGCGGCCTCCAGCTTCGCGGCGACCGCCTTGCAGGCGTCGTCGTGACGGTCGGCGATGGGCAGCACGATCACCTGGGTCGGGGCGATCCACAGCGGCAGCGCACCGGCGTATTTTTCGATCAGCAGCGCAAGCGTGCGCTCGTAGCAGCCGATGGAGGTCCTGTGGATAATATACGGGTGCTTCTTGACGCCGTCGCGGTCCACGTACTCCATGCCGAAGTTTTCGGCAAGCATCTGGTCGATTTGGATCGTGATCAGCGTATCCTCTTTACCGAACACGTTCTTGATCTGGATATCCAGCTTCGGGCCGTAGAACGCCGCCTCGCCGATACCGATCTTGTAGGGGATCTGCAGATGGTTCAGGATCTTCGCCATCATACCCTGCGCCTCATCCCACTGCTCCGGCGTGCCGATATATTTCTCACGGTCGTCGGGATCCCACTGGGAGAAACGGTAGGAAACGTCTTCATACAGGCCGACGGCCTTGAGCATGAAGGTCGTCAGTTCCAGACATGCCCTGAATTCATCCTCCAGCTGCTCGGGCGTGCACATCAGGTGTCCCTCGGAGATCGTAAACTGCCGCACGCGGATCAGCCCGTGCATCTCGCCGGAATCCTCGTTGCGGAAAAGCGTTGAGGTCTCGTCGTAACGGAGCGGCAGGTCGCGGTAGCTTCTTGCGCGGTTCAGATACGCCTGGTACTGGAACGGGCAGGTCATGGGACGCAGCGCAAAGCACTCCTTCGTCTCATCCGCCGGGTCGCCCAGCACGAACATGCCGTCCAGATAGTGGTCCCAGTGGCCGGAGATCTTGTAGAGCTCGCGCTTTGCCATGAAGGGCGTCTTTGTGAGCTGCCAGCCGCGGCGGGCCTCCTCGTCCTCCACAAAGCGCTGCAGCACCTGGATCACCTTTGCGCCCTTGGGCAGCAGGATCGGCAGGCCCTGTCCGATCACGTCCACCGTAGTAAAGAACTCCAGCTCTCTGCCGAGCTTGTTGTGGTCGCGCTTTTTGGCCTCTTCAAGCTTCGTCAGGTATTCCTCCAGCTCGCCTGCCTTCGGGAACGCCGTACCGTAGATGCGGCACAGCATCTTGTTCTTTTCGCTGCCGCGCCAGTAGGCGCCGGTGGCGCTCGTCAATTTAAACGCCTTGATGCGGCCCGTGGAGGGCAGATGCGGGCCCGCGCAGAGCTCCGTGAACTCGCCCTGCTTATAAAAGCTGATGGGTTCGTTTTTGTCGGCGTGCTCCTTCACGAGCTCCACCTTGTAGATCTCGCCCGCTTTTTCATAGTAGGCGATCGCCTCTTCGGGGGACATCGTGAAGCGCTCCAGCGGCAGGTCCTCTTTGACGATCTTTTTCATCTCCGCCTCGATCTTTTCAAGGTCTTCGGGCGTAAAGGGCGTTTCCACGTCAAAATCATAATAGAAGCCGTTCTCGATCGCGGGCCCGATGGCGAGCTTCGCATCCGGGTACAGGCGCTTGACCGCCTGCGCCAGCACGTGGGAGGCGGTATGGCGGAAGGCGTATTTGCCGTCGTCGTCGTCAAAGGTGAAAAATTCCACCGCGCAGTCTTCGGTGACGGGGGTCCTGAGCTCCGCGTTCACCCCGTTGATCCGGCAGCCGCACACTGCCTTGAACAGCCCCGCGCCGAGGCTTTTGGCGATCTCCATCGCCGTGACGCCGCTCTCATACTGCCGCACGTCGTCTCTGAGTTTTACGTTTACCATAGGTACCGTCCTTTCTTTGCGGGATGAAAAAAAACGCTCCATCCCAAAAATAAAGTTTGGGATGAAGCGATACGCTCCACGGTTCCACCCAAGTTGCGGGCGTCGGCCCGCCGCTCATTTACAGCCTTTCACGCAGGCAAACACGGCCGCCTTGTAAGCAGATACGCCCTTTTCGGTCGGCTCTCGGGAGCGGTAGCGAAAAACGGAAAAGCGGTGCGCTCGCAGCATCTGCGCCCCTCTCTGCGGCTTTCTCGGCGTCTTCCGCCGTCTCCTTCAACGATTTCTGCCCTATATTATATGCCGGATATCCGAAAAAGTCAAGTGTTTTTCAATATGATCGCCCGCCCTCAGGCATATTTTTGCGTCCGAAGGATATTTCGCTCGCCGAAGGCAAATTCAGCTCGCCGAAGGCGAATATCGCTCGCCGTCAGGCGACTCTCCCTTTGTCCGCTCACGCGCCGCAGTCCGCCATCATCCACACCACCGTCCCCTCCCCGAACAGTACGGCACGAAAGCCGTCGAGTTCGCAGACGTAATACTTTGACGCTCCCATGGCTTCATCGTCATCCAGATGCAGTTCGGCGGCAAGGGTCGCAAGATCCGCATCGGGAAAATAGCTTTCGCAAAGGGCTCTGACCAGCGCCCGGTAGGCGTCGGCCCCCTCGGGGTGCGCCTGTCGGTCAAAGGTCAGCGTCAGGCGGACGACGCGCTTGTCTGCATCCTGCCGCACGGTCAAAAGCGTATCTCCATCTGCCGCCAGGGAATAATAATAAAAATACACGTCATCCTGAAAAAACAGCGCCGATTCATCGATCCGATAGGCGGGATCGATGCGCGATAGCCTGCGGTTGAGCTCCGAAATATCCACAAAAACCGCACGGCTGCATCCCGGGAGCAGAAAAACCGCCGCCAAAATCAGACAAACGACGCCGACCTGTTTGCTTTTTCTCATAAATTTCCTCCCCGTTCGCGCTTTTTTTTGAAAAAAGCTATTTCCTTTATTTAAATTATGGTTTATAATAAAAGAATAGAAGCAGCATTTTCAAAAAACGAATTGGATTCCGGAGGAAAAACCATGAGCAACGACAGCGACCGCAACCTGCCTGATATTTCCGGTATTTTTGATATCGACGAAAGCAAGATCCCCTCCAAGATCATCGAAAAACCTGCCGAAAGCAGGCCAGCCGCCGAGCCGGTGCTGCTGCGCACCGAACAAAAGCAGCCGCGGCAGGAGCGGCGGATAAACAGGGAACGCCCCGACAAGCAGCCCCAAAGCCGCCGGAAAACGAAGAAAAAACGGGATCCCAGGATCATCGCGATCGCGGCAGCCGTTTTCCTGCTGCTTGCTTTCATCTTTTTCATTAAAACCGTGATCTCCGTCCACCGCCGCCCGACCGCACAGCTGGCGACCGCCGAGACCATGACCATCAGCCTGCACTACGACAACACCGCGGTCATGCTCAGGGAGAACGCCGCCGACGGCGGTACGCATACGGAGCTGGCGTTTGCGGAAAACAGCTACGACACCTATCCCCTGCAAAAAGATCAGAAGGTCGAGATCACCGTTGAGGAGGGCCGTACGGTCACGGGGATCGTATCCGCCGTCACAAAGGAGGAGGCGGGCTCGCCGCTGATCGCAACGCTTCTGCAATTCCTGCCGGACGCCGCGTATTCCTCCGCGACGAATTACGTGGTGCATATCATGGCGGATTCCTACGAAGGGCTTGAGGCAAACAATACCTACCACGTCAAGGTCATTATCAGCAACGAATCCGGGGTCGTCGCCATTCCTCAGGAAGCTGTTTTTCAGGAGAATTCCGACAGCTACGTCTGGCTCTACCGTTCCTTCGGCAATAAAATCAAAAAACAGGTCGTCGGCACCGGCATCTGCTCGGACGGCTTTATAAAGATCGGCGTCGGCATCGAAGAGGGACAGCAGGTCGCCTACGGCTTTTCCTGCGATCCCGCCGAGCTGAAGGACGGCCAGAAGATCAAAAAAGCGAAAACCGACACAGAGACGGACGCGGCGGAGGAAACAACGGCGCAGGAGGCTGAATGATGGGCAACATTGTGATCGCAGGCGCAGGGCACGGCGGCCTCGTGGCAGGCTGGCATCTGGCAAGGGCCGGACATACCGTCAGCGTCTATGAGCGCGGGACCTATGAGACCCTGGGCCATGACTGGGACGACTGCATGGGGCTCAGGGGCTTTGACCTCAACGGTATGCCGCGCCCGCCGAAGGATTGTTACCACCCTTTCATCCAGATGGCATACAAAAACCCGCGCAAAACCGTAACGCTGGTCACGCCCTTCCATGAAAACCCCAATTTCTGCTTTATGGACCGCAAGGCGCTGATCCGCTGGCTTATTGACCTGTGCAAAGAGGCGGGCGTCGTCTTCCACTTCGGCCATGAGGTACTGGGGCCTGTCTGCGGGTATGACCGCGTGATGGGGATCCGCGTCAGAAACGGCGAAACGGTTTCGGATATCCCCGCCGATCTTGTGATCGACGCCGCGGGTCACTACTCCCCTGTGCGGCGCAACCTGCCGGCGCGCTTCGGCATCCGCAACACGCTTGAAGAGACCGACGTTTTCCACTGTTACCGCGCCTATTACAACAAGACCGCCGAAAAATTCACCGATCCGAAATACACCGTTTTTTTCTATCACTGCTCTAAACCCGGCATGGACTGGGTCATTACCGAGGACGGGTACATCGACGTGCTGATCGGCAAATTCGGCCCTTTGAGCAAACAGGAGATCGACGCGTCCCTGGCTGCGATCAGGGAGGACTACCCCTACATGGGGGATGAGATCCTGCGCGGCGGCACGGTGGCGTCCATCCCGCTGATCCGCACGCTGCCCCGTTTTGTCGCCAACGGCTACGCCGCCATCGGCGACGCCGCGGGTATGACGGTCCCGCTCAACGGCTGCGGCATCGACCTGTGCTTCTGGGCAGGAAAGTTTCTGGGACTAGCCGCCATGGGGATCAAAGACGGTGATTTTTCCGCCGAGCGGCTTTGGATCTACCAGTACCGTTACTGCGTCAGAGAGGGCAACAAGCTGATCCCCATTGAAAAGCTGAAAAATCTGATGAGCAACATCTCCGCTGAAAACGTGGATTTTCTGCTGGAGCAGGAGATTTTGACCGAGCAGGAGATCGCCATGTCGGACGGCAGCTTCGGGCACGTGAACATCAGGTATTTGTTCGATAAAATGCGGCGGCTGCTGCCGCAGGCGTACCTGATCCCCCGCACCGTCAGGGCCATGCGCGGCATTTCGCATTTGCCGACGCTCAGCCGCCGGATGCCCTATTACTACGATCCCGCACGCGTGAGCCGGTGGCTCGCGATCTACAACAAAACCTGAAGACAAGGAAATGGCTATGAAAAAACGTATTCTTTCAATTCTGCTCGCGACGCTGACGCTGCTGACGTGGCTTCCCTTCCAAAAGCCTGCAGACGCCGCATCGCTGCGCTGTATGCTCCGCGGCGACGCCGACGGCGACGGGGAGATCACGGCGACCGACGCCCGCCTGATCCTGCGCTGCAGCGTGGGGCTGGAGAGCCCGGGCCCGAAACAGCGTCCGTTTTTCACCTACGAAAATATCGACCGCGTCACCGCCATGGACGCCCGTTACGTGCTGCGCCTGTCGGTAGGGCTTGAAGACCGTCCCCTGCACTACCCTGGAAACGGCCGTTCGGTCTCCGCCGCCACCTGCACCGAACCGGAACAGATCGAAACCACCTGCCGCTGCTGCGGCGCGGTTTACCTTACCGAAGGCGAAGCGGCAAAGGGCCATACGCCCGGCAACTGGGAGATCACCGAAAAAGCCACCTGCATCGAAGAAGGCAGGCGGGAGCGCCGCTGTACGGTCTGCGAGGAAGTGCTTGCAGCCGAAGCGCTGCCGCTGACCGACCACGTTTACGGCGACATGCAGTGCGACCAGGGTCTTAACTGCGAAAAAGCGCAGAACGTGTATTATATCTGCAAAGTCTGCGGCGCACGCAAAAACGAAGTGAAATATGCTTCCTCTCACAATTTCAAATGGGTCACGACCATCGCGCCCACCTGCACGACCTCCGGCCTCAGAGAAGAGATCTGTACCGTGTGCGGATATAAAACCGGGGAAGCGCAGTCGCTGCCCGGCGGCAACGGCCATATCCTCTCCGCGTGGGAGATCGTGATCGCCCCCACCGCCACCAACGACGGCAAACGGGTCCGCAGATGCCTCAGGTGCGAACAGATCATTGAAGAGGAGATTTTGCCGAAACTGGGATAGTTCTTAAAGATATAATATTTAAATGATAAAAGTCGCAACGCCGCACCGAGCGGCGTTCCGGCTTTTATCTTTTATCTTTTATCTTTTTTCATTTATCATAAATTTCACTATTCTATTTCCATATTTCCACTTTTTCTTATACGCATTTTCTCTTACAACTGTTCAAACCTGAACGCAACCTTCCCGTTCTCCAGCTCCAATGCCGCGTCAAAGGGTTTGCCCGTTTTGGAGATAAACCCCTTCAATAAGCCGGTTTTGCCGTTTATAAGCAGCTCCCTTGCTTCCTTCAGGCTTATCTGCCGTCCGGCGATCTCTCGGCTGATCTGAAACCGGCAGCCATCTTTATAGCCGGTACACGCAAAGCCGTAGCGCCCGCGCGTCACGTCTTTGCCGCACAGCGGGCAGAGCCCCGCCGGCTCCCCGAAAAAGCCGGTGTAACGCTCGTTGTCCGGGTCGTTTTCCCCTGCCGAAAAAGCCGCACGGATCTCCGTTTGGGCCATCTGGACAGCTGCTGGCACCGTCATCGTCCCGTGATACACCTTTTTGAGCGCTTGCCCGAGGGCGCTCGTTTTGTATTTATCCATGGAGATCTGCATCTGCTGCAGGGTCTCTATCAGGTACTTCCCGCCCGGCAGCAAATAGTATACGTCTTTTTTCAGCTCGATATATTTACTTTTGATCGCGTTTTCGATGATGCCGGTGCGGGTCGCTTCGGTGCCCAGCTCCAGCCCCTCGAACATGGCGCGGTACTCCTCGCTGTCGTCCTCGTTGGCGGCGGCTGCTTTTTCCTCCCGGAAGGGGTTTTTCAGATAGTTGTTCAGCGTCTCGATCGTATAGTGTTTGGGCGGAGAGGTCTGTTTTTCTTCGGGATGAAAGTCGATATTCACTTCGTCCCCCACGTTCAGATCCGGCAATATTTTCACGGACGTCTTCATACTGTCGTCAAAGCGGGTCCAGCCGGGCTGCAGGATCACCGTGCCCTTTAAAGCAAAATCCTCGCACGCCCCCACAGCCACCGTGATCTCGGTCTTTTCGGCTTTGCACTCCTCGGCGCAGAAAACGGCGACAAAGCGCCTGAGGATCGCGGAATACACCTGCCGTTCCTTCTCGCTCAGTTTATCTTTGCCCGGGATCTGATAGGTGGGCGTCAGGGCGGAGTGGGATTCGATCTTGCTGTCGTCAAAGATGGTCTTTTTATCCCTGAACGCCACCGGATACCCCACGCCCTGCAAAACGGATACCAGTTTTCTGACCTTGTCCTTCTCCGCCGTCGCAAGATATTCGGAATTCGTACGCGGGTAGGTCACGTATCCGGATTCATAAAGCTTCTGCACGATGGCAAGGCTTTCGTCCATGGGCATCTTGTATTTTTTGCCGAGATAGTTCTGAAGCTTCGAAAGGGAAAACAGCTTTCCGGGCTGCAGCGTCTCCTTTTTGGTGCTTTTGTCCTTCACGTACGCCCGCTGGGCGTTGAGCTTCCTGCAGGCGCGAACGGCTGTCTCCCGTTTGTCCGCGTCGAATTTATAGCGTGAGACAAGTCTGATCGACTCTCCCCCGGTCTCGGCGTTGCTGACCAGCGCAAAATAGGTGCTCGGCACAAAGTGTTCGATCGCCATATCCCGGTCGTAGATCGCCTTCACGATCGGCACGATCACCCGCCCGACTCTCAGCAGCGTACCGGATTTGAGCGTGGCGAGCCTTGTCAGGTTCACACCGTACAGCCAGTCCATATACATACGCGCAAAGCCTTCGTCCGCCAGACGGTCGTAGGCGCTCGCGTCCTGCATTTCCTGCACCGCCGCCTTTATCGTCTCGGCGGTCTGGTCCGGCAGCCACAGCCGCCGGCAGGGGACGTCCCGCTTACAGGCATTCTGCACGCACAGGCGCACAATGATCTCCCCTTCGCGGTCGGCGTCTCCGGCGTTGACGATGCCGTCCACGTCCTCCCGCGCGCAAAGGGAACGTATCACCTCAAACTGTTTGCGCACGCCGTCGTCGGTCTGTTTATTTGCGTCCTGCCGCAGCTTAAAACGGAACGCAGACGGAAAAAAGGGCAGCCCCTGCAGCTTCCAGCGCTGCCCGGCGCCCCCGGTGTAATCCTCGATATCATACAGGCTGAACAGGTGCCCGAACGCCCATGTCACCAAAAACCCGTCGCCCTCGATATACCCGTTTCGCCGCGTCTTTGCGCCCAGCGCCCCGGCAATGTTGCGCGCAAGGCTCGGTTTTTCCGCAATGATCAGCTGCATACCGTGTCCTCCTGCGCTTTTTCCCCCTTCGGGGTCTTCGGCCGCCGCCGGCGCCGGCGCATGGTCTTGCTGTTGAACAACGTATCGTCGAACCGCAGCATGGGCGTTTCGATCGCCGTATCGGTCTCGTTGACTTTGAGCCCGTAGGTCTCAAACGATTGCAGCACCTGCCGCGCCTCCGGCGTATCGAGCCAGTCGCCCTTTGGGAACCCCGCAAGCCTCGGCGCAAAAGGCGCCCCCAAAAGCATGCCCGCCATAAACGCGGTGCTTACCCCGCTGTCAGGGGCTGGGCGTTCCTGAAACAGAAACGCGCAGGAATGCAGCGTCCCGGTGCGCCGGTTAAAGGCGGTGCGCATCTGCCCTTTGAGCGCCCGGCACTCCCGCTTCAATTCGGTACGGGACAGCTGCGGCGGATCGACAAACCGGATCGTCCCGTTCGTTGCCGCGTTGAACCCCAGCAGCAGATACACAAGCGCCGGATCGTGCACGCCGGTCAGTTCCACCGGATAGGACAGGGGCGCGCGCGCCACGGGCGTGACGTAGACCATGCCGTCCATGCCGAAGCCGATCATACCGGACATCTGCACGGCGTAATCGTAA
>JAFRNP010000041.1 GCA_017430145.1 Clostridia bacterium
ATCTGGCGGAGCCCGATTTTGAAAAAGGGTGCTCGCGGGTCTTTATCACCTTCGCAGAAGCGCTGGATATCATCCGCGCCGTGGACGCGATGACCGGGGGCGTAAAAAAGATCGTCTATCTCGTCGGCTGGCAGGGGCTCGGCCACGACGACTGCTACCCGGAGATGGAAGCCGTCAACGAGGCGCTGAAGTTTCCCGGAGACAAAACCGCAAAAGAGAGCCTATGGCGGCTGTTTGAGGAGGCAAAGAAGTACAACACCGTCGTCAGCTTCCACGGAAACCTTGCGGACGCCTACGACGCGACGCCCTGCTTCCCCGCGCTTGCCGCCGGCAACGCCGTTGCAAAGGACATAAACGGGGATCCCGCCGTGATCGAGGTCTTTAACGGCAGAAACGCCTACAAGGTCTCCTATAAAGGCTATTACGAGAGCGGGCTGTTCAAAAAGAACTGGGACCGCTTTTGTGAAGAGACGCCCGTGCGGGAGGCGGGCACGGTCCATCTGGACAATTTCTGCATTGCGCAAAGCCTGAACCCTTACACAAGCGTGGAGGACGAGGACGCCGCGCGGAACAAAATGCTGGACTATATCGCCTCCCTCGGGATCGACGTGACCACCGAATATACGTACCGGGAGCTGGAATGGCGCGCGGATTCGCCGGAGCACCCGATCCGGAATTTTTATGCGACGGCAAATGCCGACCTGCCCGTCGGCAGGTGGGAGGACGCGCCCATCCGTACCCTCGGCAGGATCCCCGCCTCCTGGTGGACCGGCGGGATGACCGCCGAAGACTGTATCAGAATCCCGCCGGCGCTTTACAGCGGCCATCTGACCGACCCTAAACTTCTGGCGGTGTTCTACGGCGCCGTGCACGGCGAGGATATCTGGAGGCAGTACGGCAACGTCCCCAAAGATTGGGCGCCGGAATTCCTGCGGCAGTTCTGCACCCTGCAGCTCCCCTACTTCTATCTGAACCGCCTGCAGCGTCTGGGAATCACACTCGACGGCGACGCGTATATCGCGGACTTTTCCGACGGCGTCAGGACCTTCGGAAAAACCGGGCGCATTACCAAAAACGGCGCCGTACTGAAGGACGGCGACGACGTGCTGCTGCCGCTTGACGCCGGCAACAAGGTCTTTATCGCCTATTCCGGGGGCGGAAAAACCGGCGTCTGGGAGATCCCGGACGCGGCGTTTACAAAAGCGGATCTCTTCCGGATCACCGAAAACGGCACGGTCCCCGCAGGGAGCGCAGAGATCACGAACGGAAAGGTCAAGCTTTCGGTCGCTCCGGGCGAAGCGCTCCGCCTGCAGGCAAAAGAGGAGAGCTGACCGGTTGGAAGCGAACGCACAGAGGGATACGAAGCGTTTCCCCGAAACGGGAGGCAGAAATACGGTCGAAATGAACGATCCTTTTTCCCGCCGTTTTAAAATCGCAGAATGCGCCGATGCCGACGCACTCTGCGATCTGTTTTTTCTGCGGACGCAAAAGCTCCCTGTCATTACAGCAGCCGGCTGCCGCCGTGGAGCTGCGGGAACAGGCTGCCCCGGTCCTGCTTCGGTTCCTCTTCAAAAACCAGCTCCACAACGCCTACGTTGCAAACGGGGTCGGGAGCTCTCTCCGGCAGGCCTTTCACCGTGATGCGCGCCTTATCCTGCGTAAAGGGCAGAGATTCGCCGGATGGAAGCAGCTTTGCCTCCAGCAGCTTCGTATAATAACCGCCCACCGTGAATTGACCGTTATCCGGCCAGATCCAGTTCCACACATATACGCGTTCCTTTTTGCGGGTGGTGCTGCGCACGCTGAACTCCCCCACCGCCGGGTCCACCTGCCCGTATACCGCGTCGCCGCAGGCAGAAAGCCACTGCCCCACTTCGGAAAGCGGTTTCACCGCCTCGGCAGGCACACTGCCGTCCGGCGCGGGGCCGATGTTCAGCAGCAGGTTCCCGCAGTTTGCCGTGACGCGCCACAGCATCCTGAGGATCCGCTGCGAGGTGTAGCTGTAAGGCGCCGCCTGCGCGGAATCCACATACCCCCAGCTGAGGTCGTTGAAGGTCATGCAGGCCTCCCAGTCCCGGTCCATCGGGCGGATCTCTCCCTCCGGCGTACCGAAGTCCTCCTCCAGACGGGAGCGGTTGTTGATGATGATATCCGGCTGCAGCTTGCGCAGGATCTGGTTGCGGGACAGCGAATCCCAGCCTTCCCAGCTCTCCAGCGGATAGGGCATATCGTACCAGAGAACGTCGATCTTCCCGTAGTTCGTCAACAGCTCGGTATTGAGCGCGGTCAGGTATTCGTTAAAGCGGCGGCGTGCCTCCGGGTCGGTGGCGCAGTCCCGGCAGTCCGGGTGGTGCCAGTCGGTCACGGAGGTGTAAAAGCCGACCCCAAGCCCGAACTCCCGGCAGGCGTCCGCAAATTCGCGCACGATATCGCGGTGCGGCCCGTAGTTTACGCTGTTATACGGGTTGACTTTGGAATCCCAAAGCGAAAACCCCTCGTGGTGGCGGGTGGTCATCACCATATACTTACAGCCCGCGGCCTTTGCCAGCTTCGCCCATTCGCGCGGCGCGCCGGGCTTCGGCTGAAAACGGTCGGCAAGCTTTTCGTATTCGGCGACGTCGATGTTTTCGTTCGCCATCACCCACTCCTGCCGTCCGAGCAGGGCGTACAGCCCGAAGTGGACGAACATTCCGAAGCGCGCCTCGCGCCACCATTTCATGCGCGCATCGCGCGTGGCGGCGATCGCCGCTTCATATTCCGATTTTGAAAGAAAGTCCATGATCTGTTCTCCTTCTGTTTTGCCGCAGCGTTTTCGTTTGGTCGATCGTTATCAGGAAGCGATCATCTGCCAGAAATACTCCACGATCCCGAAAACCGGGAGCCACTCGGAGATCTTTCCGAATCTGATCGCTTTCTGCGTTTTTTCGTCGTTCTCAGACCCAACATGCCAGCGGTCCGGAATATCGTACCGGATCACGTCCGGGTCGATCTGCGTCAGGTCCTCGCTTGAAAACTCACAGAAGGTCCTGATGCCGCTTGCGAGCAGATCCTTGTAAAGCTGCTCCTTATTGTTGAACCGCAAGGGGTTTAATACGGAAAACTCCCCTTTATAAGCGCTCGCCTTGTACCAGCGCCAGGAAAGCTCGGAGCGTTCGATATTGGCAAGCTGCGTCTCGTTTGCCGCCGCTTTTTTTGCAAGCGCCCAACACGCGTCTATGATCCCCGCCGCCGGCATCGGCCGCATACACGCCCAGGAACCGTAGTAGATGCAGGCGTGTCCGTCGAAGGTGCCGGCGTATTTAATAAAGCTGTCCACGATCTTGCGCATATACTTCCAGCCGGGACCGTAATACGCCTCCAGAAAACCGTCGATCTCACTGTCAAGGTCGCAGTACGGGTCCTGCAGGCACTTGGAGATCATATAGGCCCTGAGCTCGCCGAACTCGGCGTCGCAGGCGTCCATATAGTAGTTTCCTTCCACGTATACGCCCTTGACGTTGTGCTCGTACAGGATCTGCATATTCTTCTGGATCACGCCGAAATTCGGGAAGACCGTGCAGGTGTGGGAATAGTTCGTGGCGTAATCCCAGATATAGATGCGCTTGCAGATCTTTGACCAGTCCGCAAGGTCCTTCATGAACTGCCCGTTGCATTCCTCGTTGTTAAACGGGTGCGCGTAGCAGGAGAAGATCGGGCACAGGCGGACGATCACGTTCTCCCGCGGGACGATGTTTTGCGGCGCCGCCTGCCAGCAGAGATAGGCAAACGTATCCACGGCGACGTTGTCGTACCCCGCCGCCTTGACCGCGTCCGCGACCTGATTGACAAAATTCAGCGTCGTTGCGGAATTTACGCCGCCGTGCGCGCGTTCAAACGCCGTGCAGGTCTCGCACTGGCAGCAGCCGTAGTTGTCGTTCTGGGTCACGGATACGATCTGCAGAGGCGCCGTAGGGTCGTGCTTTTCGCTGAGAAGCGCCAGCACGTTTTCGATACAGATATCCAGCACGTCCGGGTTTGTCAGGCACGGCTGTTCCGTGGTGCGCACGCCGTCGTGCAAAGCGAGGTATTCCGGATGGGTTTCGGCGTATTTCGCCGTCTCGCAGAGCCCGCCGATCGTGTGGCAGAAGCCGCCGACGTAATTGACTGAGCCGCCCATTTGGGCGGGAATGCTGCGGTACGTCCCGCCGGTGAGCCCGTTGGCCATGGAATACTCCACGTCACGTGGACTGCGCCAGTCGGTATCCGTATATTCAAAATACGGCTCGTAGATCAGATCGGTATCGGCGGGGACGGCGATGCTTTTCGCCACAGGCAGAACCGTGATCGCGGAGGTGTAGACCTTGCGGCCGCAGAACTCCTCCAGAAAACGGTAGACGCCCGCCTGCAGGCCGCGGGTCCCGGTGCCGGCGATATGGATATTGCCGTTTGCCGCCCGGATCCGGTAGCCGTTGACGGCGACGCCGGAAACATCGGCGTCGGCGGCGGCGCCAAGGGCGATATAATGCCCGGCCGCCTGCGTGACCGTCGGAGGCTGCGTCCCGAAAACGTCTTTCAGACAGCTGCCGAGCTTTTCGGAGGCAAAGGTCTCATAGGACGTGGGAGCCTCACTTACAAGTATGGACCATGACGCGTCCACCTGCAGGTCGTCCGCGCCGAAAGCGACAGGGACTGAAACACACAGGAAGCATAGACTCAGCAACAGACTGATGGCTTTTTTCATACCGTTTTTCCTTTCGATTTTGATCATTTTGCGGAAAAAGGGCCGTTATTTTTTCGTAACGCCGTCGCCGTAAATGGTGGTCCAGTCGTTTTTCATGGAGATCGGCACCCAATCGAATTCCGCGCACAGATCCGCCATCTTCTGCGCCTTCTCTTCATTTCCGTTCTCCCGCACGGTATCGTCGCAGCAGAGCATGAACGCAAGGCTGCGGTAGGGGTTGGAACTGGTAACGTATTCCGCCATGCTGGAGTCTCCCGTGGAGTTGCCGAATGAGAGCACCGGCTGCTGGCCGATCTCCTGCATAATGATGGAGACCTTGTTCATTTTCAGATTCTTTACGATAAAATCGCCGCCGAGCACCAGCTCGTCGTCATCGTCATATACGTAATCAAGGCCGTCCGCCTCGCCCTGGTCCTTCGTGACCACGGTCTCGTCGGAACCGATGATCTGACGCGGCGGCACGTTCAGCGGAGAACCGTCTGCGATACCGCGGACGATAAAGCGGTCGGTACCGCTGACCACATAGACGGTAAAACCGTACGCCTGCAGGCAGCTGACGACCTCAAGCATCGGCTGATACCAGCCGTCGCCCCGCAGCATACCGTCGTAGCTCGGCATCGGCTGCTTTTTGAATTCCTGAATGTAGTCGTTAAACTGTGTGATCGTCATACCTGCAAAGGAGGAGGCGATCGCTTTGCCGTGGTCCACCTCGAGGCCGTCGAATTTTGCGCCGGTCTCGTTTTGTTCCACGATCTTGTTTGCCACCTCTTTTTCAAAATCGGAGGCTTTGTCCTTATAATCCGGGTCCTCCAGCACACGGTAGACAAGCAGCGTATAATCAAAGTAGTTCGGATCGGTCTCGCAGAACAGCGTGCCGTCCAGATCGAACACAGCGATGCGGTCCTCCACGGGGATAAAATCCGCCCCGGATTCATCGCTGACCGCCTGCAGATAATCGACAAGCGCTTTCTTCGCCGAAGCATCGGCAGTCCAGAGCGAAAGCATCTCTTCCGCGGATTTTACGTCTGCGTTCTCTGTCGCGGCAGCATCCTCCTTCGGGCTGCAGCCGGCAAACAGCAGCGATACGATCATAAGCAGCGCAAGGATAACAGTCATTTTTTTCTTCATAGCTCGCTTTGTGATTCAGGCTCCGCACAAAGCGGGATACTATCCGCTGAAAGACGCCTGAATCGTTCCTTTCTTCTGTATTCTTACCGTAACTCTTTCTGTAAAGTTACATTTTGATTATAGCATAGCTTTTCATAAAAAGAAATAGAAAAATATAAAAATATTCGGGTTGCTCCGCTTCGCGCCGCAAACAATTTGTTCCGTTTGTTGACATCACTGTTTTCCTGTGCTATTCTTTAAACAGAATAAGCAAAAGGAGGTTCCCCATTGAAAAGAAGCAAAGCCTTATCTGTTTTGTTATCCGTTTTATTGATCGCAGGAGGATTGATCCCTATGGCATTTGCATCCAACAAAGACACAAACGGCGCGCAGATCTATGTATCGCCGTCCGGAAGCGACGACGCGGCGGGCACAATAAGCGCCCCGCTCAAAACCGTTGCCGCCGCAAAGGAAAAGCTCAAGGCCCTGAAGGGCACGCCCGGCGCGGACGCAGGCGCCACCGTCTGGCTGCGGGCGGGCACCTACCCGTTTGCCGAAACGCTTCGTTTTACCGAAGCGGATCTGCCGAACGTAACCTACGCCGCATATAACGGCGAGGAGGTCGTCTTTTCCGGCGCGTCGGAGATCACCGGCTTTTCGGAGGAGACGGTGAACGGCGTGCGCGTGTTCACGAAAACGCTTGCCCCGGATACGGACGACGTAAACTTCAAATCCCTGTTTTGCGGCGATAAACAGCTCCCTGTGACGCGCTATCCCGAAACGGGCTATTTCACCGTGAAGGATATCTGCCCGGCGGACGATCTGTGGACGCCGGAAAACACGCCGTGGGAATTGACGCTGGGGCAGCGGTCCTTTTATGCCGATCCCGCTGATCTGGCCGTCGCGTTTACGAACCCGACGGACGTGCAGGTGCGCATCCTCCACTTCTGGCACGACGAGCTCATGTACCTGACCGGGATCGACCGGCAGACGGGCAAGCTGAGCCTTTCGCGCCCCTCGGCGATGCTGATCCGCAACATCGACCGCTACTATTTCGAGAACGTGTTTGAGGCGCTGAACGCCCCGGGCGAATGGTATTTCAACAGGGCGACGAACAAGCTATATTACGTGCCGGAGGCGAATGAGACCGCCGACGCGCTGACGCTGCGCGCCTCGTCTCTGGAGCGCCTTGTGGAGATCGACGGCGTATCGGGGATCCGCTTTAAAAGGATCCGCTTCACCGAAACGGACTGGACGGTTCCCACGCCCTGCGACTGGTGGTCCGGCTGGCGGGTGGAAGCCGATATCGACGCGCTGCAGGCGGCGCTGGACGTGCGAGGCGCGGTGGAGGTGCAGTACGCCGACGGGGTCTCCTTTACGAACTGCGAATTCATCAATCTGGGCGCGGACGGCGTAAAGTTTTTGAACGGCGTAACGAACAGCCGGGTGGACAGCTGCCTGTTCCGCAATATCGCCGCCACCGGCGTTTACGTCGGCGGCGCCAACTGCCGCCCCGGCGAACCCGACTGCACCGGCGGCATCACGGTCACGAACAACGATATCTCCGGCTACGGCAGAAAATTCTTCTGCGCCATCGGGATCCAGGTCACCTACTGCGACGGCGCCGAGATTTCGCACAACGAGATCTCGGACGGCTACTATACCGCGATCTCCGACGGCTGGGTCTGGGGCTACGGCTACCAGCTCACGAACAATATCAGGATCACCGACAACCTTGTGTACAACATCGGGCAGGGCTGGCTTTCGGATATGGGCGGCATCTATACCCTGGGCATCCAGCCGGGCACGGTGATCAGCGGCAACGTGTTCCACAACATCGCCGCAGACCCCGGCGAGGGCGGCTACGGCGGCTGGGGGATCTATCTGGACGAGGGGTCCTCTCAGATCCTTGTGGAGAAAAACCTCGCTTACGCGTGCGGCAGCGACAGTTACCATCTGCATTACGGCAAGAACAACACGGTGCGAAACAATATCTTTGCCCTCAGCGCCGAGTCGCAGATCCGTACGGTCTCCCGGTTTGAGGGCCACAAGACCGCCGATTTTACGGGGAACATCATTTTGACCGACAGCGGCCTTCCCGTGTTCAGTTACTTACAGGACCCCGCCGCATATACGGCAGAGGGCAACGTCCTGTGGGATCTGACGAACGGCGAAAACGTTTTTGTGAATCCGGGCGGCGACCGCGGCAAGGCGGTGCGCCTGAAAAAAGCGCAGAAAAAAAAGCTGATCGGCAGCAATACCGTCGCCGACCCGGGCTTTGCCGATCCGCAGCATTTTGATTTCACGCTGAACGCGGATTCCACCGCCGTCAGAAACGGCTTTGAAACGTGGGATTACGCCTGCGCCGGCACGGTGACGGGCACGACGGTCGGCTTTTCGCTTTCCGGCGGGCAGACGGCGTATAACGACCACGCCGTTGCCACCGCTGCCGGAGAGCAGAAGGTATGCCCGTACTGCGGCAATATCCACAATGGCTTTTTCGGAAAATTTGTCGCGTTCATCCATAAAGTGTTCCAGTTTTTTGCAAGCATAGGATAACGGAGGAAGGATCAGTATGAAGCGTAAACCGATATTTGCTCTCATCTCCCTGCTGCTGGCGGCTGTGCTGCTGTTTTCCGCCTGCGCGCCGGATGCGGGCTTTGATCTGTTGGCGGATACGGACGACCCAACGAGCGGGGTTGCGGCGGACGAAGCCGCCGACTTAACGGAAGACAACACGCCGGCGGAGACCCGCGCCAACGCCCCGCCCGAAACGCAGGACGAAGAGGACGACCCGGCTTCCGCCGACGGGCAGGACGCCGCGCCGATCGACGAGGACGGAAGCTATACCTCCAAAGAGGACGTGGCGCTGTATATCCATACCTACGGGAAGCTGCCGGGGAACTTTATTACAAAATCGCAGGCTGAAAAGCTTGGCTGGTCCGGCGGCGGGCTTGATAAATACGCGCCCGGCAAGTGTATCGGCGGCGGACGCTTCGGCAATTACGAGGGCCTTTTGCCTGACAAACAAGGCCGCGTCTATACGGAATGCGATATCGACACCCTCGGCGCAAAAAGCCGCGGCGCAAAACGCATCGTGTTTTCAAACGACGGGCTGATCTATTACACCGACGACCACTATGAGAGCTTTACGCTGCTCTACGGGGAGGAATGAGCGTGAAATACGTATTTCTGGACGGCGACAGAATTCAAAAGCCCGCCGCCATGCATGCCGCCTTTGCCGAAGCGCTTTCTCTGCCGGCGTATTTCGGCAAAAACCTTGACGCGCTGCACGACTGTCTGACGGATATCCCGGAGCCTGTTTGCGTGATCGCGGTAAACACGGACCTTTTGCGGGCGCATCTGGGGCGCAGCGCCAACGGCTTTTGGCGGCTGATGCAGGATCTTTCGGACGCCCGCCCGGGTTTTACCTTTCTTGAGGAGCCGTTTGCAGGGTTTTCGGACGCCCCGTCCGACAGGGACGAATGACCGATATCCACAAAAAAAGCATGGTTTCTTTATAAATCCAGCAGCACCTGCGGCCGAGCATTGCCGTTACAGGTGCTGCTGTTCATTCGATACGTTTATAATATGAAAACCTGCCGGTTCGTCACGCAGTTACGCTGCCGCGCTCGCACCGGTTGCCCCAGCTGTCCACAAGCGCGCCCTCTCTGTATACGCAGATCACCTCGCAGTTATTCGCGCATCTGCCGCAGCTTTTGCCTGTGATCTTCAGCTCCACGTCGGTGATCCTGAAGTCAAAAGGCCTGATAATGCCGGCGCGTCTCGCCAGGATCGCAGCGCCCCATGCGCCTGCCAGATGCCCGTTTTCATCGACGATGACGGGATATCCCGTTTCGTTTTCGAACGCTTTCACTACACCGATATTTTTGCTGACGCCGCCCTGGAATACGACGGGCGGTTCGATTTTTTTGCCCTTGGCAACATTGTTCAGATAATTCAGGACGATGGCGCGGCACAGGCCCGCCGCAATGTCCTCCTTGCTGCAGCCGATCTGCAGCTTGTGGACAAGGTCGGATTCCGCAAACACCGTGCAGCGCGCCGCGATCGGCGTGGGATCGGTCGACCGGAGCGCGATCCCGCCGAAATCCTCGACCCGGATATCCAGCCGCGCCGCCTGGTTGGATATAAACGCGCCGGTACCGGCGGCGCAAAGCGTATTCATCGCGTAATCGGTCACGACGCCGTTTCGGAGAATGATGATCTTGGAATCCTGCCCGCCGATCTCAAAAATCGTACGGACGTCGGGGTGGATATTCGTGGTGCCGACCGCGTGGGCGGTGATCTCATTTTTGATCACGGCGGCGTTCAGAACCGCCCCGATCAGCTTTCGGGCGCTGCCCGTGGTACCGATCGCGACGATCCTGTAGTTTTCAGCGTCAAAACGAGCTTCCAGGAGCCGGAGAAGCTTTTTCACCGCTTCCAGCGGGTCTCCTTTCGTATAGAGATATTCCCCGCACAGGATCCTGTCGTTTTCGTCAATGATCGTCCCCTTGGTGGAAATGGAGCCGACGTCGATGCCCATAAACGCGTTTTTCATTTTCTCTTCTCCTTCCCGTTCTCTTTTTTCATCTTTATCATGTCATAAAACGCCTCCAGCCGCGTTTCGATCCCGGTATCCGCATTCTGGCAGTCGAAACTGAAAAACAGGATCGGCACGTCGTAATCGCTGCAGATATTCCGCAGCACTGGCATGGCGTCGATCTCGGGCGTACAGCCGAAGGATTTCAGATGGATGATACCGTCAAAGCCGCGCTTTGCACAGTCCAGCGCAAAGCCGATGTTTGACGTGGTGGTAACGCCCATATCATATTTCACGTAGTCCTTTATCACTTTTCGTCTTTTCGGCGCGGAATAATGCACCAAAGTGTTGGAGACGTTCATCCATCTTTCCACGTACATCCCGTACTTTGCCATCTTTTTTTCGATATTATGGCTGCTGTAATCGTCCATTACGGTATAGTATTCGCCGATCATGGCGATACGGATCGGGTCGTCCGGGATTTCGACAGGGATGGCTTCCATCTCTTTTTTTGTCCGGCCGTAAATGCGCAGAACGGCAAAAACGTTGTTGTCCGCCTGCCGCAGACGCTGCAGGAATCTGCCGAATGCCCGGTCGTAGTCCCCGTCCTTTACTTCAAACCCCACGTTTCTGTTCAGCCTTGCCTGCGTCCGGTCCAGCGCCTCCAGCATCGCAAGCACCGTTACGCCCGTATGCAGGATCTTCGGCAGCGAGTAGTCGGGATTCAGCATCCTGATCAGCGAAAGAAAGGATAGCGGGTGCTCGCGGTCCGCGTTCGCAAGATTGACGAAGGTGATATCGTACCCCAGGTCTTTGATGATCTTTTCCTGCAGCGCGCCGTAGTATTTCAGGCGGCAGGCAACGACCCCGCCCACCTGTACGAGGGTATCTGCGCCGGCTTCGATCGCCTCCAGAAAACAGCCGAGGGTGAATTTGAACGGCGAGCACACAAAATCCGGGCTGTGGCGGTTGCCCAGTTCCATGGTCCGCTTGGTGATCGCAGGCGGCACGACGTATTCCTGGTCCAGGCCGTGCGTGATAAAGTACTCAAACAGGACGTTATAATGTCCGAATTGGGAAAACGAGACCTTTTTTTTGACCGTGTTTTTCTTATCCATTCCGCCGTTCCCCCATATCCCTGAAGTTCAGAATGTCTATAAAGCTTTCGATCCGCGTTTCAACGCCCGCCATCCCGTCCTGCCCGTCCAGCAGCAGGTACAGTATGGGCATATCGCCGACCTCCCGCCTGATCACGTCGTTGACGATAGAGTCCGGCCCGCACGGGAAGCCGGTCAGAAGGACGATCCCGTCCACGCGGTCCCTGAAATGCACGATCCCGCCTAAAAGCTCCCGGCTGACGATCCACGGAAGCGTACCGTCGGAGAGCTGCAGGAAATCACGCTGCGCTTCAGCGCGGTCAACATGGTTTGCGTCGATCACCGTGACGCCGTACCCTTTCAGCGCCTCAAGGATCGGTTTGCCGATATAGTCGTCGCAGATGCAATAGTCGTGCCCGACCATCAGGATCTTCTTTCCGTCGCCGTCGGCAAGGCGCTGTGTGCGTTCTCTTTGTTCGTAAAACGCGCGTTCCGCTTTCTCCTTTGCCTCCCGATATGCCAGACGGACCTGTTTTTTGCTTTTGCCCAGCGCCTTTGCCATGCTCACAAAAGCAGTCTCCTCGTCCCCCGCGTGCTTCATATCCTGCGTTCCGGAATAATCGATCGCGTAGGTCAGGATGCGCGGCTCCCTGTCCCTAAACAGATTCGCGGTCATCGCCGGGAACGCCCGGAAACGGGTACAGTTGATGCCGCATTCGCCGAAATTGGAAAGCCACGGGATAAACAGGCAGTCGCAACGGTCCAGCAGGGAAACAACATGGCCCATAAAGATCTTGGATGCAAGGCAGCTCTCATCCGCCATGACCGCCGAACCGCGTTCCAGAATGCCTTTGTTCGTTTTCGGGCTCAGAACGTAATCCATGCCCAGCGCTTTGAAAAAGGATTCCCATAATACGCCGTTCCTGTAATACATTCCTGCCCTCGGAATTCCGATTTGCATTTTTTCTTCCCCCTTTTATCCAACATACAAGTAAAAACAGACGTCTTTTCCGGTACTTCTACTTTATATGTTGGATAACGGCCGAAAATAGATATTGACACAGGCCGTTGAATATATTATATTGAAGAGGAAAGAAGAAAACAACCGTTACATTTGAAGCAATGCATTGGATGTCCAACATGAAACGGCAAACTTATTGGATGCAAAATGGAGGATACGAAAATGTCGGATTATTATTCCAAAAGCAAACAACGCAAACCGCTCAACACCGGCGACAGAAGGATCCGGAAAACGAAGCAGAATATCCGCAACGCCTTGTTCCGGATCCTGGAGAAAAAAAGCATCGATAAGATCACGGTGGCTGAGATCGTACAGGAGGCGGATATCAACCGGTCCACGTTCTATTTCTACTACGAGGATATCTACGATCTGTTCAGGCAAACGGAGACCGAGGTGTTTGAAACCTTCGTCCGGGATATCGTCGCCACGGACTTTGCTTTTTCGGATAAAAAGGACTTCGTCACGTATCTGACGAAATACCTGGAATTCTGCAGACAAAACAGCACCGTGTGTAAATTCGTTACCGCAAACGCCTGCAACAACGAGCTTGCGGACAGGATCCGGGCGGAACTGAAGAAAACGATCCCGAATTCCAGGTCCATATACGACGAGACGGATCCCCGGTTCTATCTGACCACGTTCGCGCTTTCCGGTTTCCTGTTTGCCATACTGGAGTGGATGGATGACGGCATGCGCATCGCCCCGGCGGAAATGGCGGATTTTTTGACGGAAACGTATCTGAGCGGGTCGCTGTTTGTAAAAAGAAAGTATTGACAGCCGCAGAAAGGAAAGTGGGTACAGTTTATGAAACGGAAAATGATCCAAAAGACCCTGTCGGTCGTTTCGGCGCTGCTGATGCTGTTCTTGTCCGTCGGCACGGCGCCGGTCGCTTTGGCAGAAGCGCCCTTTGCCTGCAGGCAGGCGGACGACTGGAACGACCTGTTTGACCGCAGAAACCAATATATCCGCGGCTGGCTTGCGGCAGACGGCATTTATACCGTTGCGACCGGCGCGGATAAAACCGTATTTCTTTTCAGCGATACGCTGGTCGGGCGTTCCGACAAAAACGGAAAAACACAGGACGCCTGGATGCCGAACCATACCGCCGCCGTGCTTAAAGGGACTTTGCCGCTGCGTTCGGGCATGACGTTTTATTACGGAAGCGAAGGCAAACGGCAGGACGGATACAACCTGTTCGGGGGCCGGTACTGGCTGTTTGACGGCGTGAGCATCGGCGATACGCTGTATATCCTGGCCTTTGAACCTTCCGATCAGATGAAGCCGCTGTGCGTCCGGCTCGTCTGTGTGCCGGTAAAACACGGAGAGCCGCAGTGGGCCCGGTACACTGTCAGCGACAGCATCCCCGAACTGTGCGCCCCCTCCGCCGACGGACGGTATATTTACGCCTTCGGGCAGGGGATCACTGACTGTACCGGAGAAGACGGTTACGTCTACATCTACGGTTTCAGGGACCCACTTGTAAGCGGAGAAAGCCGCGACCTTATCGTCTCCCGTATCAAAGCGGAGGACTTCGGGGATTTTTCCCGCCTTACGTACTGGGACGGCGACAGCTGGTGCGGTGAGATCGGGCAAAGCGCCGGTGTTGCCGAAAACGTCGGCTGCGAAATGAGCGTTACAAGGCTCCCCTCGGGACCCGACGCCGGAAAATATATACTCGTTTATATGTACGCAACGATGTCCGGCAGACTTGCCCGGCAGCTTGCCGATACGCCCTACGGGCCGTTTTCGGACCCGGTGTTCTTTTATGACGCGCCCGAGCACGGCCAGAAAGCCGCCAACGGGACCGATACGCTGTACACGTATAATGCGAAAGCGCATCCGGCGCTGTCCCCTGCGGGAGAGCTTCTGGTCTCCTATAACGTCAATTCCTCCGGCGAGCAGTACACGACGGACTATCATCCCCGGTTTTTATATCTGACCTACGACGAAGAAGCAAAAAAGACGCAAAACAAAACGTCGTTTCTGTTCCGTTTACGCGCCTTTTTTGAAAAAGCCGTTGATTTTTTCCTGCGTTTTTCTCCGTCGCACTGAACGCCCCCGAAAAACGCGTATTTCACATCTGTATGATCGAAGCACTGTTTTATGAAAACACTTTTTCCTGAGAGCCCGTCTCTTCGCGTAAACGGCGTGACCTTACATGCGGACACGGCCGCAGCCGGCCCTGCGCTGCAGGCGTTTAAAAAAAGCGACGCCGTATACCGGTACCTGCCGACCTTTCTGTTTGAACGCCGGTACCCGGACGTCGAGACCGTGATCGCCCGCTTATACACCGAGGCGATGGAGGAATCCCTGATTTTAGGCGTATACCGGAACGGGGAATTCTGCGGGCTGGCGGAGTTTTACGGCTACAAGGCGCATATCAACAAGATCAGCGTCGGGTACCGGCTGGCGGAATCCTGTTGGGGCAAAGGCACCGCGACCGAGGCTTTGCGCCTGATGGTCGACCTCCTGTATGCAAAAACGCCCATCGAGATCATAACCGCCAGTACCATGGTCGAAAATAAAGCCTCTGCGCGCGTATTGCAGAAAAACGGCTTTACGCTGGTCGTGGAAGGCGCCGAGGAGGACTGGGGCTACCCGACGCCGACGAAAGCTGACAAATGGATCAATTAAGGCGGCGCCGCACAAATGCGGTCAGGCGGACCGTGCGGTGTAACCTTATTAAGGCAACACCGCATAATTCCGGTGTGCGGATTGCGCAGTAGATTTTTTCGTCAGATTGTACAGATTTGACGCCGTCAACCTGGCGGTTGGCAAGGAAAATCTGTGCAGGATGACGGAATAAAGATCAAGCAAGGC
>JAFRNP010000042.1 GCA_017430145.1 Clostridia bacterium
CACGCCTTGCTTGATCTTTATTCCGTCATCCTGCACAGATTTTCCTTGCCAACCGCCAGGTTGACGGCGTCAAATCTGTACAATCTGACGAAAAAATCTACTGCGCAATCCGCACACCGGAATTATGCGGTGTTGCCTAAAGACTGTAATCATAAAAAACGGATCGGAGGCAACCGCTGATGAAACAATCTGTTGTAATAAAAAAATCGATGTGTCTTTTGCTCTCGCTTTTGCTGACGGCGACGGCCTTTCTTCCCTGCGCCGGTCTTGCGCCGGCTGCAAAGGCAGCGTACACGGTCTCGGAGGCATATCGGAACAGTCCGTTTTATGACGCCTTGCAGGAAGTCGAACTGACAGGGGACGCGCGGACCGATCTGCTCAACGTCGCCCGCTCCCAGCTGGGATATATCGAGGGCGGCGAAGCCGGCGATTTCGGCGGCAGCGGCTTCACCGGCGTCAGAGACAACTATACCGAATATGTCTATTGGTATTTCGGCGACGAGACCGCCCACGGCGACAATTATGCCTGGTGCGCGGCCTTTGTGAGCTGGTGCGCGAACAAAGCGGGGATCTCAGAGGATACCGTCCCGAAATTTGCCAGAGTACAGTCGGAGGGACAGGCAACCTTCAAAAGCTGGGACAGGTTCCGTCCCGGCACCTATACCCCCGCGCCGGGCGATCTGATCTTCTATTCCGGCCATGTGGGGATCGTGGAATCGGCAGACGGGGAAGTGATCACCTCCATTGAAGGCAATTATCAGGACCGGGTAATGAAAAGGACGAACTACTGCGGCAGCAAGGCGATCCTCGGCTACGGCGTTCTTTCGGACGAACCTGCGCCCTGGCCCGCTTATCTCGAATATCCGGGAACGCTTCAAAGGGTCGGTTCCGACGGGCTTGTCGTCCGGTGGCTGCAGCGGACGCTGAACGACCTCGGTTGTGACTGCGGCAATCCCGACGGGATCTTCGGCAACAACACCAAAAACGCCGTGGCCCGGTTCCAGTCCGCAAACGGACTTTCGGCGGACGGGATCGCAGGGGAAGCCACCTGGAACATGCTGTGGGAAAAACTTCACGAAAAGTATCCCGACGCGCACCTGTTCCGGATCACCGTTACGCCGCCAAAGTGTACGGAAGGCGGGTATACCACCCACGCCTGCATGCTGTGCCGTTACGCATATGCGGATCAGGAGACCGATCCGCTGGGACACACCGACACCGACGGCGACGGCGTCTGCGACGTTTGCAGGGAGAATATGGAAACGCAGAGCGAACCGCAGCCCGACTGCGTATGCGGCGAAAACCACACGGGCCCCTTTGCGGCGCTGATCCGGTTTTTCCATAAGATCCTGTATTTTTTCAGAGATCTGTTCGGTAAAAACTGAACTGCAGATAAACAGATCGGGGAACGGCTCCGGAAAAAGAAGGAGCCGTTCCCCGATCTGTTTTACAGGATGAAAAAACAGTTGGCCCCGCCCGGCGTCACCGTTTCAAAAATCCCATCTGTGTCAGATGAAAGCGCACGTCCGCCTCTGTCCTGTTCAATACGGCGGCGATCTCCGGAATATCCCTGCGCTGCGCGTACAGATCGATCATGTCGTTTTCCTGATCCGGGGTCCATGGCGGACCCTGCGGGTCCGGGGCCGGGGCGGCAGACTGCCGTTCTTTTTCGGCGGCACGCAGCCGTTCTTTCTCTTCTCTGGCTTTTTTCTCATTTTCAAGAACGGCGTCCAGATTGTCAACGAGGAACTGCTGGGCGTCCCTGTTGTAGAGCACGACGACGTATTCGCCGTACTGGCCGTTTCGTTTCTCTGTCGAAATACCAAGCGCTTTACCCTGTGCGGTCGGGCGCTTGATCGTTTTTCCGTCGGCGGCCTCTTTGTTTTCCAGCATACCGGTCTTAAGAAGCCAGTTCGTCAGGGCGGTGTGCCGAAGCTGCGTCGTCTCTTCGGAGGGGGTCAGTTCATTAAACCTTTTCGTGATCTCACTGATCGGGATCGGCGCAGGAGAATAGCGGAAGCGCCCGAGTGCTTCGGGCGGCAGGGAAAAAGGCGGCTTTGCCGTCTTTTGTTTTTTACCGACGCCCCCGCCGTTATCGATCACCTGCCGAAGCACGTCCGACACGTAAAACAGGCAGCGCGAGATACGCACGTTGTTGACGATATCCGTTTCGTTGACCGGCAGGTCGGTCAGGGGATCGATCCCGTTCGCCAGTTTGTCGATGTACATTTTTGCATGCTGCATGATTTCAAGTTCGGTCATTTTTTTACCCCATTTCCGAAAAGTATATTCTTGATGTTTGCCTGTACCGTTTGTATCAGATCGTCCAGAAAAAATAAATGGAGATCCGACTTGCACAAGGGTGAAATTTCTGCTTTCAGCCGCCGAAACCGTCCAGCAGCCCTTTCAGCAGCAACCCTGCGGCTGGTTCGGAAAACAGGTTGCCTTCGATCGCAAAGCAATTGAGCACCAACAGCCCCCTGCCGTACCGGAAACCGCACAGGACGTGCGCCGCGCCGTAGGCGCCTTCAAATTCGTGAAAACCGGTATAAAAGGCGGGGCAGATGGTGAGGTCCGGCGTTTTTTTCGTCTCGATCGCCGGGTGCGGGAAGGTCTGCCCGAACCGCGGGAAGTCTGCAAGCCCCGCGCCGAAGGGTGCGAAAACGGTACCCGGCTTCATCACGCATTCCTTGTGGTACAGCGAGTCGCGCCGGTTCATCATCCTGAGGTCGTCCGCGATCCCGGTCAGCCCCAAAAATTCCGGGTATTCCAGAAACAGCCCGGCATTCAGAAACACCGCCGTCACGCCGCTTTCAGCCGCGGCAAGCACGTCCCGGAAGCCGTTTTCATCAAGCTGCTTCCCGACCAGCCAAACGCCGCGTTCGGGCACGTCCGCCTGCACCGCCGCGCCGCAGGCCGTCAGCCAGCGGACCGTTTCATCCTCCACGCCGCAGACGTTTACCGTTTTTGTTTCCGGTACGGTATCGGCGGGATCTGTCACGTAAAACCGCAGCCTGTTGCCCGCAGGGGCGCCGCCGTCCTTCAGAAACGCCCAGAAAGTATATTCTCCGGCGGGCAGGTTCGGTGTGATCGTCTCTTTGCAAACGGGTACTGCGAAAGCGTCTGTGACCGTAAATTCCCGCTCAAAGGCCGTTACGGTCCCGTTTTTGCCTGCGACCGAGAGCTGCGCCGTATACGTGCCGGGCTTCAGTACGCCGTCGTTTGCGAGCACGGCCTCCATAACGACGGACTCGCCCGCGTAGAAATGCGGTTTTATGAACAGGCAGAAACGCAGAGGCGCCCAGCCGTCCGAGACCGCGTCGAACATCTCCGGTTTCATGCGCCGCCAGTAGGTCCAAAGGCCCTCGCCGCACATGCCGTGGTCTAAAAGCCCCGTGAGGCTGAATCCGCATAGGTTCGGGTTGGAGCGGATCGCGTTGAAATCGCGGTACCGGGCGTCTGCGTTCAGCCGCTGGCTCTCTCTGAGCATCATTTCCGGGGCCGGATAAACCGTTTCCAGACCGAACCTGCGCCAGTCTTCCTGCAGCGCCTCGCTCTGCGCCCGGACCCAGTCGGCGTCCTCCAGATCTGATCGCATGCCGCTCTGCTGAAAATGCCGCCACTCGTCGATCACGTCAAAGGCGGCGCCCGTACCGAATTCGGACAGAAACACGGGCTTGCTTTTTTCGCCGAGCGTGCGCAGCGCCGACAAAACGGCGCCGTTCATCGGCAGCTCGGGATAGGAATGAAAATCCCCGGCGCAGTGGTTCAGATCCATATCGAGCAGGGCACAGAGCCGTTCGCGGCCGCCCTCGTTGCCCCAGACGGGCTCCCACTGCAGGGAACCGGGGTTTGAAACGGAGCCGACGGCGGGGTCGTTGTCGAAGCGCCCGGCGTTTAGCAATATCAGCCGCGTGGGATCGAGCGCCCGGGCGCGGGGCAGAAAACCTGCCGCCCGGCGGAAGACGGGCCCGTCCGGCGTCTCGTTCAAAAGGCCCCAGATCACCACGCACGGGTGGTCGCGGTCGCGGCGGATCATCGCCTCGGTACAGGTATCCCACCGGCGGAGCATCGCCGCTTCGTCGCCGACGGGGCATTCGCCGAGCCCCAGGCACCAGGCGGCAAGGCACTCCTCATAGACCAGCAGCCCGATCTCGTCGCAGAAATCCAGCTGTTCCGGGCGAAACAGCCCCGCAATGGCGCGTACCATGTTAAAGCCGCAGGCTTTGGCGTAATAAAAGTCCTGCCGCGTCATAGAGGGGACCGCCGGGAACATCTGCCCCGCGGGGAAGGCGTTGCCGGAGTGGGCGGATCTTATAAACAGCTTTCTGCCGTTGAGCGTAAACCGGCCGTCTTTCACGCGAAAGTCCCGAAAGCCGACGCGGGCGGCGCGGCTGTGCGTGCCGTTTTCGGTTTTCAGCCGCAGTTCGGCGCGGTACAGATACGGGTCGTCCACGTCCCACAGGCGGAAGTCGGGGACTTCAAGCCGGATCTCCGCCGCATTTTCCCCCGGCGGCAGAAAAACCGCCGTTTCGCATTGCGCCGCTAACCGGTCGCCTTCAAAGATGGAGAGTGAAAGCGCCGCCTGCGTTTCATTAGCCGTGTTCCGGATCGTCGCCTTTGCGGTGAGGCTGCCCGTTCCGGCGTCCCCGGAAAAGAAACACGTATCAACGTAAGCGGCGGGCAGGGCCTCCAGCGCGACGGGGTACCAGATGCCGCCGTGGTTCAGACTGGAGCCCGCGCGTTTTTTGACCGTTTTGTTGCGGCACGGTACGTTCGTGATGTTGAGCCCGTCGATATCCTCGTTCGTTGGGTTCACCACCCGCACGGCCAGCAGGTTCTGTGCGTCAAGGAGGATCGCATCCGTCACGTCAAAGGCAAACGGGACCTCGCCGCCCTCGTTTTCCCCAAGCTTTCTGCCGTTGAGCCACACCGTCGCTTTGTAATCCACGCCTTCAAAACAGAGCCGCAGCCGGTCGTTCGGCCCGACGGAGAGCTTCGGCGTGAATACGTTCCAGTAAAACGCGACGCCGTGGAAGTCCGGAAAGGTCTGCTGGATGACGGACGGGACGACGGTTTTTTTCGCCGCTGCCGATACTTCTGCCGCCCAGCCGTGGGCGACGCCGTCGTTTTCGGGGTCTGTATCGATCAGCCAGTGCGTGAGATTCTGTGATCTGATTTCTGTCATAGCTTTCACCTTTTTTTAGTATGTGTTCTCCGATACTGCAAAGTCAATCATAGCACAAACGTCCCCGATTTACAAGGCGAACCGTGAAAAAAGGTGCGCAAAGGCAGTTTTTTGTGTTTTTTTTTGAAAAAAGGCTTGACTTTGACGTTACGTCATAGTTTATACTGGTTTCAGACGGGAGGGAAGCCGCATGAAAACAGTACATGAGGTCAGTATGCTGTCCGGGGTCAGTATCCGGGCGCTGCAGTATTACGACCGGATCGGGTTGCTGCGCCCGACGGCGCGTTCGGACGCCGGTTACCGGCTGTACGGCGAGGCGGATCTTGTACGGCTGCAGGAGATCCTGCTTTTCCGGGAACTGGAATTCCCGCTCAAAGAGATCCGGGAGATCCTGGACCGTCCGGGATACGACAGACGAAGGGCGCTGGAGCAGCAGATCGGGCTGCTGACGCTGAAAAAGGAACGGCTGGAAAATCTGATCCGGCATGCCGTCGCATTAAAAGAAAAAGGAGAGACAACTATGGATTTTACGGCGTTTGACAAAAGCAAAATTGACGCTTACGCAAAAGAAGCAAAAGCCCGGTGGGGCGATACCGCCGCTTACAAAGAATATGAAAAGAGGACGGCCGGGGAGAGCCCCGAGGCGCGGCAAAGCGCCGCCGACGGGCTGATGGCGATATTTGCAGAATTTGGAAAACTGAAAGAAAGACCTGCGTCCGACCCGGAGGTCCAGAAGCAGGTCCGGGAGCTGAAAGACTATATCACCGGGCATTTTTATACCTGCACAGACGAGATCCTTGCAGGGCTCGGCAATCTGTACGCCGCCGGCGGCGAATTTACCGAAAACATCGACCGCGCGGGCGGGGAAGGTACGGCGGCGTTTGTGAACGAGTCGATCGGGCGTTATATCAGATGATCCGGAGACGGATAGAGCGGGCCTTGCGGCCCGCTCAAAGTATAATATATGAAAAACTTTTCCTGTTCGCGACGGATCCTTCCTTTGTATTGAAGCTGCATTATGTCAGTGAGGCAGCGTTGTCCGCCGGAGCTGCTTGTGTTCCGATGTTTCCGGGATTCGGTGCAATAAAGCTGTTGACTTCGGGGGTTGTCGGAGCTGTCGGTACTTCAAGGGCATCTTTTCCGTTCTTCATATATCCGGTAAAAGCCATCCCGAACGCGCCTAAGCTTCCCAAACCGAAACAGATCATAAAAAGACCGATAGAGAACCGGAGCATCATGACGACGTCATATATATTATTCGCTGCATTATTTGCCGAAAATCCTGCCTGGGCAGCATTATTTACGACATAACTATAGAAATCCGATCCGAAAACGCCGTAACCGAAATTGCTTCCGATTTTTTCTGGCCATCCGGAAGGGCTGTATCCCCATTTGCCGAAAAAGCCGGTCAATACAACAATCCCCGCAAGAATAAGGATAACGGATGCAATCAGACCGATAGTTATAAACCTTTTTTTTAGTTTCAAAGTTTTCATTTTTTCCATCCTTTCAAAAACTGTAATTTATTCTCTTATAAAATATAGCTTTAAAATGACTACAGCCTCCCTTCGCGCATAACAAAAAGTGCGGCAGCCGGAACTGCCGCACCGAAAAATACACAGCTCCAACTGTCGCCAAACATTTAATTCCCCTACACGAAGTATGAAAATCAAAGAGCCTGTATTTTTACCGGGAGATAAAAATACATACTGCATGTAAGGGGATATTAAATTAAATGTTTGGCAATTATAGAATACCATATAAACGTATTATTTTCAAGTGTTTTCCCTTTTTTTCTTTCCGGCTTTTTTCTTCCCAATCGCATTGTTTTCTTCAATACGGTTTTATGAATAACTGCGGAACAGGTTTTTACGGAAAAGCCGACTTGCAGCGGCGGCAGGGTGGGCCTCGCCCAGAAGTTGGTAGCTGTTAGAAAACAGGGCTTTACAGGAAACGGCGTCTGTGGTATCATCTTTAAAAACGATCCGATACGCAAAAACAGACAAAGCGACAAAACAAACAGGAGAGCGTGAGAACATGACAGACAAATATCAACAGACGGTTCCGGCTTCCGGTTGCTGTTGAACCGGTATATTACCGGCGAAAAAACGAAAAAATGATCTGTTTTGCCCGTCGGCTATTGACGGACCGCCCTTAAAAATGGTATAATCCGGATAGTTCAGGCGTTTTGCGCCGGCAAACGGAAAAACCGAATCTGCGATAAAAAAGGAGACGAAACCATGACCGTATTTCCAGCAAAATTTTTGAACTTCATGATCGCGTTTGTAAACGTTTTGCTTCTGATCTTCAACACGTCCAGCGCGACAAAAAACAAAGAGACGATCGATCTTACGGGGTATCAGCTGACGTTCGCGGATGAATTTGACGGCGACAGCCTGGATACATCCAAATGGCGCGCCCACGATGGCGGCGGCGTCCGCAAGGGCGGTTACTGGAGCACCGCGCAGGCAAGCGTTAAAGACGGCGATCTCATTATCCGTACCGAGTACAAAGAAGACGGCGAATACGGCCCGGGCTGGTATACCTGCGGCCTCGATACCTCCAGATGTTTCAATCAGGCCTACGGTTATTTCGAGTGCCGCTGTATCCTGCCCAAAGGACAGGGACTCTGGTCGGCGTTCTGGATGACCAATTCCAACGTCCATAAGGAGTCTGATGACGCGCGTCAGGGCGCGGAGCTGGATATTATGGAATCCCCCTTCTGGCACCTTGCCGGAAAAACGAACCGGAAGATCACGCAGAACATCCATTACAGCGGTTACGACCTGAAGACGAAGTACAAGAACGTTGGTATTTTTAATCTCGACAACGATCCCTATGAGAATTACAATACCTACGGCCTGCTCTGGACGCCGGATGAATATGTGTTCTATATCAACGGCCGGGAGGTCGCCAGAACCGCGTACGGCGGCGTATCCACGCAGCCGGAATACATGATCGTGTCCTGCGAAGTAGACGGCGGCAGCGCAAAGCCCACTTTCGGCTGGTCGGGCAATATCGAAAAGAATGACAAGGCGACCTTCTCAGCGGAGTTTAAGGTCGACTACGTCAGAGCCTATCAGCTTCCGTAACCATACGACGTTATCCCCCCTCGTTTGTCTTTCCGGCAAAAGAGGGGGCGCTTTTTTACGTCTTCTGTCGTTGACAGAAAAACGCGCATATGGTAGTATAGTAACGGAATCCTTTTTTCAGACGGAGGCGCAGCATGGCAGCTTTTTTTAAACGGATCATCGCTTTTTTTATGTCTCTTACGGCGTTTATCTCGGACCTGTTCGGGCGTGCAAAAAAGCCCGCGGACCCCGTGCCCGAACCGACGACGAACGTAGAACCGTCTGCAGATCCCGAACCGCTTCGTCTGGAGGCGGAGGTGTTGAGTAGCGCCAGGACCATTCTGGAAGCGCCCGGGCAGGTCAACAATTATTTCGGCTGGCCGAGCATTGCCCGTCTGCCAAACGGGAAGCTGGCGGTCGCATGCTCCGGTTTCCGGCGCGGACACATCTGTCCCTTCGGCAAAGCCGTTATGATGACGAGCGACGACGAAGGCGATACCTACACCGGGGCGGCCGCCGTGATCGAGACGCCGCTGGACGACCGCGACGCGGGCGTCGTGCCCTTCGGGGTCAACGGCGTGATCGTGACCTCTTTTAATAATACCCGCGAAGCACAGCGTAACTGGAACCCGGACAACGCCGAGTATCTCAGTTATCTCGAAACGGTCACCGATGCGGACGAAGCGCGGTATCTGGGGTCTACGTTCCGTTTGAGCTTTGACGGCGGTGAGACCTTCGGCGATATATTCATCAGCCCCGTCACCTCGCCCCACGGGCCCACCGCCCTTCGGGACGGCTCCCTTCTGTGGGTCGGCAGGACCTTTGCCGAGGACGACGTTTTTACCGAAAACAACCGGATCGAGGCGTGGCGTGTCCATACGGACGGCACGATGGAATTTGTTGGCGCCGTGCCGCCGGTTTACCGCAACGGTACGTTGATAGACGCCTGCGAGCCCAGCTGTATAGAATTGCCGGACGGGACGCTTTTGTGCCACTTCCGTGCCGAAAGCGGGCTGTTTACCGTGTACCAGACAAGATCCGTCGACGGCGGGCTCACGTGGAGCGCGCCGACCCGGCTTCTCGCCGATCAGGGCGGGGCGCCCCCGCATTTATACCTGCATTCCTCCGGCGTACTGATCTCCGCCTACGGTTACCGCGCAGGTCCCACCTACGGCGTACGGCTGATGCTGAGCGCCGATATGGGAGAGACGTGGAAGACGGACCTTATCTTGTGGGACGACGGCGTCTCCTCCGATCTCGGGTATCCGGCTACCGTTGAACGTACGGACGGCACACTGTTGACCGTGTTCTACGCAAAGGATGAAGAAAGCGGCCCCGCCGTGATCAAACAGATCCGCTGGAAGCTTGTCTGACGCAGACGAAAACGCGGGAAGGAGCCGCTTGTTATGGAAGAATTTGTAAAAAACCAGATCGTTTACGGGCTGAAATACCTGCCCGGCAACCTGATCCGATCGTATTTTATCCCGAAAGCCTCGGATGAGACCCGTTCCATGCGGGCGCGCGGTTTTCTGTGCGGCGTATGCCACCCGAACGAGGATTACGATCTGCTGCGGCAGGGAGAGATCGAATGGGTGCGCTTTGACGTGCCGTTCCCGCTGGATCCGGACGGGGCTTTGACCCCCGGGTATCAGACGTTCAAAGAGCGCTGCCGCGGGTACGCAGACAGGGGCTTTCACGTGATGGCGGTCACCCCGTTCCCGGATGCGTTCGTGAAAAACGGGATCGATCCCCGCACCCCGGCAGGGGAAGAAAAAGTGCGGGAGACGGCGCAGTTTCTGGTCCGGGATCTGCAGGGGCTCGTGGGCGGCTTTCAGATCTCCAACGAAATGGGGATGCCGCGCTTTACGCTGCCGCTGACCGTTGAAGAGGCGGCGCGGTTCGTTGGCGTTCAGGCCGAAGTCATGTACCCTGAACGCGGCGATATCCTCATCGGCTACAACTCCGCCGGGCCGGAGGCGCGGTTGCATTCGCTTTTGCGCCCCTATCACAAATACTGCGATTACGTGGGCGTGGATATCTATCTCGGCTGCTTTGCGGGCGTACCCGGTACGCTGTGGATGTTTGAGGCGTTGCTGCGCTATCTGTGGGCGCTGACCGGCAAGCCCGTGATCCTGCAGGAGTTCGGCTATATCAGCGGCGGCGCGCCGAAAACGAAGGCGCAGCGCCTGGCGGTCCTCGGGGATTACGGGCTGAAAAAGGAGCGGGACGCGAAACCGATCATTGAACAGGTCGTGAAACAGCTGCCGCAGGCGTTCCGGTTTTTTCTGTACCATGACGCTAAAAACGACCCGTCGAGATTATTTGACCTGCTGTTCCACAGCGATTACCGCCAGCATTTTTACCGGGAGATGCCCCGCTTTACCCGTATCCCGGGGTATCCGCATACGCCTGAGGGACAGGCGAAGTTCTACGACGACCTAATAAGCCGTTTATACCGGCTGCCCTTTGTGGCAGGGACCGTCGTCTATTGCTGGGCAGACGCCGAAACGTGCGGGTACTGCGGGCAGGCGGACTGCCCGGTGGAGACCCGCTGGGGCTTGGTGGACTGCAGCGGAAAACCGAAGCCTTCCTATTTTGCCGTCCGGCGGCAGTTCGGGCGGATCCGGCGGGACTGTAACGATCAGTCTGCCGGGAAGTATTAAGGCAACACCGCATAATTCCGGTGTGCGGATTGCGCAGTAGATTTTTTCGTCAGATTGTACAGATTTGACGCCGTCAACCTGGCGGTTGGCAAGGAAAATCTGTGCAGGATGACGGAATAAAGATCAAGCATGGCGTGCGCCGCGAATTGTGCGGTGTTGCCTTAAAACGGCAGGGAAAACGGGATCGCAGACAACTGTTGTTATAACTGCTTAAACAGCGTACAGGCTTTTCATTAAATCACAGACGGAGGATAAAGGATATGGCATTTTTACGGTTTATCGGTCTGCCGGCGGCGGTCAGACGGTTGATTTCCGTGCTGGCGGCGCTGATCATTCTCACGGGTGCGCCTTTTGCGTCTTTCACGACCGAAGAGGAGGCTTCAAAAAATATGCTTCCCGGGGACGCATCCTTTTCGGATGCAGCCGGTGAAAGATGGACGCTTGGGTTCGCAAAGGCGGTCTTAACGCCCGACGACGTGGGCGAAAAGGCTTACTATATCGCCGGGTATAACTCGAACAACCCGGCGGAGGGCGTTCTTGACGACATGTATGCCCGCGCGGTATATCTGGACGACAATACCGGGCGCGGCGGCGTGGTTTTCTGCGCCGTGGACTGCGTGGGGCTCAGTCGCCACGACGTCAACGAGATCCGTGAAAAGGTGATCTCGGGCGGCGGGATCCCGGATCTGAAATCGATCAACATCTGCGCCACCCACTCCCATTCCGCCATCGATACGCAGGGGCTGTGGGGGAAATCCTATTTCAGCGACGGCAAGGATGCGGCGTTCATGCAGCGTCTGAAGGAAAGGACCGCCGCCGCGATCGTTGACGCTTATCACGCCCGCAGAGACGGGGCGCTGTATTACGGTACCGCCGACGTTTCCGAAAAACTTGCGGATACCAGAACGCCGGTCGATTACGACGGGCTTCTCACCCGGATCCGGTTTGCGCCCGCCGACGGAGGAAAGAGCGTTTATATCGTCCATATGGCCTGCCATCCGGAGCTGCTCGGCAGGGGGACCAAAAACGTCAGCGCCGATTTTCCGGCTTACATGGGCAGGGAGATCGAAGCGGCGACCGGCAGCGAGTTTCTGTTTATCAACGGTGCCATCGGCGGGCAGATCTCCTCTGACCGTATCAACGACGTACTGACGGATCCGGACCTGGACTGCGAGGCGTATATGAAGCAGTACGGGAAGGAGATCGGCCAAACCGTGCTCGGCGTCAGCGACGAAGAGGCGATCGTGCCGCTTATCAACGTCAAATCACAGCCGCTTTCTCTCAAATGCGACAATACAATCTTTAAGCTCGGGAAACTGATCGGGATCCTTGTAAACGATATCCGGAAAGATCCGTTCTCCACGAAAATGACGGTCCTGACCGAGATCTCCTATATGGAGCTGGGGGACCGGCAGCTGGGGCTGTTCCTGATCCCGGGAGAAATGTATCCGGAGCTTTACAGCGGCAATTTCCTGCCGGCGGCGGAATCCGCAAACGGGTTTGATGCGGAGTATAAGCCTCTGTCGGAGATGACGGCCTGCCCGCGCAGCTTTGTTGTGGGCCTATGCAACGACGCGCTTGGCTATATCATCCCGGACAACGATTTTTTGAACAACGAATGGCTCGGCTATTTTGATATCTGCAAAGACCAATTCGGCAGAACGCATTATGAAGAGACGAACTGTGTCGGCCCGGAAACCGCGGGGGCTGTTCTCGAAGCGATGGACGGGCTTGTTGCCTCTGTCCGCTGAGCGAATGAAAAAAGGAAAGGAACGTTCCAAATGGGTCTCAGAGTCGTATCGTATATCTTTCTTGCCTTGTTTCCGGTCAGCGCGGCGATCCATCTGCTGCGCTGCTGGCAGGGTTCCGACAAAAGCGCGCGCACAAAGCCGCTTCTGATCGCTTCGCTTTTGCTGTATTGTGCCTTTGCCGTCCAGCCGCCCCCGTGGCTGCTGCTGGCTGCGCTGTTCGCAAGCTGGCTCGGCGACGTGCTGTTGATGCCGAAGGGAAACGCATGGTTTATCAGCGGCGGGATCAGCTTCCTTCTGAGCCATGTGCTGTTCATTTTCGTTTACCTCCCCTTTATCCGGTGGCAAAACGTGCCGGTCTGGGGGTTGATCGCGGCAGGGGCGGTCTATCTTGCCGCGGCGCTGTCCGTTATGCATACGATCCGCGCCGATGCGCCGAAGGCGATGCTCGTACCGCTATTCCTGTATCTGGCGGCCAACAGTACCATGAACATTTTTGCGCTGTCGCTGCTTTTGGGCGCGCCCTCTTACGGGGCTGCCGCGGCGTTCGCCGGGGCGATCCTGTTTTTTTCCTCGGACAGCATCCTGTTTTTGTCGCGTTACTGGAAACGTAAAGAGCGGATCCCCAAACGGGGATTTCTGATCATGCTGACGTATATCGCGGGCGAGGCGCTGATCGCGTTCGGCGTCCTTGCGGTCGGATAACGGCATACGGAAGGAAAGCAACATGAATAAAGAAAATAAAGGTTCAATCCTTGTTCAGCTCGAAAATAAAGGCGCCGTCCGGTTCGATTATGACCTGACGCTGTTTGGTAAGCCCTCCGGTACGTATGACCACGAAATGTGCAGGCTTGCGTGCAAATTTTCAACGGTCGGGTACGACCGGATCACCGAAGACCCCGCCTCCGAGGCTGAGACCGGTTTTTTGCATACGCAAAAGGGGCTCAAAACGCTTCTGGACGGCATGGGCTTCACGCGGCAGGAGATCTGTCCCACGGCGGCGCGGGATGAACAGACCTATTTTATCGCCCTGCGTCCGCTCACGCTTGGGGATACAAAGTACGATCTGTACGTGACGGCGCTGATCGGTTCGTATAAAAAAGCGTGGTTTTCTGATTTTGACCCGCTGGGGCTGGACCGCGTATGCAACGGCGGCGCGGGGTACGCGGGGGACACCGAAGCGGGTGCCGTCCATCTGGGGTTTGCCGACGCAAGGGACTTTATGTACGCGCGGATACGCGATTTTATCCTGCGCACCCGTTCCGGCAGGCCGATCAAGCTGCTTATCACCGGCCATTCCAGAGGCGCGGCGGCTGCGAACCTTCTGGGCGCAAAGATCCTGACTGAAGGGGGATTGGGCGATGAGATCCCCATCCTGCCCGACGACGTCTTTATTTACGCCTTTGCCACCCCGAATTATGCCGACCGCAAAAAAGTAAAGCTCAGAGACCCGCGGCTGAAACGGATCTATAACGTTGTCTTTCCCGAGGATTTCGTCACGGAGGTGTTCCCGAAGGCTTCGGGGTTCGGAAAGTTCGGCACGGTCTATGCGCTGATGGGCGCGGACAACCTGTCAAAAGCGGACTATGCGCGGGAAAAGGCGGTCATGACGCGGTTTTTTATGGATTACCGGACCTCGCGGCCGTATGCGCCTTTTAAAGAGGGCAGCCGGGCAGTCAGAAAGGTCATTGCCGTACTCGCCCAAAACGTGCCGGACATTGAGACCTTTTACACCGGAGACTTCCGGCTTTGCTTCAAACGCTGCACGCCGTTTGAATACTTCCGGTCGACCCTGTGCACCATCGTCGGCGGAAACGATTCGCCCGAGGATCAGGCAAATATCGACCGGGCGACAAAGCTGCTGCTTGCAAGCGCCTTCGATGGGGCGGGCACCAGCCGGGTGTTTCGCAAAATGTCGGCGTTTTTTGTGTTCAAGCAGGGGCTTGCCGGCGCGACCGGCGGAAAATTCGGCGCCGAGAACTTCAACGACGCCCACATCTGTGAGACTTATCTTGCCTATCTTATGTCCATGCGTGAGGACCAGCTTATCAAAGAACAATGATCGGGGGATCGGAAATGAAGGAAAAAAACTATATTGCAAATCAGCGCATGCTGCAGGAAAACCGCCTGCCTGCGAGGACTCTTTTGCTGCCGGCGCAAAAACGCGGAGTCACCCATAAAAACCCGGCGGCGTCCGACCGGATACAGATGCTCAGCGGAGACTGGCGGTTTTATTATGCGACCGGCGCGCTGCCGGCGGCGTTTGAATCGCCCGGGTTTGACGACGGCGGCTGGGATACGCTCCCGGTGCCCGGTATGTGGCAGTTCTACGGTTACGGGACCTGCTATTATCCGAACGTGCGCTATTGCTTCCCGTTCGATCCGCCGTATATCCACAGGGATAACCCTGTGGGGCTGTACCGTACCCGGTTCTCTGCCTGCCGCCCGGAAAAGGGCCGCGCGACCCTGCGCTTTCTCGGCGTGGACAACGCCTTTTTCGTGTGGCTCAACGGGCGGTACGTGGGCTTTTCCAAAGGCAGCCGCATCCCGGCGGAGTTCGACGTGACGGCGGCCCTAAAGGACGGGGAAAACCTGCTGGCGGTGAAGGTCTATACCTTCTCGGACGCCTCTTACCTCGAAAACCAGGATATGCTGATGGCAAGCGGCATTTTCCGCGACGTGATGCTGCTGTATTCGGGCGAAAACGCGCTGTGGGATTATACGCTGCTGCCGGAGGATACGGGGCTTACCGTCAAATACGAATGCGCAAAGGGCGGTACGCCTGCTAAGATCCGGTTCACGCTCTGCGGCCCGGACGGCGCCGTGTGCGCCGAAGAGACGCAGCCGCTGGAAGAAAAAGGCGTATGCGTTCTGCCGGTCGCGGATCCGGTCAGATGGAACGCCGAGCAGCCGGTCCTGTATACGCTTTATACCGAGATCCTCGAAAACGGCGTTTCCGTTGAAACGCATACGAAGCGCGTGGGGTTCACGCGCTCCGAGATCGACGGGATCTACCTGAAAATGAACGGTGCGCCCATCACGCTCAAGGGCGTCAACCGCCACGAAAACAACGCGCGCACCGGCAGGGCGATCACAGCGGCGCAGATCGAACGGGAGCTGAAAGACATCAAGGCGTGCGATCTCAACGCGATCCGCTGTTCCCACTATACGAACCAGCCGCTGTTTTATGAGCTCTGCTCGGAGCTCGGCATCTACGTGATGGATGAGGCGGACTGTGAGAGCCACGGCGCGGAGACCTCCGGCGACATGGGGGTGCTCAACAAGGATCCCGCATGGTTCGACGCGTTCTTTGACCGCATCTCCCGGATGTATCTGATCAACAAAAACGAGACCTGTATCAATATATGGTCCCTCGGCAACGAGGCCGGCACCGGTGAAAACCACACCCGCTGCGCGGACTGGCTGACGGCGCAGGACGTGAAAAAACCGATCAAGGATATGATCGAGAACCATCCGGATTCTCCCGACTGCTTTGAACTGACCGGGTATATGCCCATGCAGACGCTCTACGATACGGTGCCGCCCAAGGGCCATCCCCTGATGCTGGTGGAATACGCCCACGCCATGGGGAACAGCCCCGGCGGGCTGGAGGATATCTGGGACTGGATCTATCAGAACGAGCACTGCTGCGGCGGATACGTGTGGGAATTCAAGAGCCACGGCTTTTACGTCCCCGGCAAAGAAGGAAGGCCGCGGTATCTCTACGGCGGCGACTTCCCGGACCTTTATCACTGGTCCAACTTCTCATTGGACGGCTACCATACCTCAAACGGGACGCCGAAGCCCTCCTGGGCGGAGCTTGCCGCCGTCAGCGCGCCGGTCTGGGTCCGGTGGGAGGAAACCGGCGTCACCGTCAAAAACACCTATGATTTTCTGCCGCTGGACGGCGTGGAAATGCGCTGGTCCGTCAGCGCCGACGGAGAGACAGTCCGGGAGGGGCGCATACCGCTCGACGGCGTCAAAGCGCGGGAATACAGGACCTTTGCGCTGCCCCTTGAAACCGAAGGGCTCCCGGGGATCGTCACGGCGGACTGCGAGTTTTTTAAAGGCGGCGAAAAGATCGCGCACAAACAAAAGATCCTTGCCGTGCAACCGGAAGCGGAGCGTTCACCGTCTGCGTTCAGCCACAGCGTCTGTGAAGAAGACGGGCTCGTGCGCGTGACCGGTGACGGTTTTGACGTGGAGATCCGGGACGGTTTGTTATCCCGTATGGAAAAAGACGGCGCCGTTTTGTTCGACGCGCCGATGCTTCTCAACTGCTGGCGCGCCCCGACGGATAACGACGGGATCGTGGGCTTTGACCCGCGTCTCGTGGAGGAGTGGGAGAATTATCTCGTCCAGAGCATGCGCTTCGGCTGTTACGGCGTCGATACGGCGGATGCGCCGGATGGTGTTACGGTCACGGCAAAGGGAAAGTTTTTGCCTTCGAGCCACTACTGGGGCTTTGATACGGTCCTTCGGTACAGGATCGCTGCGGGCGGCGACGTGTCGGTCGACGTTTCTCTTTCACCCTACGGAAATACACCCCGGGTGCTGCCGCGGGTCGGCGTCTGCTTTACGCTCGACGGCGCGTACAGCCGCTGTCGGTGGCTGGGGCGCGGCCCCGGCGAAAACTATCCGGACTGCAAGGCGAACGCGCCGGTTGGCGTATACGAGGCAAGCGTTTCGGAGATGAACTTCCTTTACGACGTCCCCCAGGAGACCGGCAACCGCGGCGACTGCCGCCGCGTAACGGTGTCCGGCGCCGGAAAAGCGCTGACCGTTCAGGGGTATTTCTCCTTCTCATTCCACGATTTTGCGCTTTCTGACCTGACCGCAGCCAGGCACTGCGACGAGCTTGAAAAAAGCGATAACCGGTATCTGTATATCGATTGCCGGCATCGCGGTCTCGGTTCCAATTCCTGCGGGCCGCAGCCGGAGGAGCAGTATGAGCTGCCGGTCGGGGAATTCCGTTGGTCCTTCCGGTTGTCGGCGGAATAAAAAACGGCAGCCCGCTTTTTCGGGCTGCAGAGTGAGGAAATATCAGATGGTTATCGAAGAAATCGAATCAGAGCTTTTTAAGCTTCAGGACGTCGGCTACCGGGATTTTCAGAAAAACCTGATCCCGACCGCGCCGCCGGAAACGTTCATCGGGGTGCGCACGCCGGCGCTCAGGGCCTTTGCAAAGCAGCTTCTGGACGACGGCAGGGCGGACGCCTTTCTCGACGCGCTGCCGCACCGGTATTTTGACGAAAACCAGCTGCACGCGTTCGTGATCTCCGGGATCAAAACGTATCCCGAATGCCTGGAGCGGCTGCAGGCGTTTTTGCCGTACGTCGACAACTGGGCGACCTGCGACCAGATGTCCCCGAAGGTGTTCCGCAAGCACCGGCAGGAGCTGCTCGGCCCCATCGGCGAGTGGCTGTGTTCGGACAGGACCTTTACGGTCCGCTTTGCCGTCGGGATGCTTATGGAGCATTATCTGGATGCGGATTTTAAGCCCGAATATCCGCAATGGGTGGCGGCGCTCAAAGCGGACGCGTATTACGTGCACATGATGGTCGCCTGGTATTTTGCGACCGCGCTCGCAAAGCAGTACCCGTCGGTGATCCCCTTTTTAGAGGAAAAGCGGCTGGATCCCCGCACGCACAACAAGGCGATCCAGAAGGCGATCGAAAGCAGGCGGATCACGCCGGAGCAGAAGGAGTACCTGCGCAGCCTGCGGGTCAAATGAGCGTCTGATCCAAAAAAAAGACCGTATCAGCGGCGACAGCGCCAAAGATGCGGTCTCTGTTTTTTTCGGACCTAAGCCCGGACGGTCATTCCTTCACAACGGCAGCCGCGGTGATATTGTCGCCGTACAGCAGGGTGTAGGTGACCTCCAGCTCGCTGTGACCGGCGGCGCCGACCGTGATCTCCCGGTAAAAGCTGCCGTCTTTGTCGCCGAAGGAGACGGTCTTTACGTTCCCTGCGCGGTCGCGGACCGTGAGCTGCGCCAAAGAGCGGTAACCGCCGAGGTACAGCCGGAAGGTATCGTTTCCGTCCGCCTGCAGGGTAACGCGCATGATCCTGGAACAGGCCGTGCCGCACCTGCTTTCGCCCGACGCGGCGGCGTCCCCGCCGGTCCATGCGATTTTGTAATTGTCGTCGTACGTCCATTTGCTGCCGGTGACGCGGATGGCGCCGATGCTGCCGTCGCCGGAAGCCTTGCGGACTTCGGTCCCGGCGGCGTCGGCGGCGCACAGCAGATAATCCGCGGCGTCTGCGGGGACGGTAAACGACGCGCCGTCCCTGCTGAGCGTTTTGACCTGCACGCTGAGATCGGCGGCAGAGGCGTCGTAAACGGGGCTTCCCGCTTCCGGTGCAGCAGACGCAAACGTAAATGTCAGCACGCTTTTTTTGTATACGTCCGCCGAAAACGTAAGTTCATACACGGTGTTGTCCCGCGCGCCGCCTTCAATGCAAAGGGGATCCGCGCCTGCGTCTTTTTCGAGGACGGTAAACGCTGCGGGGCTGCCGTTCAGGGTCGCTCCGGTCAGGTCTCCCCAGCCCGCGGGCCGGTGCACGCGCACGGTGTAGCTGCGCTTTGTAAACGCCTTTGCGCCCGTAAAGCTGCCGGCGGCAGGTTCAACGGTCAGCGTCTGCGTTTTTCCGCCGGTCAGCGTGATGTCGGTGGTACGGAACTTACCGCTTTTATACCCTACCGTTTCGGTGTCGTCCTCATAGACCGTCGCCGTGCCGTCGCTGTCGCTGCCGGGATAGACGTCCAGCGTCAGGTGGCTCCAGTCTCCGGCGGAGGTGCTCTGCATGTTGTCCGCCAGCGGGATCACGCTGCCGCGTCTGATAAAGATCGGCGAGGTGTCCAGCGGATGCGTCACGGTCAACGTGACGGGGCCCGTATAAGTTTCGCCGGTCCACACGTCCATCCATTCGCCGTCGGGCAAAAAGACCTGGCGGCTTACGTCCCCCTCGGTGTACGCCTTCAGAAAGATGTGGGCGTGGTTGTTGCCGTCGCAGTATTCGATCTTTATGTCGTGAACGGAACCCGGGTCGAGCCAGCCGGTTTTGAACAGGGTATTAAAGGTATCCCAGCCGTCGATCGCTTTTTTACCGTCTATCCACACCCGCACGCCATCGTCGGCGTAGGCTGTAAAGTACAGTGGTTTATCGCCTACGGTCAGGGTCCCGGTCCAGCGCACGGTGAAGTAATCGGTGACCGAGAGGCCGTTCGGCGCCTGGTATTCCCAGTCAAAGTCGATGCGTTCGTCGTGGGTGACGATCTCCGGCGCGCCGGAAAAACCGGTGTTCGGATAGAATTCGCCCTTCAGCCCTGCCTGCCCGTCGGCGGTGAAGGTGTAGTCTTCGCAAAGCGGTTCGGCTTCTGCGATCGGCGCGACCAGAATGTC
>JAFRNP010000043.1 GCA_017430145.1 Clostridia bacterium
GGAAATGAAAACGCTGCCGCTGGATAAAATCGCCGCCTTCTTCGCGGAAGCAAAGAACAGCGGCGTGTATGAGATGTATCTGCTGGAGATCGCCACCGGTCTGCGGCGGGGCGAATTACTGGGACTGAAATGGACCGACGTGGATTACGACGCGGGCACGATCCACGTACGGCGGCAGATCTGCCGGATCGACGGCATGGTGACGGAGGGACCACTGAAAACGAAAAACTCTTACCGAAAGATCGTCGTTCCCACCGACGTGATGGCGGTACTGAAAGACAAGCAGAAAAAGGACGACGGCGCCAGCGAATACGTCTTCTTCTCGCCGCTGACAAACGGCCCGATCTCTCCAGATAGTGTGCTGCACATGCTTCACCGCGTACTGGACCGCGCCGGGTTACCCCGCATCCGGTTCCATGATCTGCGGCATACCTTCGCAACGATGGCTTTACAAAACGGCGTGGACGTGAAAACCCTCTCCAACATCCTCGGCCACTTCTCCGCCGGCTTCACCCTCGACACCTATGCCCACGTCACCACCAGCATGCAGCAGGACGCCGCAAACAAGGTGGGGGATTTTCTGAAAGGAAATATTTGATATACAATAATCAATATGTATCTTGTTAAATTCTATCTTGTGAGGTGCTACTAAATATTACCTTACCCTCAAAAATGAAAAAGTTGATCTTCTTGTTGTTGGATAGAAACAAGACAACGATTCAATTAAGCTATAATTGCAATAAATTGTCGAATATTTAAAACAAATTCACATTTCTTTAGAAAAAATAATAATAATTAAATGTATTGACATATTTTAAAAATATGATATCATTAATTAATACTTCAAAAACGAGGTGATTGTAATGGCGGATAAAGATTATAGAATTTATGCTAGAATAAAAACAATAGAATTTATCAATTTTCGGAACATTGAATATGGAAAAGTGGATTTTCCAAATGCAAGAATCGAAGATTTTAAATGTGGTTCCCCTTCTATACTCGGATTGTATGGTCAGAATGGTTCGGGAAAAACATCTTTAATTATGGCATTGAGTATATTAAAGGATCTTTTGTCAGGGCATTCAATAGAAAACAATTATTTAAGTAGTGTCCGGGTTGGTTGTGATTTTGCTAGATTGAGATTTGTTATAACACTTTTTGACGATTTTGGCGTTGAATACGAAGCACATTACCAGTTTGACTTAAAAACAGAAGTCGAAAACTATTCATTAGATGATAACGAATTCAACATAGATCCACCGCAAGACAAAAGTGAAACGCTGAAAGTATACAATGAAATTTTAAGATATAGGAGAACAACCGCAAATGGCACGGAAGATCCGTTGCAGGATATAATAGATGCATCCGTGGACAGTTCACAAAAAGCAGGGTATTCATTTGGGAATAAATCAAAATATGAGTTGTTGATAGGAAAAGACAAAGAGGTTGAACAAAAAATGCGTGATGCGAAAGCAGCATCATATGCAAAATCTCGTTCATTCATCTTCTCTAAAGATGTTTATACTTCAATAAACACTAACGAAAGCATTGCTCATTACAAGGAATTGATTGCAGCACTTCACACATTTGGCATGGCATATCTTCACATTATTAATACTATGAATACAGGTATTAATAATCTCAAAAATGATATTCCTCTTTGTATTTGGTCCGATAAAAACGGTTCATTGCGCATAGCTTATGTTTTATTGAAAACTATGGGGGCCAATCAAGTACCAGAAGATTTTTATTCTTTTGTTACTGAAGCCATTAATGGTTTAAGTGGTGTTCTTGGGACGATTGTGCCAGGATTATCTATCGAAATAAAAGACAACGGTCTTGCCTCTAATGAAAAAAACGAGACAGTCCATGTCTTTGAGATAGTATCCAACAGGAATGGTGTCAGTATACCATTAAAATATGAATCCGATGGAATTAGACGTATTGTATCCATACTGAGCCTTTTGATTGCTGTTTATAATCAGCCATCAATGACTATTGCTATTGATGAAATGGATTCTGGAATATTTGAATATCTTTTGGGTGAGATATTGCAAGTCCTTTCTGAATCTGCAAGAGGACAATTAGTTTTCTCATCTCACAATTTGCGTCCGTTGGAAGTCCTTCCTGCAAAATTCCTTTGTTTTACAACAGTAAACGCGAACAATCGTTTCATCAAAATGCCAGATGTCAGCGCAAACAATAATTTGAGAGACAAATACTTTCGAAATATCATTCTCGGTGAAACGGAAGAATTGTATGCTCCTACAGATAAATACGATATTGAATTGGCTTTTTATCAGGCTGGCAATGATTTAGATACCAAGGGGTGAGCATATGCAAAAAAAATTTATACTCTTTATTGTTGAAGGTAATAATGATAAAAAAGAAATAACTGCAATGCTACACTCCCAGTATTTTGCGCAGTACAAGAATAAATATCAATTTGAATTCTATGATTTACGAGGCGATATAACCTCAAAAGAAGGGATTACCGACAAAAACATTCAAGGTAAATTGAATTCCATTTTTCTAGATTGGAGAGAAAGAGGAATTCCGTTCAATAGAATTAAACCATGTGATGTTCAGGAAATTGTTCATATCATTGATATGGATGGGGTTTTTATTCCAAAGGAAGATATCGAATATGGAGATGTTGGAAGATTCTATTATGAAGAAAAACGTATTCTTTCGTATAATCCATCGAATGCCATAGGAAGAAACAACAAAAAATCAAAAATAATAAAAAAACTACTGACTGTTTCCCAAATCGATGGTGTGCCGTATAGCATTTATTTTCTATCATGCAATATGGACCATGTGTTATTTGATGAAAGGAATCCATCACAACAATACAAGGATAATAAGGCTCGTAGTTTCCCGTTGTTGTGTTTAAAAACAGACATACTGCAAAAGACTATTTTTTCCCCATCAATTGCAGCTCAAAACACATATGAAGAATCTTGGGGAGATATTCAAGATAATCACAAGTCTTTAGGTCGGTATACCAATTTCAATCTTTTTTTTGGCGACAAAGCAAAAAATCCAAAATAAAAGGCTTTGCCCGAAAAAATATCCCGTTTTTTAGTGAAAAAAATCCCGTATGGGTCAAACATGGGTCAAAAGCGATAAGGACAAATATTTCTGGCAAAAGGGAATCCCCAAAAACGGCGGTGTTAAGCCATTCTTGGGGATTTGTTTGGTTGCGGGAGAAGGACTTGAACCAACGACCTCCGGGTTATGAGCGGTAGTCGGTGTGTTCGTCCAGGCATTTGGGGCGCTTTCCGGCCCTTTTGTCTCTGGTTATGATTCCGTCCGGCGGTCTTGTAGCCGTTGTCTCCGCCGCCGTTTTTCCTGTTATGGGTCAGAATATGGGTCAAAAGAAAAACCGATACGTGGCGATGGAAAGTTCATACAGTTCATGCGGCGCGATGTCTTGACCGGCAGCCCATTCCACGGTGTTCCCTGCAATGGTGGCATAGAACCATCTTATTTGTATAATACCAGTAAGAAGTAAAAAAAACAAGCATTTCCTTGGTTTTCCTTGCTTCCCGCAGTCAAATTATCGGCCCGCATAATCAAAGAATAACCGTCCTTGCAGCGTGGAAAACCAATGGTGCTTGATAAGAGCCGGATGAACCGAGAAGTTCACGTACGTTTCTGTGAAAGCATCGAGGTGAAAGTCCTCTTGTCAATTCGGCTGAGAGGGCGGAGAAAATCCGCCCTACTCAATTTACATTATTATGCCTGTTACATCTTCCCGAACAGGTGCGCGAAGAAATAGAGTATCAAATGGAAGAAGCCGATGATTCTTTGGATAAAGCTGCCGGAATGATCCCTGCCACAGTATTTACAAGGTCCGTTTTCGGTATCAGAGGAATCCGTCGGATCGATTGGATCCGCAGGCTCTGTCGGATCGGGCGAAAGCTTTTCAAGCGTTACGTGCACACAGGACAGCTCCTCGCCGCAAATCGCGCAGTATACGACCGTATCATAACCGCCCTCTGCGTCAACGGTTGCCGCTGTTTCGTTCTCTCTGACAGCTTCGCCCGGCGTGTGGGCGATCTTTTCTACGGTCTTCGTTTCGCGGCTGAGCTCCGTCCCGCATACGCTGCAGGAAACGACCTCGTCGTAGCTACCCTCAGCGCTGCAGGTTGCCGCGATCTCATTTTCTCTGACCGCTTTGCCAGGCGTGTGAGCGGTTTTTTCAATGGTCTTCGTCTCGCGGCTGAGCTCCGTTCCGCACACGGTACAGGAAACCACCTCGTCGTAACTGCCCGCGGCGCTGCAGCTTGCCGCGATCTCATTCTCCCTGACCGCTTCGCCGGGGGTATGCTCCGTTTTTTCGATAACCGTCTGCGCCCGCAGCAGCCTGCCGCAAACGGAACACTTGACGCCTTCCGTAAGCCCGGTGTGCGCGCAGTCCGCCGCTGTTCCGGGGATCGGGGTTTCAACATGCGCGCCGAAGTCGCCTGTTTTCGTCTCGCGGCTCATTTCCTCGCCACAGACGGAGCAGTAGACGACTTCATCATAACAGGCCGGGGTCAGGCAGGTGCCGGCGATCTCATTTTCGATTACCGCTTCGGCTGCCTTATGGCTGTGAATGGTAATGGGAGCGCTGATCTCAACACGTTCCTCGGTGTCGTCTGCAAAATCATTGTAAATCAGCCAAGCCTTGGCGGTATAGGTTCCTTCCTCATAGGGCGCGCAATCGACCCAAACGATTTTTCCGTTTTCATCCTTGTAAAATCTATCCACGCGCGTATTGTGCTTATCGTAATACGCGACGTCGACGAAATACAGATGCTTTCTGCCGCCGAGATCGATCACAATCTCATCGCCATAGGAAGACTCTGTGGGTACACCGTCTATGAGAACCTGCAAATACCCGCCGTGCTCCTCGCCGTCGTAAACGGCGTCCTCGGCAAAAACCTGCGCCGTGACGACCTGCCCATGCAGTGGACAGCCATCCTCGTTCAGGCAGCGGAATTCCGCCATATCCGTTCTGCCGTCCGAAAGCTTGATCTCAAATTGATGAACGTGATGCCTGATCACGGCATTCCCGGCGTCGGACAGACCGATCCTATAGGTGCTGTCAAGCGCATTGTCAAGGCTGAACACTTCGGCGGGGAGAAGCCCGGGGCAGTGAGACGCGAAATTGTCGGTCAGAACGTATTCTTCATCCCCGCCGTTAAAGGCGTTGGCGTAAAGACCGATCGAAGCGTAGCCCGTCAGCCCGTCTTCTATATGAATGAGATTGGAGCTGCCGGCAAGATATACGTTCCTTGTATCTCCGCCGTTGCCGGTATTGTTCTGAATAACAGGATCGCCGCTGACGCTGAAGCCGGAATCGGGACCAAGCTGCAGGCCGCCCGTATAGCCGTGGGAGTTTACGAGCCTGCCGCCATCCATCTGAAACGCGCCGGAAACCATCAGCGCCGCGCCCATGCCATCAAACTTGCTGTAGCTGAAGCCATTGGTTATTTGGTCATAAATAACGCCGTGAGAATCCAGGCGCGCCTCGCTGCCGACAAATATACCGCCGGCTCCGGTGACCGTACCCTCGCCGTCCCCGAAGAGCGATATTCTGCAGTCTCTGATAACGAAATAGTTTTCGTTCAGATCGACCGTCTTGCCGAACAGACAAAGACGGATATCGCCCTCCGGCGTCCAGTCGGCCGTCAGGGTGACGTTTTCCGTCAGATAGTAATTGCCGGGCTGCGTCGGCAGGGAATCCGTGCCCGTCCAGCGGATAAAGTCGATCCCATCGTGGCTGTGGACGTCGGAGATGGAGGAATGCACCGTTCCCGGCGTCTCCCTCGAATTGACGTTTTCGTGATTGCGTCCCTCAAAGTACCACTCTATGGTATATTCGCCCGGCTCCTTCGCTTCACAGATTCCCGGCGTCCAATTCCCGCCGTTCAGACGCGTGAAGACCGTGCCGTAAGCCGAAACATCGCTGACTTCCGCCATCGGCTGTGCTGTGGCGCGGGGCGCAATATCAACGCCGCTGACCGTTATTTCGGGGGCCGCGGCCTTGGCGATGGTGATCGTCTGCCGGAGCGTACACGGCAGCCCCTTGCCGTTGACCGGGCTCAACATTGCCATCGCGGTGTAGGTGCCGGCGTCCACCGGCGCGCCGGACAGCTTATTGCCGGAGCCGTCGTAATAGGAAACGCTGCCAATGGAAATCAGACTCCCGTCGAAGAAGGCCGCTGCCTCGGGCGAAGCCTTTTGTACCTCTACCCCGGCTGAGACGGCGCTGCCGTCATAGACCTTTGTATAGGGACCGCTTTGGCCATCAACCGTGAGCATCGCCCACCGGGCGTCAGATTCGTTGCATTCGGAGATCGCGTTGACGCACCGAACAGTCGCTTTGGAGGGGTCGGCGGCGTCGGTCTTCAGTTCCCAGCGGTGGACGTGCGGCTCAATAAAAGCCGTTTCGTCGGCGTTCTCGTCCCATACGGCGTAAAGGATCAGGTCACCGGAAACCGTGATCGTTTCGTTCGGCTGCCGTATTTCACTGCCGGAGCCGATCCGCCAGCCCGCAAAAACGCCGGAGGTCGGCGTAAACAGACATGCGGGCAGGGTGTATTGCGAGTCTTTGGCAAGCCTTACGTCGTCCATATCGGCGCCAAAGCCGCCGTTTTTATCAAAGCGCACCGTTGCCGGAACGCCTAACGCCGCTTCCCCATCAAAAATGCCGACCGCTTTTGCGTCGTCGTCGCTGATAAAGCTCCCGCTCTTCCCATTGCCGGAAAAACCGTTTGTGAACGTAACGTGTCCGTTGGAACCGGACGCCGCGTTGACGCTGACGCCGATCCCGGCGGCGTCGGATAGTCTGTTTTTGACGTTGATTACGCCGCCCAAAAGCAGAACGTTGCTCTGATAGCTGTGCCCCGTCGGGATATTATCCGTAATCACCGGGTCGCCGGAAAGCTCGAACAGGCAGTTCTTTTGTACGGTGATCGCCGTTGGCGCGGTATTGCCGGTGATCATGCCACCGTCAATACGGATCGGTGCGTCGCCTGTGCTTACGATCCCCTGCGAACGCCCCGTATTCCCCGTAATCACGCCGCCGTGCATGGTAAAGCCGGAATATTTTTCATAATCGTTTGTTTCAGCAATCGTTATCACGCTGCCTGTATCGGCGCTGCCGCCGGTCAGCGTGCCGCCGTTCAGGGTGAATCTTGCGTTATAAAGGCTTACAAGCCCGCATTTTCCGCGCGCGTCGATCACGCCGGTGTTATCGTGGTCGCAGACGCAAAGCTGCGCTGCCGCCACATCAAACATATACAGATCGCCGAAAGCGTCGGATATCGTGATCGTATGGCCGTTGAGACAGATATCCACGTTTTTCCGCGGCGCATAGGCTTCGTTGAGCACAATATCGCCGACGAGGAAAACGCTGCCGGATGCAGGCAGTGAATTCCGCTCGCTTTCGTTCGCGCCCCAGGGCGTAAAGACGGCGCCGTCATGCGCATGCAGGCCGCCGGGCGTGATGCGAACGTCGCTCTCCCAGTCAAAAACAAAGCTTGCCTTTCCCGCCGCGTTGAGCGGCACGGTATGTGTTTGGCCGGAAGCAAGCTCTGTGACGACGATCCCCTCTACACCGTTGATTTTGGGTACGGAAACCGTGATCCTGTCGCCGACAGAGGCCGTAGCCGCAGAGCTCTCCACATTGACGCCGAAGCCGTCGTCGTCCGTGGTAAGATGATAGACGTTCTTTGTAAATACGGAATAAATCGCGACGTTGGCGTCCGGCATGGTAAAGCTGTGAGAAGCCTCCAGGCTTTCGCCGTTCTTTTCATAAACCGTGTTTCCGTTCGCGCGGACCCGGACGCCTGTGAAGGAATAGCCCTTATCCACTTTCGCGGCAAGATTGATCGTTTCGCCGGAAAGAACGAAGCTCTTATCCGAAGTCACAACGCCGCCCTCGGAATCCACGATAAAAACGTCGTGCGCGATATCGTAGACGGCGGTAATGGTTGTGTCTTTTGAAATAACGACCCGATCGCCGAGGGCGTGTACGACGCCGTCGATCAGCCAGCCGGACTGCAGATAACCGTATCTTTCGCAGTCAAATTCTCCCGCTTCGGGAAGTGTGAGTACGGCGTCCTTACCGATTACCACAGGCGCCATGCTGCCTTCAAAGTTACCGGAAGAATACGTCACCTGAACGCCCTGATATCCGCAGACGGCGCATTTTTTATCCGCGCCGAACGTATGCGCTGCAAGGTTGTTTTCGTCATATGTCGTTTCGCAATACGCGCAGGATTCCGCCGCGTGGCCGTCCGGCAGGCTCCGGAAATCGGCGCCGCTGTGCTCGCAGGGATAAAAATGGACCACGTAGTTATTAAAGCTCGCCGAAGTTCTGTCGGCCGCGGCCGCCGGGGCCAGCGAAGCCTCATCGGCGCCGGCAAAAACGGCCATATTGCCGCCGAGGGTCAGCGTGCCGTTGGTTGCGTCGGTATCATGGCCGTGGCCGATCGCGCGCGCGCCGTCGCCGCCACCGACAGCGAGCACGTCGCTGTTGATGATCGTAACATTGCCGCCCTTGCCCTTATCGCCGCCGCCGATCCCCGCGCCTCTGTATTTCCCGGAACGGGTAAGATGGTTCAGGGCGGTCAGCGCCGCGTTTATAAACATACCGGAGAAGTAACGGAACAGGTTCTGGAGCTTCACAAGCTTAAACCGGCTAACGATAGGGCCGTGCTCGGCATACCAGTTATAATCAATCGCGCCGCCGATGGCCGTGACCTCGCTGTCCTTGATGGTGACGGTACAGCCGTCTCCGTCGTTTCCGCCGCCGATCCCGGCACCCCTGTCGCGGGAAGCGGCAAATACGCAACTGTTTTCGATATTTACAACGGCGTGGTTCTCCGTGATCCTGTTTGAGCTTGGGGGATTGCCCTGCCTGCCGATGCCGGGTCCGTCTATGGACGTTGCGATCACGTAGGCGTTTCTGATATTGATCGTACCGCTCTGTCTGTATTGGTTGTTGTTGCCGCCGATCCCGGCGCCGTAGCCGTAAGAAGCCGCCTGAACAAAGGCGTTCTCAATCAGGATCTCATACCCCTCGGTGCAGGCGATCGCGCTGCCGAGATCGTTGGTTTCCGTTTGGGGCTTTTCCGTTTCGACAGTGACCCTGCCGCCTGTGATATAGGTATTCCCGGTCCGTCTCGCCTCGTTCGCGTCTTTATATACGCTGTTATACTGACCGCAGCCGATGCCGTCGGCGTAAAGGCCGGATCTGACGTAAACCGTACCGCCGCTGATATATACGTCGTTGCCGTCTCTTCTGTAGCCGCCGCCGATGCCCGCCGCACGGGTGCTTCCGTATATGTTTACTTCACCACCGGAAATATACACGGGCTTTTCGGCGGAGCCCTCACAGCCGCCGCCGATGCCGGCGCTTTCTTTGCCGCCTGTTGCGGTGACGGTACCGCCGGTTATGCTGACTTTGCCGTTGCTGCGGTTCTGCCCGCCGCCGACGCCTGCGCCGTTTTCTCCGCCGGTTGTGTTGACTGTGCCGCCGTTGACGGTCACGGAAACGTTCGCGCTTTCGCTGTTTTTTCCGCCGCCTATGCCGGCGCCCCCGTCTCCGCCATGGGCAGTGACGTCGCCGCCGTTGACGGTAATGACGGCGTTTGTGCTCTTTGTGTTTTTCGCGCCGTCGCCGATCCCCGCGCCGCCTGCGCCGCCGGTTGCGCGGACAATACCGCCGTTGATGGTGACCGACTGAAAGCCGCTGCCTTCATCATAGCCGCCGCCGATGCCCGCGCCGTCTTCGCCTAACGCTTCAATATAGCCGCTGTTGA
>JAFRNP010000044.1 GCA_017430145.1 Clostridia bacterium
ATTGTTCCCTTCGTCTCTGCTTCCGGACGCGCTTTATTCGGATCTATGATCAAGGGCGCAGCCCTTCCGAATTTCATAACTTTTAGAACTTTGATAACTTTGATAACTTTCAATTCTAAAAGGCTAACAGCTAACAGCTAACATCTATAATCAATGGCGCATCCTCATTTGTAACTTTGCAACTTTGTATCTTTTTTACTTTTTTTTACCTTCCTCATCCCCGCCAGGCCCGCCAGCAGCAGGACCGGAAACACGATCCCGCTCAATATCCCGGTCTGCAGGTCCGTTTTTGCGCCGACCGCGCCCGCGAGCGTGGGACCCAGCGTGCAGCCGAGGTCCCCGGCAAGGGCAAGCAGGGCGTACATGGCGGTGCCGCCGTTTCTGATGCGCGCCGCCGCCAGGCTGATGCTGCCGGGCCAGAAGATCCCCACCCCGAGGCCGCATACGGCGAAACCGAGCAGGCCGAGGCGCGCAGAAGATGAAAGCCCGATCGTCAGATACGCGGCGATGCACATGGCGGCGCCCCCCGCCATGGCGGATTCCAGACGCAGTTTGTCGCCTTTTTTGCCGTACAGCGCCCGCGTAACGCCCATCAGCGCCGCAAACAGCATGGTGCCGGTCAGATCGCCCACGGTTTTGGATACGCCCAGCCCCTGTTCCGCAAAGGCGGAGGCCCACTGGCTCACGGTCTGTTCCGCAGCGCCGGCGGCAAGCATCATTAAAAGCAAAATATAAAAAACGGGGGTATGCAGCAGCGTTTTTACGGTCCCGCCGACCGAATCCGTTCTCGGAGGGACGGAGATGGGCGTCTTTGTGAACACGACGGCGTTGACCGCCGGCACCAGCGCCCAAAGGATGCTCATGATCTTCCAGTTTCCGATCCCGAACAGGGTAAAGAACAGCGTGGAGAGCAGCACGACGCCCATATGCCCCCAGCAATAAAACGAATGCAGCAGGCTGATGGCCTTCTCTTTGTTTTCGCCCGGGCCCGATTCCACGATCGGGTTGATCAGGACTTCGATCAGCCCGCCCCCGAGCGCCAGCAGCAGCACCGCGCACACCACGCCCGCATAGGGCGGCATCACTTCGGGCAGTACCGGCAGCAAAAGCAGCCCTGCGGCGGCGGAGATGTGGGCGAGCAGCACGCTGCGGCGGTACCCGAGCCGGTCCACATACAGCGGGCTCGTCAGGTCCGTGAAAAGCTGCAGAAGAAAATTGACCGTGATCAGCGATGTGATCTGCCCGACGGAAAAGCCGTAGTCCCGCTCCATGGTCACAAACAGCAGCGGCAGAAAATTGATGACGATGGCCTGCACCGCGTACCCGACGAAGCAGGCGGCAACGGTGGCGCGATAGGTTAGCTTTGACATGGCGATAAACGTTCCCGGTCGTTTTTTTGATTATGATAAACGATAGCGTAAGAAATGTCAAGACGATTTTATTTTTATCGCCTGAACGGCAGATTTTGCTGCAGCGCCCGGGACGCCTTTTATATTTCCCAATTGACAAAGCCTGATATTTTTAATATAATACTTTCAGAAAGGAAGGTGCGTGTATGAAAAAGGTACTTGGAATCGCACTTGTTCTCTGCCTGCTGGCCGGCCTGTTCGTTCCGGCGGCTTATGCGTTCGCGCTCGGCGACGTCAATAACGACGGCGCGGTGGGCGCGGACGACGCAAGGCTTGCGCTCAGACGCAGCGTGGACCTGGAGACTTACGCCCCGGGCTCCGAAGAATTTACGGCTGCCGATTACGACGGCGACGGCGCCGTCTCCGCCATGGACGCCCGCGCGATCCTGCGCGCGTCCGTCGGGCTTGACGCCGGCGTTGTGACCAACGACGGCATGCTCAAGAATTATTATACCGCAAATACGGACGTTTCCGCCTCCGAATACGCGCTGACGGACTTCGACGGCGACGGCGTCAATGAGATGCTGATCTTTGAATGGGCGTGCAGCGGCTCTTCCATGCTCACCTCCCTCACGCTTTCTTATTATAAAGTGGAGGACGGCGCGGTCAAAAAGATGAGCGAATTCGTTTTTGATAACGCGCATTTCATGGACTGCCTGCTGCCGCCCGCCACGGAGATCTTTGCGCCCGAAGGCTACGAGGCCGCTGAAGTATTCCGCTGCGCCGACACCCTCGCGTTCAGCGTGTACGAGTATCTGGACGGCGACTGGACGGCACACTATCTGGTGCTGACCGTTGAAAACGGGCATCTGACCCTGCAAAAGCATCTGTACCATCCCGGCAGCGCCGTAAAAACGGAGCTTTACCGGTTCGCCGATTATTATTCCGCCTCCCCGGCGCCTTTGTATTCCGGCGAGACGGCGGGCGAATATCCCTCCTATGCCGAGGCGCTTAACGGCGAGCTCGGCGGCTACGGGTTTGCGTACGCAGCGTCCGACAGTTATGAGGGGCAGTTCGCGGTGGCAGGCAAGGCGGCGGAACAGAAAGCGCCCGTCGAAGCGCTTTTTGCCTTCCGCAATTACAGCACGGACGGCCTTATCTCCAAAGAGGATGCGGTGCAGCTGGTGCAGGACGCCGTCAACAGGACCAAGGACCTGTCCGGGACCGTCAACGTGCGCCATACCGAAAGCTTTACGTTTACGATCGACAGTATGCCCGGCAGTTCGGTGGCCAAGTCCCTTTTGAACATTGCGATCGCAGGCCTGGTCGAGCCCACGCAGGAGGATCTGACGTTCAAGGGCGGCAAGGCGGTCAACAGCAAGGGCGAAACGGTCCCGCTGCTGCTGCCCAAACGCCAGGCGTTCAGCCTTTCCCCCGACGGCGTGCAGAGCTTCAGCGTCGAGCAGACGGACGGCAAAACGTACGTGACGCTCACGCTTGTCCCCGAGACCGTGAACAAAAAGGGTCAGATCCCGGAATACAACGCCGGCGCCATCGGTTACCTGAGTTTCGGAGACCTGGACCTCAGTATGGTCCGTGTGGACGCTTTTGAGGTCAATTATCCCGGCTCCGAGATCAGCGTACGGATCGACGCCCGCGGATACGTGGAATTCGCGCAGTATACCGTCCCCGTGCAGATCAGCGGCAGCGGCAGCGCCGTGCTGGTCAGCGGCGACTTCGCCTCCCACGGGACGCAGACCGAAACCTGGCTCATCACGGGCAGATGATCCCGTCTCCCCGATGTACTTTACGGAAACAGAAAGGAACACCCATCATGAAAAAAGTACTTTCCGCGCTTCTTGCGCTGTGTCTGGCCCTGGGCTGCTTCGGCGCAGCCGCCTTCGCCGTTTATTTCCCCGGCGACGTGGACGGAGACAAAAACGTGTCCGCCCACGACGCGCGGCTGGCCCTGCGCATGAGCGTGGGGCTGGAAGACGACGAGCCCGGGTCCTTTGCCTATACCGCCGCCGATTACGATAACAACGGCACGGTTTCCGCCGCCGACGCCCGCGCCATCCTGCGCGTGTCGGTCGGCCTGCCCGCGGGCGAAGCGGCCCCGGCCTCCGAAAACAACGACTTTACGACCCTTACGTCCGGAAAGTTCCTGCTCAAAGGGACCATGACGGTCAGCGACGGGCAGAGCGAAGAGACCGAAGCCTGTCCGATCGCCGTCGTCGTGTCCGGCGACTGCTTTGCCGTCACCGCAGGGGACCTGACGGTGCTGATAAAGAACGACGAGACCTATGTGATCGACGCCTCCGACAGCACCTATGCAGCGCTGAATAACAAAACGCTCCGGTTTTTCTCGCTGGATCTTTCCCCGATCCTTACACTCGTAAGCACCCTTGAAGAGGCGCAGGACGTGCCGACGCTTTCGGACGCCGACGCCGTGAAAACGGCGGAGTATAACGGCAAAACCGTAACGGAATATACCTTCAGCAGTTTTGCCGGGGACGCGGGCATGCAGATCGTCGTGCGCATGGACGGCGATACGCTGTGCAATTTCTCGATCGGGTTCGGCGAGGGCGCGCCGTCTGTGTCCGTGGACGCGGAAACGGTCTCTGCTGAGATCCCCGCCGAGATGACCGAGGTGCCCGACGGGTATCAGCTTCTGGATCTCTTTGCCGCCGCAAAAAAGCTGTACAGCCTCTCCGGTACCGTCGACGCGTAAGAAACAAAGCAAAATAAAAGGATAACGCCATGAAAAAAGGATTTTGTCTGTTTTTAACGGCAGCTTTGCTTGCCTGCTGCTTTATCGTCCCGGCGGCCGCCGTCGTGCGCGGGGACGTGAACGCCGACGGTTCGGTGGGTGCGGACGACGCCCGGCTTGCCCTTCGGCGCAGTGTGGACCTGGAGACCTTCGAGCCGGGTTCCGACGCTTTTACCGCCGCGGACTTTGACGGGGACGGGACGGTCTCCGCCATGGACGCCCGTTCGATCCTGCGCGTCTCGGTCAACCTGCCGGTGACCGAAGGCCTCAGGCGCCCCACGGAAAACAACCAGTACGACGCCCTGCGCTCCGGGACCTATTACGTAAAAGGCAGGATGCTGAACGCGACCGAAATCACCGAAATGGAGATGGCGGTGACCGATAACACGCTCTATGCCGTATCGGACATGGACGGTATCAACTTTGCCGTGCTGGTCGTCGGAAAAACGACCTATCTGATGCTGCCGGATAAAAAAGCGTACCTGAAGGTGACGGCAACGGAAATGCGGCTGATCGGCATGGATCCGGATGAGATGCTCAAGGCAGGCGACCCGGGCTTTTCCAAAATGCGCCCGCTGTCCGAAGCCGCGTCTGTGGAAGAGACGCAGTACCGCGGCACGCCCTGTTTTGCCTACTCCATTCCCGGCGCCGAAGGTACGGCCGGCAGCAGCATCGTCTATCTGAACGGCGACACGCTGCTGGCGATCCAGGACGTTTCCGAAGCCGGATACGTGGTCGGCACCATGGAATTTGACGAGGTCTCCGGTACGGTGCCCGCCGATAAGCGGTCGGTCCCGTCGGATTATTCCAAAAAGACGCTGTTCGGGTTCATGGGCCTGCTTGGCGTCTGATCCGGCAGCCGCGTTCGCAGAAAACACGGCGCGGATCTACAAAACGTATATTTATAATTGTATATATAAATATAATAACCATTAATAGAAAGGATCTCAGAACATCATGAAAAAATGGATCGCCATTCTTGTAACCCTTGCCGTCCTGATCGCGGGCTTCGGCGCTTTTTCCCTGGCAGAAAACGTTTTGCGCGGCGACGTGAATAAAGACGGCGCCGTCGGTGCGGACGACGCCCGGCTTGCCCTCAGACGCAGCGTGGACCTTGAGACGTATGAACCCGGCTCCGACGAGTTCGTTGCCGCCGACTACGACTGCGACGGCTCCGTGTCCGCCATGGACGCCCGGTATATCCTCAGAGCCTCCGTCGGCATTGTCGATAATATCCCCGGCGTAGAACCGACCACCGAAGAGCCCACTTCCGAAGAGCCCACTTCCGAAGAACCCACCTCCGGGGAACCCTCTTCCGAAGAGCCTTCCTCCGAAGAGCCTTCCTCCGAAGAACCCACCACCGGGGAACCCACTTCCGAAGAGCCTGTGACAGAAGATCCCACGGCTGGGATCCCGCGCCCGACGAAGAACAACCAGTATGACATCCTGCGCAGCGGCGTCTACCACGTCAAGGCCACCACCACGGATATTTCCGGTTCCGCGCCCATTGAGCTGGCGCAGACCGACAAGACCACCTATATGCACACGGCCGCCGAAGGGATGGACCTGGCGATCCTGATGAAAAACAACCTGCTGGGCGGGCAGACGATCTATCTGATGAGCATCAAGGACAAGGCGTATATCACGCTGAGCAAGTCCGTTCTGGATATGATCGGGCTCTCCGAGGATATGTTTGACACCGAGGAGTTCTCCTTTACGTCCCTGAAGCCGCTGTCCGACGCGACGGAAGTGACGAAGGGCACCTTCAACGACACCGAATGTCTGGCGTACAAGATCATGGGCGAAAACGGCGACTATACCGTCGTCTACATGTACGGCGACCGGCTGCTGGGCTTTGAAAACTATGACGCCCGCGGCAGACTTGACAATACGACGTCTTTTGAACTGATCTCTTCGGACGTGCCGAGCGATAAAAAAGACGTGCCGAAGGGCTACCGCCTGATGGGGCTGATCGGCTTTATGAACCTGTTTGCCGACATGGCGTAACGCCTGCGGGGAGAGACCATATGGAGACACAGACGGAAAACAAAAAGATCGTGCTCAGCTTTGTGCAGTCCTCGGGCGCGCCGACCATCGGCAACTATTTCGGCGCGTTCAAAAACTGGCACGACATGGCGCAGGAAAACGACTGCATTTTCGGCGTCGCCGACCTGCACGCGATCACGGTCCGCAACACGCCCGCCGACCTGCGCCGCCGCTCAAAGGAGATGTACGCCTGGCTGCTGGCGCTGGGGCTGGACCCGGAAAAGAACGTCATCTTCATGCAGAGCCACGTGCAGGAGCATGCGCTGATGGCGTGGATCCTCAACTGCTACACCATGTTCGGCGAAGCCAGCCGCATGACGCAGTTCAAGGATAAATCCGCCCGGCACGCCGACAACGTGAACGTGGGGCTGTTTACGTACCCGATCCTGATGGCGGCGGACATTCTGCTGTACAATGCGGATATGGTTCCGGTCGGGGACGACCAGAAGCAGCATCTGGAGATCGCGCGCGATATCGCGGAGCGCTTCAACGGCATCTACGGAGACGTGCTGAAGGTCCCGGCGCCCTATATCGGCAAAAAAGGCGCCAGGATCCTGTCGCTGCAGGAGCCGGACAAGAAGATGAGCAAATCCGACCCCAACGAAAAATCCTTCATCTCCCTGACGGACCCGGACGCCGTGATCGCGAAAAAGATCAAAAGCGCCGTCACGGATTCCGAGGCGTGCGTCAGGTACGGCGAGGGCAAGGACGGCATCAACAACCTGATGGCGCTGTACGCCTGCTGTACCGGGCTCGATTACGACGCCATCGAACGCGATTTCGCGGGCAAGGGTTACGGCGATTTCAAGGCCGCGGTCGCCGAGGCGGTGGTTGCGGAGATCTCGCCCGTGCGCAGCGAATACGAGCGGATCATTGCCGACAAGGCCTACATCGAGCAGTGCATGGCGGACGGCGCCGAAAAAGCGCGCCGCATCGCCGCCCGCACGGCGCGGAAGGTCATGAAGAAAATCGGGTTCTACCAGATTTAATACACAACGGGGTCTGCAGCGAAAAAGCTGCAGACCCGTTGTTTAAAAGTTTGAAAGAATAAAAGTAAAAAAGTTACAAATGAGGAACGCCGCGCAGCGCGGCGTTGATTATAGAAAGTCTTTACAGCCCGGCAACCCCTCTTCTGTGCTCGGGGGCTTAAAAGGCCGCATCTGTAATCAAGGGCGAAGCCCTTCCGCATTTGCAACTTTGTATCTTTGTAACTTTTAAACTTTTCTTCTGCGCGGATCAGGCAACATAAAACGGATGGCAGCGCGTTCCCTCATCCGTCACGGCTCACGCCGTGCCACCTTCCCCAGAGGGGAAGGCTTTAAAAGGCCGCATCTGTAATCAAGGGCGAAGCCCTTCCGCATTTGCAACTTTGTATCTTTGTAACTTTTAAACTTTTCTTCTGCGCGGATCAGGCAACATA
>JAFRNP010000045.1 GCA_017430145.1 Clostridia bacterium
CCTTGCTTGATCTTTATTCCGTCATCCTGCACAGATTTTCCTTGCCAACCGCCAGGTTGACGGCGTCAAATCTGTACAATCTGACGAAAAAATCTACTGCGCAATCCGCACACCGGAATTATGCGGTGTTGCCTTAAAATTTATATCACTTCCGAATATCGGATCTTTCCTCTGCGGCACAAGCGCCTGTTTTACTATGATCAACGCGCCAACGCGCGTTCCGCATTTGTAACTTTGTATCTTTTATACTTTTAAACTTTTGAAAACAAGGGGGTGTCGTCTTGCCGAGAATCGTTTCACCATCGCCTGAGATTTTGGCGCCTGCGGGCGGGATGGAGCAGCTTTATGCCGCCGTGCGCAGCGGCGCGGACGCCGTGTATCTGGGCGCGGCGGATTTCAACGCCCGGCGCAACGCGGATAATTTTACCGGCGCGCAGTTTTCGGAGGCGGTGCGCTGCTGTAAAGAGCGGGGCGTGAAGACCTATATCACGCTCAATACGCTTTTAAAGGACGCGGAGCTTCCGCGCTTTCTGGATACGCTGCGTCAGGTCGCCGAAAGCGGCGCGGACGCGGTGATCGTGCAGGACCTCGCGGCCGCCGAGGCCGTCCGGCGCTGCTGCCCGACGGTGAAGCTCCACGCCTCCACCCAGATGGCGGTCCATAACCTCTCGGGCGCGCGGCTTTTGCAGGCGCAGGGCTTTTCCCGTGTGGTACTGGCGCGGGAACTGACGCTTGAGGAGATCGCCGCCATAGCCGCAGGCACACAGCTTGAGATCGAGGTTTTCGTCCACGGGGCGCACTGTATGAGCGCCTCGGGGCTGTGCTATCTGTCCGCCGTTTTCGGCGGGCGCAGCGGCAACCGGGGCCTGTGCGCCCAGCCCTGCCGACTGGATTTCCACAGCGGGGAGCGCCCGTTTGCGCTCTCGCTGAAGGATATGTCCCTGCTGGGCCATTTGCGGGAGTTGGCGGACGCGGGCGTGTGTTCGTTCAAGATCGAGGGGCGCATGAAGCGGCCGGAATACTGCGCTGCCGCCGTGCGGGCGTGCATCGCCGCCCGAAACGGGGAAACCTACGATGAGGAAACGCTCCGGCGCGTTTTTTCCCGCGACGGGTTTACGGACGGGTATCTGGCCGGACGGCGGGACCTTGCCATGTTCGGCAGCCGCAGCCGGGAGGACGTGACGGCGGCCGCCGGCGTATTTGGGCAGCTGCAGGCGCTTTATAAGGACGAGCCGAAACGCGCGGCGGTGGGAATGAAGTTTTTTGCTGTTGCAAAGGAACCCAGCCGTCTGACGCTGACGGACGGGGCGCATACCGTCACGGTAACGGGCGCCGTGCCCGAACCCGCCCGCACAAGGCCGCTGGACGCCGAAACCTGCAGCCGTCTGCTGACGAAGCTGGGGGGCACGCCGTATGTCTGCAGCGTGCCCGTCCGCGAGATCGGCGAGGGGCTCACGCTCTCCGCCGCCGCCGTCAACGCCCTCCGGCGGGACGGGATCGCGGCGCTCTCCGACGCGCGCGCGGCGCTGCGGCATCCGTTTTCGGAGGCGGCGGCGTCGGCGCTGCTGCAACCCGCCGCGCCGCGGCTGCCCGTTTCGCCCGCGCTGCGGCTGCGGTTTGAAACGGCGCGGCAGGCGTTTTTCCCGGAAGAAGCCGAACGGGTGATCCTGCCGCTTCGGGAACTTTTATCTGCGCCGCAGCTTTTGGACGGCAGCGCCGGTAAACTGGCGGCGGAGCTGCCGGTGCTGCTGTACCCGGGGGATGAGGAAAAGACGCTGACACAGCTTTGTGCACTGAAAGAAAAAGGGCTGCAATACGCGCTGTGCGAAAACGTCGGCGCGGCTGCGCTTGCCCAAAAGGCGGGGCTGACGCCTCTGGGCGGCATGCACCTGAATATAATGAACGCGGCTGCCGTCGGCGCTTACAAAGCGCTCGGCGTAAAGGACCTGACGCTGAGTTTTGAGCTGAATTTCCGGGAGACGCCCGCTCCGATTGAGGACTGCCGGACCGGGATCGTCGCCTACGGGTACCTGCCGCTGATGCGCCTCAGAAACTGCCCGGCGAAAAAAGCGGCGGGCTGCGCCGGGTGCGGCGGCAGGCCGTTTCTGACGGACCGGCGGGGGACGGCGTTCCCGATGGTCTGCGCGGATAAAAAGTATTCCACGCTGCTCAACAGCGTGCCGCTGTATACCGGCGACCTGAAAATGCCGCCGCTGGATTTTTATACGCTGTATTTTACCGTTGAATCCCCGGAGACCTGCCGGAAAGTCACGGCGGATTTTTTGGCGCGCCGCCCGTTTGCGGGAGAAAAAACGGCGGGCCTGTATTTGCGGAAAGTGCTTTGACATTGTTTTTCGGAGGCTCCCGATGAAAAAAGACCGCTATTTCTACCAGACCTATTTCCGTCTGTTCAGCGTCGTGGCGATGCAGAGCCTGATTCTGTTCGGCGTGAACCTGGCCGATTCCATGATGCTGGGTCGGTATTCCGAAACGGCGATGAGCGGGGTCAGCCTTGCCAACCAGATCCAGTTTCTGCTGCTGTGCGTCCTGAACGGCGCGGCGAACGGGCTGGTGGTGCCGGCGTCCCAGTACTGGGGCAAAAAGGAAACGGAACCGATCAAAAAGCTGTTTGCGGCGGCGCTCTGGACCGCCGTGGCGCTTGCGGGCGTATTGGCGCTGGTCGCGGGCGTTTTTCCCGAGGCGGTTTTGCGGCTGCTTTCAAACGAGAGCGCCATCGTCGCCGAGGGCGCGGCGTTTCTGCGGATCATGGCGCACAGCTATATCCCGTTCGCGTTCACGATCGTTTTGACGGGGGCGCTCAGGAGCGTGGAAAACGTGCGCGTCTGCTTCTATTCGTCCCTGCTGGCGCTGGCGGTGAATATCACGCTCAATTATGCGCTGATCTTCGGGCGCCTCGGCTTTTCGGAACACGGCGTAAAGGGCGCGGCGGCGGCAACGCTGATCTCCAGGCTCGCGGAGCTGCTGTTTGTGGTCGGGTACGCGCTGTTTGCGGATAAAAAACTGCGGCTGGGGCCGCGGGACTGCCTGCGGATCGAAAAAACGTATCTGCTCGACTACCTGCGCGCGGGGCTGCCGTTGGTGGGCTCCGGCGGGTCCTGGGGGTTTGCCATGCTGATCCAGACCGGCATCATCGGAAGGCTCGGCGCCGCCGCCATCGGCGCGAACGCGGTCTCGGCGCCGGTCTTTCAGGTGGCGGCGGTGCTGTATACGTCGTCTTCATCCGCTTCGTCGGTGCTGATCGGAAAAACGGTCGGGGAGAACGATATCCCGCGCGTGAAACGCTATACAAAAAAGCTGCAGGCGATCTTTCTGGTCACCGGGCTGCTTTCCGCCGGGGTCTTACTTCTGATCAAAAGCGCCATCATCGGCTTTTTTGATATTTCGCCTGAGACCGCTAAGCTTTCGACGGTATTTATGAATATCCTCGCCGTGACGATCGTCGGCTCCGCGTACGAGGCGCCGTGCCTGGTGGGGATCGTCTCGGGCGGCGGCGACACGAAATTCGTGTTCCGCAACGACATCATCTTCATGTGGGGGATCGTGCTGCCGCTCTCCGCGCTGAGCGCGTTCGTCTTTCACTGGCCGGCGCCCGTCACGTTCTTTTTGCTGAAATCCGACCAGCTGACAAAATGTATCGTCGCCGTTATCAAGGTCAACCGGTTTAGCTGGATCAAAAAACTGACGCGCGACGCTGCGGACACAGAAACAGAGCGGCAGGCGGACCCGCCGCTTCCGCAATGTCAACAACCTGAGAAAAAAAAGCAGTCGGACCGCTTCGGTCTATCAGGTGACAGTTCCCCGATTGACTGACGTAAATCGGGATAACCGTCCCCGTGATTGACCCCGCTTAGCTGCCTTAAGTTGTTGACATTGGCCGCTTCCGGATAGAATAGGAGATACTGACCATGGCAATTGAAGAAGTAAAAAAATATCTGTTCGCGCGGGGGATCCGCCCGGAACAGGTCAAAGAATTCGACGTCTCTTCCGCCACCGTCGCCCTCGCTGCAGAGGCGCTGGGGGTGGACGGCGCGCGGATCGCGAAGACGCTGTCGTTTCTGGTGGACGGCGGCGCGGTGCTGGTCGTCGCCGCCGGGGACGCCAGGATCGACAACCCCAAATTCAAGGCGGCGTTCGGGACAAAGGCAAAGATGCTTTCGCCCGAACAGGCGGAGGAACTGGTCGGCCACCGGGTGGGCGGCGTGTGTCCCTTCGCGGTCAAAGACGGCTGCAAAATTTTTCTGGACGTCTCTCTGAAGCGGTTCGACGTGGTATACCCGGCGGCGGGCAGCGCCAATTCCGCCGTGGAGATGACGCTTTCGGAGCTGGAACGCTGCACGGATTTCCTCGGCTGGGTGGACGTCTGCAAACTGCCGGCGGCTGAATGATCCGGTCGCCCGGCGCGGCGATGTCAACAACCTAAGCGCCCTCTTCCGGCGCGGCGCATGAAGCGCCGCGCCGCCTTCCCCCGGAGTGGGAAGCAAGGGAAGGCGGCTGCGATAGAGGGGATTCCTTTCTCTTCCGGCGCGGACCGTCTATCCGGCGCTGAGCGTCCAGTTGAAAGCACCGGCGTCGCCGGTGGTACGGACCCCCGGCGGCAGATGCAGTTCGGCGGCGCTCTTGTCCGTACACACGATGATCTCCCGGTGATCGGACAGCCTTACGCCCTTCGGCAGGCCGCCGCGGCAGATGAGAACGTCGGCGGCGGTATCGGCAGCCTGCAGCGCCGTCAGATCGCTGCCGGCGGTGTATACCAGTAAATATCGCGTGCCGCCCGCCGTCAGCAGGCCGGCGTCGGCGCCGTCGCAGCACAGGCTGCGGTAGGTGACCCCGCGGACCGGCGAAACCGTGAAACGATCGCCGCTGACAGTCGCGATCCCTGCGGCGTTTTCCGGCTGCGGGACCCCGTCCGTTTTGCAGATCTGAAGCACCGAAAACCCGTACAGGTACCGGTACGCGCAGGCATATTCCGCCTTTGAGGCGGCGGGCAAAATCAGGCAGTCCAGCGTATGCGCGGTGCTGCGGTTGAGATCGTCTGAAACGGCGGAGGCTGCGGCATAGTCTTCTCCGGTCCCGATCAGAACGGCGCTTTCACCGCAGCCTGCCTTCACGCTGAGGACGACGGCGCTGCCGGCGTCATAGAGCCGGATATCGAGGCGGTCCCGGCAAACGGCCTGCCGGACCAGCAGCCCGCATAGCAGCAGCGAGACGCTTGTCAGAAGGGCAGGCAGCAGCAGGCGCTTCTTTTTTATCAGATACAGGATCAGCAGCGCCGCGGCTGTGATCAGGTACCATACGGCGGCTGCTTTCAGGTCAATGGGCAGCATCGCGCCCCGGATGCTGCCGAGAGACCGGATCACGCTTGTAAGAAACACGCAGTTTTTTTCGTTTATGAACACAAACAGGCTGCCAGGGACCGGGAGCCTGCCGAACAGCAGCGCACCCAAGCCCGTACTCATGACGAGCGAAACGGACAGCGCGCACGTAAGGCCCGTGACGGGCGAGAGCAGCGAACAGGCGCCGAAAAAGATCCCGGTGACGGGAACGGTGAACAGCAGCACGCACAGCCCCAGCAGCAACAGATTGCGCGCAGAAAGAAAATACTTCGGGAACAGCGGCGTGCGTTTGTCCGTCTTTTTCTCAAACCGGATAAACAGCCAGGCGATGGCGGCGCTGGAAAAGCTGCTCAGCAGAAAGGAGACGTTCCCTGCAAGGGCAGGGTTCGCAAACAGCAGAACGGATGCCGCAAGCCCCAAAGCGTTGAGCGCGTCCTGCCTGCGGCGGAGCATCCTGCCGAGCAGCAGGACGGACGTCATCAGCCCTGCCCGCAGAACGGACGGCGAAAAACCGGTGAACGCGGCGTAGAATACCGTCAGCGCGATCGCGAGGGCGTTTGCGGCGCGTTTCGTCCGCGCACGGCGGCCCAGAAGCAGAAACAGAAGCCCGATCCATAGGTTCAGGTGCATGCCCGAAACGGCGAACAGATGGCTGCCGCCGCTGACGCGCAGGGCGGACGTGAATGTATCCGATAGCCCGTCTCTGTCGCCGGTAAGCAGCGCGGCGGTAACGGCGGCGCTTTCTGCCGGCAGAACGTCGTGCAGGCGTCTGTTGACGGCGTCGGCGCTTTTAAGAAGCATCAGCGGCAGGTCCGCCTGATCGGTACGGGGCTGCACGTACGCGGTTTTCGCGCTGCCCCGCAAAAGGATCCCGGAGGAACGGCGGTGGTAATAAAACAGATCGCCATCGTCCGCGTCAAACAGATAACACTTATTAAGCGTGACCGTGTCGCCGGGGGCGGCGCTCTCCGGCAACGCGCAGGTCGCCTGCAGCCGTCCCGCGCAGGGAAGGGAATCGACGGTAAGCTTTTTGAGGACGACCGATACGTCACCCGCTGCGGTCTGTGTCTTTTTCACAAGCTCGCCCGAAACCTCGTACCGACCGCCGCACAGGGTCCGGACGGGCGCGTCGGTACAGGCATCCCGGATATGGAGATCGGAAACGGCGACACAAAAGGCGACGGCGCAGATCAGCGCCGTTTTGCAAAGCGCCGGCCGCTTTTTCAGCGCGAAAACCGGAGGAGCAAGCAACAGGGCGCCGCCGATAAACGGCAGAGCGGCGGGGAACAGCATGTACAGCCACAGTCCCGTCAAAGCCGAAACGGCGATCAGAAGGAACGGACGTTTTAGCATCCGGCGCACCTGCCTTTCTTTTTTCTCGTTTTTCATTCTACAAAAATCAACGCCGTTCGTCAAGGCGTTAACGAAAATAAAAGACCGGAGGGAGAAGCTATGTTTCGTGAAGTCCAAAGAAAAAAACAGGCGCTGGCACCTGAGGAATGCGCAGCGCTTTTGCAGCAGGAGCTGCGCGGCGTTCTGAGCGTGATCGGGGACGACGGGTACCCCTACGCGCTGCCTGTCAACCATTGGTACGATCCGGAGGACGGAAAGCTCTATTTCCATTCCGGAAAAACCGGGCATAAGATCGACGCCATGCGTCAATGCGAAAAGGCGTGTTTCTGCGTGTACGACGGCGGAAGCCGCCGGGAAGGGGAGTGGGCGCTGGATTTTAAAAGTGTGGTCGTCTTCGGTAAGATCGACTTTGTGGAGGACCACGCCCGTGCGCTGGAGATCTCCCGCAGGCTCAGCGAACGGTTCACCGACGATACGGCATATATCGACCGGGAGATCGAGCAGTTCGGCGCAAAAGTCCTGTGTTTCTCGCTGACGCCGCTGCATATAACGGGCAAACGGGTCAACGAGGCGTGAAAAAGAACGCAAAGGATAAAGCCCGGTAAAAAGAAGCAAAGCGGCAAATGCGGCACGCCGTGCAAAGCGGCGTTGATCGCTGCGGTTGTTCGCCGACGGCGCGTCAGCCGGCTGAAAAAGGGGCGTACCTGCGGAAAACAGAAGCAGGTACGCCGGTTTGTTATTCATTTTCGGCAGGCGGGACGGGTTGTTGGAAAAAGCCGTCGTCGGGGCAAGGGGCGGATGGCGCTTCGGCAGGCTGCCTGTACGGGGCGTTTTCCTGCCCGCCGGGCTGCTGCGGATATCCCGCATAGCCGTTATATGGGGCGTAACCCTGCCCGCCGGGCTGCTGCGGATACCCCGCATAGCCGTTATACGGGACGTAACCCTGCCCGCCGGGCTGCTGCGGATAGCCCGCATAGCCGTTGTACGGGGCGTAAGGCTGCCCGTAGAGAGGCCGGGCTGCGTACCATCCGTACTGCTGCACGGGCGGGTCCGGTATGGGGTGCCAGATCTCGCCCCAGCGCGCAAGGATCTCCTGACGCGCAGACTTGCGCATAACAAACAGCGCGACGCCGATATAGATCACCGCCATGATCCCGGTCTCCAAAAAGTCCCGGAAGCCTGCGACCGCTTCCTTTTCCAGGCCGAGGGACTCCGTCCCGGTCACGGCAAAGCAGGCCAGGTCGTAAATCGTATGCATGACGATGGTGGGCAGCAGGCTGCCGGTCCTGAGATAGACCGCCGCCAGCAGTACGCCGATGGCAAAGGCGTTAAAGGCCTGCAGCAGGATGTTTATCAGCGGCACGCCCATAATGATATTGGTCAGATGGACCAGCCCGAAGTTCAAGGCGCTGCCGAAGGCGATGAAAAGGATCTTTCCTTCCCGCCGGTTTTCCCGCATCAGGAAGGAACAGACCACGCCGCGGTACAAAAACTCCTCATTGAGCCCCGCGTACAGAGACAAAAACACGGCGCTTATCGTCAGGTCCCCCGGCCGCACGCCGCAAGAAGTCACGATATACGCGGTCTCGGCGATCACGGGAAACAGATACACAAAGCCCTCCGGGATCCCGCTTTTCTGAAGAAAGCCGCCGAACTCCGGGGAAAAATACTTTTTATAGGCGAACATTGAGATCACGGAAACAATGCTCGTCGCGATCCCCATGGGGAGGATCTTCGTTACCAGAAGGATCCCGTCTATGGTCCCGCCGATCAGGGAGATGACGGCGTAAAACGTCAGGAATAACGGAATGACCCCTGCCGCCGGGTGTCGGTTAAAAAATGAATGGATACGCAAACTGTCTCACCTCTTTGTGCTATTATTATATACGCTCTGCCCGGGAAAATCAAGAAGACGTTTGACTTTCATCTTTTCTTCACTTCTGACTTTCATCTTTTCTTCGCTTCCGCCTTGTTTTTTTTGCATAAACGTGCTAAAATAGAAATATATCCGATAAAAAAGAGGCGTTTTATCATGCTTTGTCAGAATTGCAGAACCAGGGACGCCGGCATTCACCTGAAGCATATCGTCAACGGCGAGGCGGGGGAGATCCATCTTTGCGCCCAGTGCGCCGCAACGCTCGGTTACAGCGATATCTTTTCAGGCTTCCCGCTGGATCCCTTCCATCTTACGGCGGCAAGCGTCCAGATGAAGACGCTGGGCAGCCGTCAGCAGCGGTGCGAGGTCTGCGGGTTTACCTTTGACGATATTGCCCGTACGCTGTCTCCGGGCTGTCCGAACTGTTACAGGGTCTTCCGCAGCAAGATCGCGCCCGCGATCGTGAAGCTCCACGGACGTACCGTTTTTAAGGGGACGCCGCCGGACAACGGCGCGGCCGACAGCGCGCCGCCTTCCCCGCCGAAGACGGAGACCAACGCGGAAAAGGCCGCCGCCCTCCGGGAGGAGATGCGCGAGGCGGTGGAACGGGAGGATTTTGAACGTGCGGGTGAACTGCGCGACGAGATCCGCCGCCTGCAGAAGGAGGAAGAATGATGGGTGCATGGTATTGGTTTGAAGACGCCGAAAACGCCGACCCTATCGCGCTGTTTTCCATTGCGCGCCGCATCCGTAACATCGACGGCCTGCCGTTCCCCGTCCGGCTCAAACCCGATGAAAAGGACGCGCTCAACCGCCGCATCGCCGCTGCGCTTTCGCAGTTCGACGGCAGTCTTACCGCCACGTCCATGCGTCTGCTTTATCCCTATCAGACCGCAGCGCTGGCGGAACGCTTTACCGTCAGCCCCGGCTTTGCCGCCGCCACCGAAGGGACGGCGCTGATCACCTCCGAAAACGAGGATCTGAGCATTATGCTGGGCGACGAGGACCACGTGCGCCTGCAGGCGGTCGCCCCCGGTCTGCAGCCGGAGGCTGCGCTGCAGCGGACCGCCCCCTATGACGCGTTTCTGAACAGGACTTTCCGGTTTGCCTTTGACTCCAAACTCGGCTATCTGAACCGTTCTCCGGCAAATATCGGCACCGGTATGCGCGCAAGCGTCGTGCTGCATCTGCCGGCGCTCTCCCGTGCGGGGGCGCTGCCCGCCCTATCCTCTGCCGTCGCAAGCCTCGGGTTGTCCATCAAGGGCGCCTACGGCGACGGGCTTTCGGTCAAGGGCGACCTGTACCGGATCTCCAACAAGCTGACCATGGGCATCAGCGAGGAGGAGGCGGTGGGCAACCTCAAAAGCATGTGTCTGCAGCTTGCGACCAAAGAACGGCGTACCGCCGAGACCCTTGCGGCGGATATCCGTCTCAGGGACCGCATCCAGCGGGCGTCCTCCGTGCTTGCCGGCGCGGTGCTGCTGACGACCAATGAAGCGCTGGAGCTGTTGTCGCTGATCCGGTTCGGCGCCCTTTACGGCCAGTGCGATTTCGACCTGTCCGCCGTCAATATGCTGCTGATCACCGTACAGCCCGCCAATATCAACTGCCTTGTCGGGGCGCGGCTTTCCGCCTCCGAACGGGATGAGCTTCGCGCAAAGCTCGTCCGGAAAAAGCTGTTTCCCGCCGAGGATGCGCAGAAAGAATAAGGTCCCTGTTCCCGCGGAGGGGAACAGTCAGGTTTTTATAAAAAACTTGCGGCAGGGTTTTTTTCATATCCTGCCGCGCTTTTCTGTATAATAAGCGGCAGATCGCGCTTCGGATCCCGAAAGCCGGTTCAGGTCGCAAAAAACCGTATCGGCGCGGGTGGGTCCGTCGCTGCCCGTCGATGGAAAAACTATGCCCGCCGAAACGACGGCGCAGCGAAAATATATGTCCGGATACCCCGAAAAACGCCGGAAACCGCCTTTGCAACCGCCGGTTGCGCGATTTCAAGGCAAACTTTCTTGTCTGCAACCGGTGTTTTTGGTATCCTGTGGGTGAAATAAAGGCAATGCCGAAAGGAGATCGAACCATGATATTGGCGGATAAAATCATTGAACTCAGAAAGAAAAACGGATGGTCGCAGGAGGAGCTGGCAGAAAAACTGGACGTCAGCCGTCAGGCGGTATCCAAGTGGGAGAGCGCGCAGTCCGTACCGGATATGAATCGGATATTGCTTCTCTCACAGGTATTCGGCGTTTCTACGGATTATCTTCTGAAAGAAGAAATGGAGGAACCGCGGACCCCCGAGCAGCCCTTGCCGGAGGACGCGGGAAAGGCCCTGCGGCGCGTTTCCTTAGAGGAGGCGCAAAGCTTTTTGGCGTACCGCCGGCAGAGCGCCGCAAGGATCTCGCTTGGCGTCGGGTTGTGCGTGCTTTCACCCGTGGCGCTGATCCTGCTGGGCGTCGGACAGGAGACCGGACGGTGGGCGCTGTCGGAAGAGCAGGCCGTCGGCCTGGGCCTGCTGCCGCTGTTCCTGCTGATCGGCACGGCGGTGGCGCTGTTCGTGCTGTCGGGCGTTTCCGGGAAAAAATATGAATACCTGAACAATGAATGCTTTGAAACGGAATACGGCGTGAGCGGGTTCGTGCGGGAACGCAGAGAACGTACGCAGGGCGCGTTTGCGGTACAGCTGACCGTAGGGATCGTGCTGTGTGTGCTGTCCGCGGTGCCGATCTTTGTTGCCATGTGCCTGCCGGGCGGCAACGAGGCGCCGGTGACCGACTTCCGCTACGCCGTGGCTGTGGCGGCGACGCTGTGCTGTATCGCCTGCGGCGTCTGGCTGATCGTGCGGGCGTGTGTCGCCCACGGCGCTTATGCCGTTTTGCTGGAGGAAGGGGGGTATTCCCGTGAACAGAAACGGGACCAGCATCAGAACCAGACGGTCTCCGCCTGCTACTGGGGCGTGGTCACGGCAGGGTACCTTGCGTACAGCTTCATCACCGGACGTTGGGACAGAAGCTGGATCGTGTGGCCCGTGGCGGGCGTGCTGTACGGCGTGATCATTGCGGTCGTCGGCGCCGTTCGCAAAAAGGATGTATAACAGATACTATAAAAACGCCGGACCGTGTTCCCGATCGGAAAACACGGTCCGGTAGCTTTTTTATTTATAAACCGTATCTGCGTCAGACCGACGCTTTTTTCTGCATAATAAACGTAAATCCTCTGAGGCCGCTTTTCATCAGGCTGTATGCGTCCGTCCAGTTCTCTCCCTCTGTCAGAAAACTGCCGGGTCCGCACGCGCCCGCAGGCTTCGGCAGCTCGTGCAGCGGGCCGAAAACGTTCACGCGCGTTCCCACCACCGTTACCCGGATGGGCGCTTTGCAGCGCACCGCTTCCGTCACGTCCGCTTCGAAGGGCTCCCAGCCAAGGACTGCGGTCCTGCCGGCGGCTTCGATTTTCACGCATGCGCCGGTAAAGTCCTTCGGCGTCAGTAAGATCCGGTCCGCGTCGGCGGGATCCTGCAGCAGCGGCAGGTACGCTTCGGGCGAGAGTTCAAAGGTCAGGCTGCCGGTGTAAAACGGCATATCGTACGCTAAGTAATCGCTGCAGCCCATCAGGGGCGGCGCAGGCACGAGCGTCCGGCGGCAGCCGTTCAGCTTTACGCCGAAATCACCGACGAGGTAAAGCGCCTCAATGTTTGTTGTGCGCAGAAAATCCACGTCCGCGGTCACTTCGTTAAGTCCCGTCTTCAGTACGCCTGCGGGGATCTTCATTTTTTTGAAACAGTCGTCGATCCAGAAATCGTTGATATCGCCGGCTTTCAGCGCTGCGCCGTTGAGTTTATAGCGGTTCAGCTCCGGCCGCTCGCCCGCGAGAAATACCGGGGAGGCGGGTAGGGTATCGATATAAAATTCGTAGGAGAGCTGCAGCCGGCCGTACGCTTTGCTGTCGAACCGCCCGGCGTACCAGGGCTGCAGCATATCGCCGCCGCGGTATTCGATGCCGAAGGCGTCCCTGACCGCCCGGTCGATGCGAAGCGCCTCGTCTTCGCCGCTCCATTCGCCGCCCTCCCGGCGCCAGCGGCACCGGTCGAGCACGCAGACGTTGGGTTCGCTGCAGCTATAGGGAAATTCGCCGGTCAGCGTTTTTTGGGCGACGGTCCTGTATTCGGGAAGGGCAGGCAGGTCCTCTGTTTCGCCGGAGATCACGAAGCATTTTGTCCCTCCGGTTTCCAGATCGAAACGGATGCGGTAAAAACCGTCGGTTTCTTCGGCGTCGTCGGATACGTCGTAACGGCGGCCGGTATCGAAGTCCCATTCCCGGACCCGGCGTCCGGCGGGCGCACGCAGGGCCAGGGCAAGCCCCTTGCGCGGCGCTTCCCTGTCGGTATTCAGCACCACCGCCGCGCAGCCGTCGCCGCAGAAGCCGCGGCGCACCTGCACGAAAACGTCTTTTTCCGTTTTGCCTCGGGCGTTTGTGACCGACACGGGTTCCTTTGAATACCGGCGTACGGTATTGACCAGCGCTTCTTCCGCATACGGGATGCAGATCGCGCGTCCGGCAAGCGCCGCGGGGACGTCGGAAGGCACGGCGTTTACGTATTTCGGCACGTCGCCGCAGAAAATGAGCGCGCCGCCTTTGTCCCGGAACGATCGCAGAAGCGATAACGTGGAGGGGCGGATCGTGAGCATGTTTGAAACGATCACGACCCGGTAGCGGGCCTTTCCCACCCGCAGCACGGCGCTGCCGTCTTCCGTTTCGACCGAAGCAAGGCGGGACATCATCTCCTCCTCGCCGTAATCGAAGTCGATCTGGTTTCCTGTCAGGAAACGGAAAAGTTCCCGGTACCGTTCCTCGTACGGTTCCACGTCAGGGGAGGCGTTGCCGATCCAGTGCGCCCAGCCTGCGTAGGCCTGGCACCACAGGGATTCAATGGGATTCATCAGCAGCACGTCGCAGCCGGGGCTTCCCTCGGAAAGAACCGTACCCATGCGGGCAAAGTGGTCCTCCACCGTTTTGTAATCCTTATACCACGGGGACTGGTGCAATATGGAAGCCGGGTAATCCCGCTTGGCTTCTCCCTCCATCGTGTACCAGGAGAGATGCTGGCAGCGGACGTTGATACCGAACAGCGCCTGCCAGTCGCCCACGTTTTTGTGGTTTTTGAAACTGAACTGCCAGCCCGTACAGCCGTACAGCTCCGAAAGCATCCACGGCTTGCCCAGCTGCCGGGCGGCGGAGGCGAGCTGCTTGACGATCCAGTAACAGCGGTTGTGTTCGGTGAGCACGTCCACGCCCGGGATGCCCATATGCTCGTAAAACCGCATCAGGGAGCCGTTCGGAACGGTCTGGTTCATGAGACTGTCTTCGTGCAGCACGTGCCCCGTCAAAAGCATACCGTGTTTGCTGCACCACTCGTTGATCGGCGCAGCGAACCGTTCGAGAAAAAGCGCGTTTGCAAGGTCTATATAAAAGAGCTTGACCGGCGCGGCCTTTTCTCCGTTTTTTCGGTAAAACAGCTCCGGCAGAAGCGGGCGGCAGGCAAAGCCGTACCGTTTTTCAAATTCGTCAAACAGGTCGTCCGTCCACGCCGTGGCGCAGGAGATCACGCCGTCGCGTTCTTCGCGGTTGTCAAAGCAGTGGCCGCGGTGCGGCTCGTCGGTAAAGATCCCTTTGATGCTGCGCCCGAGCCGGTCGCCGCAATGCAGCGCGTACTGTTCGTGGGTAAGCGCAATAAAATGTTCGGTCGCCGCCTTGCTCATGGTGTCAAGGTAAGTCGTGCCGTTATACCCGGAACTGGGTTGGTCCGGGACCACGGCAAAGCGCAGCGCTTTCCAAACGCCCGGCTCCGCTTGTGCCGCCGCCTTCATGTCTTCAACGGCAGCTTTCACGGCAGCCGCAGCGTCCGCGCCGCAGGTGAGCGAGGCGGTATCCAGCTCCCGGCAGGTATACAGGTCGATCCCGTCAAGCTTTGCGGCGTACAGGGCAAAGGAGCCGTCGTCCCAGCCGGCGTTTTCGGGATCGGACTCGAACACGTACAGGGATTTCATCCGGTACCGGGGGTCGACGGTGGCTTTGCCGCCCGCGGATCCCGAGGGCCAGCGGTCCTCGTCGTACAGCCAGGCTTCCATGCCGTCCGCTTCGGCGGCGTCCGCCACCTCGTTGATCAGCCGGAACCACTCTTCTCCCAGGTATTCGGTGATGAGCCCCGTACGGGAGTGCATAAAATACCCGCCAAGCCCCATCTCTTTCATGATGTGCGCCTGCCGCACCAGCTCCTCGCCGCGCAGCTCTCCGTTCCACGACCAGAAGGGCTTGCCCCGCCAGGCGGCGGAAGGGGAGGTGAAATTGCGGATAAGTTCAGTTCTGTCCATGTTTTTTCTCCTGCGATGACGAATAGATAACGGAATACTTACGTTGTTATCTTTACCGGTCCGAACGCCGTCAGCGGCCTTCCTGCGCCGTCTGTGACGGTCGCAACGCAGCTGAAGCCCGCGCCGTACCATACACAGGCGCGTTCCTTCGGTACGTAACCGTCTTCCACGGTCAGAAGCGCCCGGTTTCCCTCCAGACGGATCTCCGAAAGATACCGGTACGGGTACAGATACGGCGTTTCATCGTCCAGCGTAACGGAAAACCCGCGGGGCTGTCCCACGCTCGTCAGTTCCCCGACCACGTGGTCAAAGGTCAGGGCGATCACCGACCGTCCGCGATTGATCGGATGGGGATACACCGTCACGTCGCCGACCGTCGGCTGTTCTTCTGTGTCGCCGCCCCGCAGCCGGAACATCTCTTCCGCCATCCTGCCGCCGAGCCTTTCCTGCGATGCTGCGTCCAGGTGGATCATGTCCTGCAAAGAGGCGTCCATGGTGGAGACGGTCGCTGTTTTGTTCAGCTGCTGCGGCATTTGCATCTGCAAAACCCGGACCCGCCGCCAGCTGTCGGCAGACGCCTCATTTGCGAGCTGCGGCAGGGTACAGGGCCCAAGCTGCGCCTGCACGAAGGGCAGAGACGGATCGCCGGTGTCCGCGCGCAGTCTTGTTACGAACAGTTTCGTTTTTTCAAGGAAGGTATCCGATTCCCCGCACATGGCCTCCGATTCTCCCTGGTACCAGAACACGCCGCCGACGTGGCTGCCGCAGTCGGCAAACCGCCGCAGCATGCACCTGTAAAGGGAGGCGGACGTACGGTTATCCGGGGACCAATCCCACAGGGAGGCCCCGCCGAAGCCGCAGGGGATCAGACCCTGCGGGACGCCGGTGAGCGCGTACAGCCTGCGGGCGATATACAGTCCCGGCCCGACGCCGGAGGCGGTATCCAAAGTAAATTCTTTATAAAGCTCTAAAAAGCCCGCGTTCATGGCGCGGTGCTTTTCGCGCACGCCTGCGTGTGCATCCGGCAAAAGCCAGAGCTGGTGCAGGCGGCTTTTTGCGGCGTCCCAGCGGCCGTCCATGTAATACGCCCGGACCTCGGGAAGGGGAGACTCGTCGTATGCGGCGTCCTTTTCCCGCCGCACGCCTGCGCCCTCCATGTTGGATTGCCCGGCCAGCAGCCACACGTCGCCGACATAGACGTCTTCGACTTCGGCTTCATTCTCATCGTCTGTCAGCGTCAGCCGGTAGGGCCCGCCGACGGGGATCCCGGTCAGCCGGAACCGGTTGTCGCCCAGGGGCGTGATCTCGCCGGGCGAAACGTGCAGCCGGCCTTTGCCTTCTGCCGTAAAACGGATATCGCAGCCGTTTTCCCCGCGCTGAAGCACCTGTCCGTCGGACAGCCCTTGTATGATCTTCATTGGGTTTTCTCCTTTCCGTTTGCCGGGAGGATACGGCCGCGGCCGACGCACCGCGGTACGCGTCTGCGCCCCGGCCGTTTCCGGCGGTCCCCGTCTTTTTCTCCGCTGCTATTTACACAGCGCGGTTTTTGTATTATTATAGAAGAAAACAAGCGGAAATGCAACCGTTTTTGTGAGGGGGAAGGCAGTATGAAAAATCCATTGGCGTATTTCTTTTCGCGCGACGGGGACGAGGAGCGTCCGTCCAATCGGGAGATCCTTTCCTACGCCGTCGGCGCCACGGGGCAGAATATGTCCTCCGGCTTCGTCACCGGCAGGGTGACCTACTATTATGAAAACCATGCGGTGCCGGGGGACGCCGCCCATTTCGCGGGCAAGATCATGACGGCCTCCATCGTCTGGGACGCGATCAACGATATCCTTGTGGGCGGCTACGTGGACAGAAGGAAGCACAGGCCCTATCAGAAGATGCGCCCGTACCTGCTGTATCTGCCGCCCGTCATCGGCGTTCTCGGCGCCGCCATGTTCCTGACGGTGTTTCCGGGCAGTACGCTGCGGCTGATCTATCTGGTCGCCTGCTACTTCGGCTGGGACCTGCTGTACTCGTTTCAGGAGACCGGCGTCTGGGGCATGCTGCCGCTGTCCTCGCCGCATTCCGCCGCCCGCGCCAAAGTGACGCAGTGGGTGACCATCGGCGCGAATCTCGGCGGATACCTGCCGAAGGCGTTTCCCATAGCGTGGGACCTGCTGGAAAAGCGCGGGATGCCTGAAAAAACGATCTTTATTCTGTTCGCGTTCCTGTTCGGCCTCGGCGGGGAGCTGATCTCCATGCGCGCCGCGGCGTTCCGGGAACGGGTCGCCTCCCCCGTGCAGGAGGGCGAGAGCTTTCTGAAATCCATCGCCGTGCTGCGGCACAACCCCAAGCTATTGCTGATAGGCGCCGCCAAAACCATCCATGAGGTCTATCCGCGCATCAACCGGACCTATTTTTACCAGTCCGCGTTCCGCAACACGGGCGCCATGGGCGGTGGCACCGCCGAAACGCTCTATGAAACGCTCTCCAGCGTGCCGGGCGCGCTCTCGGTGTTTTTCGCCAACCGCCTGATCGACCGGTTCGGCGGCATGAAACGCGCCCTGATCGTTTCGCAGATCGCCATCATCTCCGCCCGGTTCATCGCCTATGCGGTGGGCGTCATGCCGGGCTGCCGGTTCGATACAGTACACGGCTATATCATCATGTGCTCCATCATCGGCATCAGCAGCGCGTTCACCAGTTTTATGGAGATCGCGCACCGCTCGCTGATCAACGACTCCATCGACGAGGTGGAACTGAAGACCGGCCTCCGGACGGAGGGCATCTCCGCCTCTGCGATCAACTTTGCCCGGAAGATCACCGTCAGCCTCCAGTCGCTGATCATGAACCTGACGCTGTACCGTTTTCTCGGCTACAAAGCGGTCCCCGGCGACGAGGACTACATCAACCACCAGAGTGAAAAGTTTTACCGCTGGCAGTACCCGATCTTTATGCTGGGGCCCGTCATCGGCGAGGCGCTGTACGTTGTCATCATTCTCTTTGTTAAAGACGACCGGGAGCGACAGGACGAGATCGAGCGGCAGCTGGCGCGCAAACGCAGGGAAAGCGCGGAGCGGACCGCCGCCCCTGTCTGAGCGGCGGATGATCGGGTTCCCGGAGACCCGACGTCAACAACTTAAGAAAAAGAGCAACATGACCGCTTCGGTACAGTTTCCCGCTTGACCCAAGTCAATCGGGATAACCGTCCCCGTGATTGACCTCGCTGAGCCGCCTTAAGGCAACACCGCACAATTCGCGGCGCACGCCTTGCTTGATCTTTATTCCGTCATCCTGCACAGATTTTCCTTGCCAACCGCCAGGTTGACGGCGTCAAATCTGTACAATCTGACGAAAAAATCTACTGCGCAATCC
>JAFRNP010000046.1 GCA_017430145.1 Clostridia bacterium
CAACAGAACACGAAAATCAACGTCTGAAATTGTCTCCATTCCGTCGATTTTTCTCGAGCCATATTTGTCGATTGTGCAACTTGACGAAACAAATACAAGTCTCATTACTTTTTCAGTGGTTTCGAACCGTCCCCTGATTGATGCCGTTTTGTACCTTGAAGCGCAGCGGAAAGGAATGGTCATAACAATGAAAATTGACAGTACCGGTTTGCGGAATGACGATAAGTATGACGTACACGACGATGCGTTTCTCGGCATCGCAATAGACAACGAACGGAAGCGCTGTACCTGTACGCTGGAAAGATGGCAGGACGGGACGGCTTATGCTTTGCAGTGTGAAAATGTGCTCCGGGTGAACTATACCTGCTATGAAACATGGGGCCAGTCACTGCGCGTTTATCATTTGTCCGTTACTTCCGCCCGGGAAGCGCTTGCTGCCGTTTACGATGAAGAGAGGGCAGAATGTCCGCAGGGGCATTTTTCAAAAATAACAGACGGGCAGTATCTGTTTATAGAGATCATTCTGATATCGGGGGACGTCATAACGATCATTTGCCAAAACGCAATACTGCCTGATGATAAGATCCTTTCGGCATCGGACGGCCAGTCGGAGCAGGAGGATCCTCTGTTTGACGAAGGAAGGTAAGGAAAATGAGAAGAACAAGCCTTTTTCAGTTTTATGCTGCAGTCTTTGACTTCCGATTCAAGTGCATATACGACGGTGCGGAGAATGAATTTGTTGTTTTCTATAACAGCAGTCTTCAGGCGCGTTTCCCGCAGATCATCCGGGATAAAACGGAATTTGAGGCTGTGGAAAACCATATTCATCTCATGGATCATTTGCGGGACTGGGAGATCGAAGAAATCAGACCTGCCTGTAAACGGATATGTGAAACATTGCTGTATGCACTGAAAAACGCTTTCCCGACAAAGCATTTTGCCGTGTATGCCTTTGTTTCCGGAGACCGCTCACTGGTCCTGCGTTTTCATCAGTCCTGGCAGGGAGAAACCGACTATATGAAAGACGATCCCGAAGCATGGTTGTTTTTTTTGAAACTTACAGGCTGATCGGTTATTACAGAATGAAATATGAACATCTTATGAAATTGTTATAGAAATGTATACAGTTTTTTAATTTTAGGTTGCTTTTTTCGTTCTGTTACGCTATAATAAAAAAGCACATGAGTTTGCACAATTTCATCAAGTTCGGAGGAGAATTTTTATGGAAAAAATGGACACCTTTTATTTCCCGCGTGCGGCAACGCCTGAGGAGGTCGGCGTCAGTTCACTGGAGGTCAAGGAGTTTTTGCACGACTGCGACCGCAGAGGCCTGAACATGCACTCCATGATGGTGCTGCGCCACGGAAAAGTGGCGACGGAATGTACGTGGGCGCCCTTTGACGAGCTGATCCCGCATACGATGTTCTCGTTCTCCAAGCAGATCACCGCGATCGCGATCGGCTTCTGCTGGAGCGAGGGGTTGCTGAAGCTGGAGGATAAGGTCTCCAAATTCTTCCCGTCCGAAGACGTGAAAGACGAAAAGATCCGCAAACAGAACGATGAGATCACGGTGTATCATCTGATCACGATGCACTCCGGTAAAAAGATCAGCGTGGCGGACAACAAAGAGAAAAACGAGTGGCTGCACAACTGGTTCAACGCGCCGTTTTCCGATGCGCCCGGCGAAAGCTTTTTCTACCTGAGTGAGAATATCTATATTCTTTCCCGTATCGTTTCCGCTGTTACGGGCATGTCCATGACCGATTACCTGACGCCCCGCCTGTATGAGCCGCTCGGCATGAAGGTCCCGTATTGGGAGAAGGACCACAACGGCTACGACGCCGGCGGCTGGGGACTGTTTTTGACGCTGGAGTCCATGGCAAAGATCGCGCAGTGCTTCCTGCAGATGGGCGAATTCAACGGCAAACAGGTCATCCCGGCGGACTGGATCAAGCTTGCCACCTCCACGCACGTGGAAAAGATCCCGCCCGTATTCAAGGAGGATCTGGGCTACGGCTTCCAGCTCTTTATCCAGCCGGAGCGGTATGCGGGCGTGTATTCCTTTAACGGGCTGTATACGCAGTTTGCGTTCATCTTCCCGAAAGAGGAAGCGGTTTTCGTCTGCACGGCAGGCGACCCGCACGAAAAGATCTTCATCGAGCTGTTCTGGGACCATTTCCCGAAGGCGTTCATCGACAATACCGATCCGGATCCCGAAGGGTTTGCGGCGCTCAAGGCCTATCAGAAAAAGATGGCTGACCGCGTGCCGCCCATGGGACTGCGTATCCCCGAAACCGAAAAGCGCATCAACGGCCGTCTGATCAAGACCACCAGACGCGCAAACGCCGGCGTGCTCGGGATCGGCAACCTGCAGAACCTCTCTCACCGTTCCGGCCAGATCGACTCTTTCTGCTTCAAATTCGATACGGATTCTCTGCGTGTGGAATTCCAGGAGAAGAACAGCCCGAAAGCCGTTCTGGACGTGGGACTGGACGGGGAATATAAATTCTCCACGATCCACCTTGCCGACCTGGATGTGCCGGTCGCTTCCTTCGGTACGTGGGTCAACGATTCCACCTTCAAACTGACGGTGATCCCGCTGAACATGGCGCAGTACCGGGAGTTTATCTTCCGCTTCCTGCCCGGTAACGTGGTGCGCGTGACCAGCCACGCAAAACCCGGCCTTAAGGACCTGTTCGAGTTCTATCTGATGTTCCAGGGCACCCGTCCCGGCAAGCTGCTCAACGCTGCGCTGCCGGTGGCAGGCAAGGGTATCGGCCTTGTGCTGGACCCCAATTTCTTCGGCGTGATGAAATAAGCATCAAAAATACAAGCAGCCGGCGACGCATCCTTCGGGACGCTTCGCCGGTTTTTCTGTCAAAAAATCCCCCGGAAAACCGGGGGAAAAGATGTCAGCGTCTTTTCTTTTTACCGAAGATCGGGCCTCTGTCGTCGCCTGAGGAGCCGCCGAGCTCCGCGTCAAAAGCGCGCAGAAGATCTTTCTGCTTTTCGTTCAGGCGTTTCGGCACCACCACGTTGACGCGCACCAGCTGGTCGCCGCGCCCGTGGCCGTTCAGGATCGGGATGCCGCGGTCACGCAGCTTGAAAACGTCGCCGGGCTGGGTGCCTGCGGGGACCGTGTATTTGACGTCGCCGTCAAGGGTCGGCACGATCAGTTCGCCGCCCAGCGCCGCCATGGCAAAGCTGATATCGGCGTCATACCAGACGTTGAAACCGTCGCGCTCAAATTTCGGGTGGGAACGCACGTAGATCCCGACGCGCAGATCGCCCGCAGGGCCGCCGTTGGTACCGCGGTTGCCTTCGCCGCGTACGCTGATCGTCTGGCGGTCCGCAATGCCTGCAGGGACGTTGACGTCAATCCTGACCGTGCGGCGGATCCTGCCGGTACCTTTACAGCGGGGGCAGGGGTTGGGGATGATCCGGCCTGTTCCGCCGCAGCGGCGGCAGGGCCGTTGGACCTCCATATTGCCGAGGATCGTGCGCTGCTGGGTACGTACCTGGCCGCGGCCGTTACATTCGGGGCAGGTCTGGGTCTGCGAGCCTTTTGCCGCGCCGGAACCCGCGCACTCGTCGCAGGTTTCGACCCTCGGGACCTCCACGGTCTTTGTACAGCCCTTGGCGGCCTCTTCAAAGCTCAGCGTCAGGTTCGCCTGCAGGTCGCCGCCGCGCTGGGGCGCGTTGGGGTTGGAGCGCCCGCCGAAGCCGCCGAAGCCGCCGCCGAAAAAGCTGGAGAAGATATCTCCCATATCAAAGCCTTCAAAGCCCGCGCCGCCGGGGCCGCCGCCGAAATTCGGGTCGACGCCCGCATGGCCGAACTGGTCGTAGCGCGCCTTTTTCTCCGGATTGGACAGCACTTCATACGCCTCGTTGCACTCCTTAAAGTGCGCCTCGGCGTTTTTATCGCCCGGATTCAGGTCCGGGTGGTATTTTTTTGCCATCTGCCGGTAGGCTTTTTTTATCTCGTCGTCGGAAGCGCCCTTTGAAACGCCCAACACCTCGTAATAATCTCGTTTATCTGCCATCGTGAACCTCAATTATATAAAAGCAACAAAGTAGAAAAGTAAGAAAGTAACAATTGCCAAAGGGCCTCGCCCTTGATTTCAGAACGCCACAAGGCCTATGATCAACGCCGGCAGGCGTTCCTTATTTGTTACTTTTTATCTTTTTTACTTTTTTTCTTTAGCTTCACAGACAGGGGTCAGAGCGGCTCTGACCCCCGAATCGTATTGCATCAGTCAACGTCCGTGTACGGCGCGTCATAATAGCCGTCGTTGCCGGGCGCGTCGCCCGGATTCCCGCTGAAGTTTTCGCCGCCGCCGGTATAACCTGCGCCGGGGTCGCCCGCGTAGCCTGCGCCGGGGTTCGGGCCGTAGCCTGCGCCCGGGTCGCCCTGAGGCGCCGCGTTCTTGTACAGCTGCTCGGAGACTTCGTAGAAGATCTTCTTCAGCTCTTCCTGACGGGATTTGATCAGGTTGATATCCTCACCCTTGAGCGAGTCCTTCAGCCCCTCCACCGCAGCGGAGATGCGGGACTTGTCGGCGTCGGACAGCTTGTCGCCGCTCTCGCTGAGCAGCTTCTCGCTCTGGTAAGCGATCTGGTCCGCTTCGTTACGGGCGTCGGTGTCCTCCTTGCGCTTCTTGTCTTCCGCCGCGAAACGCTCGGCGTCCTTGACTGCCTTTTCGATATCTTCCTTGCTCATGTTGGAGGAGGCGGTGATGGAGATCGCCTGCTCTTTGCCGGTGCCGAGGTCTTTTGCGGAGACGTGCACGATGCCGTTGGCATCGATATCAAAGGTCACTTCGATCTGCGGTACGCCGCGGCGGGCGGGCATGATGCCGTCCAGCATGAACATACCGAGAGTCTTGTTGTCCTTTGCAAATTCCCGTTCACCCTGCAGCACGTGGACCTGAACGGAGGGCTGGTTATCGGCAGCCGTGGAGAAGATCTGGCTCTTCTTGGTGGGGATGGTGGTGTTTCTGTCAATGATCTTAGTGCAAACGCCGCCCAGCGTCTCAATACCGAGGGACAGGGGCGTCACGTCCAGCAGCAGAAGGCCCTTGACGTCGCCGCCCAGAACGCCCGCCTGCAGCGCGGCGCCGATGGCGACGCATTCATCGGGGTTGATGCCCTTGAAGGGCTCTTTGCCGATGAAGGACTTGACCGCTTCCTGAACGGCGGGGATCCGGGAGGAGCCGCCCACCATCAGGACCTTGTCGATCTCGCTGATCTTCAGGCCGGAGTCGGAGATCGCCTGACGCACGGGGCCCATAGTGGCTTCCACCAGGTCGCTGGTCAGCTCGTTGAACTTTGCTCTGGTAAGGGTGGTTTCCAGATGCTTGGGGCCGGTGGCATCCGCGGTGATGAAGGGCAGGGAAATGGAG
>JAFRNP010000047.1 GCA_017430145.1 Clostridia bacterium
GTAGGCGTTGAACATGACCGCCATATACAGATCGTCGTTATACGGCACAATGGCATACAGCATCATGTCTATATCCGGCAGGCCGCCGTCCTCCGAATTTTCGATCTCATCCTCATGGAAATAGAAATACGGCGTCCAGCCCTTGGGGATATCATGGATCGGGTCAGATCTCGGCATCAACTCGCAAGACGCCGGATAGCCGCCGAACTGGATAATGTCGCCCACCTGATACCCGCTTAAACTGCCGCCGCCGGGCTCCTGCGCGGCCTCGACCGCGGGCGTAAATACGCCGACCCCGGCTAAAGGCAGGGCGGAAACGACCATCAGCACTGCCAGCAGAAGCGATAAAACCGTTCGCATTGTTTTCTTCATAACCATTTCTCCTTTTATTTGCTTATATTTCATCAACGCTTTTTCGGGCGTTCTCATTCCGAAACGCCGCCGTTTCCGGCTTTCGCCTGTTATTGACCGCCGCAGGCGCACGCATCGCCGCGGGCGCATTCATTGCCGGGTGCGCATTCCTCTTTTTTACTTTTGTAATATTCGTGCACAAGGCTTCGGAACCCCATTTCCTTTATGTCCCGGTAGCGCACGTTATAACGGGCTTTCGTGCGCGTGCCGCTGGCGAGGTAGCGGATGCAGTCCTCGGCGTAGCGGTCGATCTCCTTTAAGCTTACGTCCGTGTTCAGCACCGGAAAAAACCAGCGCGCCCAGGTCAGCTCGTTGTCGCCGGCGCTTTCAAACAGCTTGCGGTTAAAAATCCTTATAAACGCGGCGGCTGCCTTTGCGCCGTCCAGCGCATTTCGCTGCTGCCAACGCTTTAAGGCGCGGGTCTTGCGGCGCATCTTCTGTTTGAGCTTCGTAAGCGACGCCGGGGCGATATCCACGACCCCCTGCCGGTACTGAAAGCCGAGAAACACCCAGCCGGTTTCGGGCGTGCCCCATTCCTCCTTGTCGGGGTTCAGCGTCAGCCCCAGCTCCGACAAAACGGCGCGGACCGTATCGGCATGGGCCTTTGTTTCCTCGGCGCAAGGCGCCAGCACGATGATATCGTCCGAATACCTGGCGTAGGGGATCCCGGCGTCAGAAAACCTGCGGTCCAGAGAAGACAGGTATACGTTTGCAAAAAACGCCGAGGTCGGCGTGCCCGCCATGATCCCCTTTTGTTCCGTCACGGGGACGCCGTTTTCAAGCACCAGCGGCTCTTCAAGCAGGCCCGTTAAAAACCGCAGCAGCGCCGGGTCGTCCGCAAGGATCCCTTGCAGCATGGCCGTCAGCCGCTCCACCGGCACCGAATTGAAATAGTTGCTCACGTCCGCCTTATAGGTATACATCTCCCGCACGCCCGGGGTATGCGTCAGGCGCCGGACGGCGTCCTTTGCGGTGCGCCCGGGGCGGAAGGAATAGAGATTGTCGCTGAATATACCGTCGTATCTGCGCAGAAGCAGCCAGGTCAAAAGCTTTAGCACCGTGTTTTCGTCGGCCGGATAGGTGTACACCACGCGCTTTTTCTGCGAGGACATTTTGCTGACCACGGCACGCGAGGGCAACGGAAAAGGAACGCCCGCGGCGATCCTTTCGTACACGGGGAGATACGCCTGCCGGTCGATAAACCCGCGCAGCTCTTTCGTAAACTGCTTCGGGCAGGACAGAGAGGTTTTATATTCGTAAAATATTTCCCAGCAACCGGCGTCGGCAAGCTTATCCAAAAGCGAAGCGCAAGAGTTCTCCGTTTCGGGCATTTTTCCTCCAAAGAAAAAACAGAAAGAGAAGGGGTTAAATCCCGGAAGTTCCGGGATATACCGGACCGTACGCAAACCGGCTGCCTGCGAAGCCTTTTGTTTTGGTTCGCGCCGGGCCCGCCGCAGGCGCAAAAGCGTTCTCTTTCTGTTTATAACGAAATAAAAGTGTTTTATTCTCCCAGCGCCTTGCGGGTACGGCCCTCCACATAGGAGCGCGTATTCCACCAGCCGCTGTGGTCGTAATAAAAGCGCAGATACGGGATCCCCGCCGCCTGGCATTCATTGCGAAGCCGCTGCGCGGAGCTGTTTTCGCTTTTCAGCTCAACGACCAGCGCCTTTCGGCCGCCCTGCATGAAGGTAAACACCGTGGCGCGCATACGGGGATCGGGCGCATGGGAGATATCATACGCCGGGAACGCCTCCCGGAAGATCTTATCGAAATACTGGACGTAGGTGCCGTTGAAGGAATACTGGTTTTCTTCCTCCGGCATTTTTTCCCACGGGTCGTCCTCTTCCCACGCGTTTGCCGCCGGCGCCGCGGGGCGCGCGGCAGGCGCGGACGCATTCTGACGCGGGGCGTTCAGGTTTTCTTTCGCCGCTTTTTCCGCCGCGTCCGCTACGCTTTTCGCCGCGTTTTTCAGGGCGTTCAGCGCGTCGTCCGCATTTTTGGAATCGCCGAACAATTTAGAAAACAAACTCATAACACTTTCTCCTGTCTGAAAAGTCGGACACTGCCGCTTTTATTTTAACATATAATAAAGAAAAATGTCAACTCCCTGTTTGCGTTCTTTTCCATTTGACAGAACGGCGGATGTGTGGTATGATATATAATTGTCTGCTATAGATAATAACAAAGAATCCTATATACGGAGGCACAGATATGGCACGCAATTGCGCAGTGATACTGGCGGGCGGCGAAGGCACCCGCATGCATTCCCAGAAACCCAAGGTCATGGCGGAGATATTGTTCCGTCCCATGATCGACCGGGTGCTCGGCGCCGTCAACAAGGCGGGCATCTACGACATCTGCGTCGTGACCGGCTACAAGGCGGAAATTTTGGAGGCGCACCTGGAGGGCAGGGCCGCCACCGTGCGGCAGGCCCAAAGGCTCGGCACCGGCCACGCCGTGATGCAGGCGGCGGACTATATCCGCGAGGGCGGCTTTGATAACGTGCTGATCTTAAACGGCGACGCGCCGTTTATCGACGCGTTCACCATCACGGACGCGCTCAAATACCACACGAACAACCGGTTCGTACAGACCGTGATCTCGGCGAAGATCGACGACCCCTACGGCTACGGACGCATCATCCGCAACAAGAGCTACAACTTCGTCGCCATCGTGGAGGAGGCATCCGCCGACGCCGAAACGAAGCGCATCAACGAGATCAACTCCGGCGCCATGTGGTTTCAGGCGGATACGCTGCTGCGGCTGCTGGGGCAGATCCGCAACGACAACTCCAAGGGCGAATACTACCTGACCGACACCGTGTCCATCGCCGTCAAAGAGAACCTGCCGGTGGGCGCGTTCACGGCGGAAAACGCCAACGCGGTGCTGGGCGCGAATACCCGTGTACAGCTTAACGAGCTCAACGAACTGCTGCGCATGAAAACCATCCGCAGACACATGGAGGCGGGCGTGTCGATCCCCTGCACCGACGGCGTGCTGATCGACGACGACGCCGAGATCGGCGCGGACACCGTGATCCTGCCCGGAACGATCTTAAAGGCGGATTGCCGGATCGGCGAAAACTGCGTGATCGGCCCGAACACCGTGCTGTATAAGACGACGGTGGGCGACAACTGCGTGCTGAACCAGGTACAGGCGGAGGAAGCGACGGTCAAAAACGACGCAAACCTGGGGCCCTTCGTGCACCTGCGTCCGGGCACCGTCATCGGCGACAGCGTGCATTGCGGCAACTTTGTGGAGGTCAAAAACTCCGTCATCGGCGAACACACCTCCGTGTCGCATCTGACGTACGTGGGCGACTCGGACGTGGGCAGCGGCGTCAATTTCGGCTGCGGCGTGGTGACCGTCAATTTTAACGGCAAAAGCAAAAACCGCTGCGTCATCGGCGACGACGCGTTTATCGGCTGCAACACGAACCTGATCGCCCCCGTGAAGGTCGGCGACCGCGCCTACACGGCGGCGGGCTCCACCATCACCGAGGACGTACCCGCCGACGCGCTTGCCATCGCCCGGCAGCGGCAGCAGAACAAAGAACGCTGGGTGGTGCGCAAAAAGCCCTACCGCCCGAAGAAATATTGAGGCTGAAAATGGCATTTTTCAAGAAAAAAGCGCCCGCCCCTCCCCCCGTTTCCGGCAAGCCGGAATTTATCGTGGCGGGGCTCGGGAACCCGGGCAAGCAATATGAATACTCCCGCCATAACACGGGCTTTCTGTGCATGGACGTGCTGTCGAACACATACCGCTGCCCGGTCACGCGCTTAAGGTTCCACGCGCTGACTGGCCTTGCGGACGTAAACGGCCATATCTGCCTGTTCATGAAGCCCCAGACCTTTATGAACCTGTCGGGCAACGCCGTGGGCGAAGCGGCGGCGTTTTATAAGATCCCGTCCGAAAAGGTGCTGGTGATCTACGACGACATCTCCCTGTCCACGGGGCGGCTGCGCATCCGCGAAAAGGGCTCCGCCGGCGGGCATAACGGGATCAAGAGCATCATCTACCAGCTGAACTCCGACGTATTCCCCCGCATCAAGATCGGCGTCGGCGAGCGCGCCGACCCGGACGAGGACCTGAAGGACCACGTGCTTGAAAGCTTTTCCAAAGCCGACCTGCAGACGATCCGGGAATCCTGCGAACGCGCCGCCGAAGCCGTCGCCCTGATCGTGGACGGAAAGACGCAGGAAGCGATGAATAAGTATAACGGGTAGATCCGTATTTTTACAAAGAACTGAAAACAAAGTAACAAAGTAACAAAGATACAAAGTAACAAATAAGGAAGCGCTGACGCGCTTGATCGTAGAAACCGGTTCTATACTTTCGTCAGCTTCTTATCATCAACGCCGCGCAAACGCGGCGTTCCGAATTTGTTACTTTCTTACTTTTTTACTTTCTTACTTTTGAAAACCGGCATGTCTTGTTTCTCTGAACTTTTGAAAAGCGGGCCGGAATTTGCCTCCGTGAAATACGCGGTCGAGCGGGAAAGGTTCCCCTTCGGCGCGCTGGGGCTGCCGCCTGCCACAAAGCATCTGCTGATCCATACGCTGTGCGAGACCTTCTCGCGCGGCGCTGTTGTGCTGCTGCCGGATGAGGCCGCCGCCATGCGCTGCCGGCAGGACCTTTGCGCCTTCGGTACAAACGCCGTTTTGCTGCCCGCAAGGGACCTCAATTTCCGCAGCGCCGAAAGCAGCTCCAAGGAATACGAACAAAAGCGCATCGGGGCGCTGGCAAATATCATCACCGGCAAGGCGCAGGTGCTGGTTGCAAGCGTTGAGGCCGCCCTTCTGCGCACGCTGCCGCCGGACGTTCTCAGACAGCGCACCTTTACGCTGAAAAAATGGCAGACCCTGCCGCCCGCCGTTATCGTCGCAAGGCTTTTGTCGGCAGGCTACTCCCCTGCTCAGCTCGTGGAGGGCGCCGGGCAGTTTTCTCAGCGCGGCGGGATCCTCGACGTCTATCCCACCAACAGCCCCCAGCCCGTACGCATCGAGTTTTACGGCGACGATATCGACACCATCAGTTATTTTGACACGGTCTCCCAGCGGCGCACCGATTTCGTCGGCGAAGTCACCGTCGCCCCGTGCTCGGAGGTCCTGTTTGACGACCCCGGCGCGCTCGCCGTCCAGCTAAGGGCGCTGAAAAAAGGTCTGAGAGGAAAGGCCGCAGACGAAGCGCGGCAGAACCTTGACCGGGACGCGGACCTGCTGGAAAGCGGCGTGATCCCGGGCGCGATGGACAAATACATGCCGGTGGTATACCGGGAGATGACGACCGTTTTCGATTATCTGCCCGACGCATTTCTGGTGGTGTGCGATTCCGCAGCCGTGAAAGAGCACGCGGTCGGCGCCGCAAAGCTCATGAACGAGGAGATCCGCGAGGCGTTTCTGGACGGCGCTTTATGCCGGGGGCTTGAGACGTTCGGCATCGATTTTGCGGCGCTGACGGCCCTGTACGAAGAACGCCGGACGGTCTATATGGACAACTTTGCCCGGGGCAGCTTTGACACCCCGGTGAAGGAGCTTGTCAACTACAGCATCAACCAACTCTCCCGCTGGGACGGCTCCTACCGGTTTCTGCGGGAGGATCTGGAGCCGGCGCTCAGGCAGAAATACACCGCCGTGGTATTCGCCGGCACCGAAAAAGCGGCAAAAAACCTGACGGACACCCTCGTTTCCGACGGGATCCCGGCGGTGTACCACGCCAAAGTGCCGGGACTCTTCCAGAAGGGCTGGGTAAACCTGCTGCCCGGCGGCATTTCCGGCGGCGTCGACTACCCCGGCGGCAAGGTCACCGTGGTCACCTTCGGTACGGACGCGCTTGCCGCGCGGCGCAAAAGCGTACGGGTCAAAAAGGACCCGGGCGCCTTCCAGTCCCTCGACGAGCTGCAGCCCGGCGACTACGTGGTGCACGTCACCCACGGCATCGGCGTGTTTGACGGCATTGAGAAAAAAGAGACCGACCACGTGATCAAGGACTACCTGAAGATCCGTTACGCGAAGGGCGACGTATTGTACGTGCCGGTCACGAAGCTGGAGCGCGTCACGCGCTACATCGGCCCCCACGAGGAGGGCGCGAAGGCGATCAAGCTCAACCGCCTCGGCTCCGGCGACTGGGAGCGCACGAAGACCCGCGTGCGCGGGGCCGTAAAGGATATCGCCGAAAAGCTGATCCGTATCTACGCCGAGCGGCAGAATTCGGCGGGCTTCGCTTTCTCGCCGGACATCGACATGCAAAACGACTTTGAGCGGCGCTTTGAGTACGACGAGACCGAGGACCAGCTCCGCTGTATCGCGGAGATCAAGGCGGATATGGAGAAGCACTGCCCCATGGACCGGCTTCTGTGCGGGGACGTGGGCTTCGGCAAGACCGAGGTCGCGCTGCGCGCGGCGTTCAAGGCGGTGTGCGACGGCAAGCAGGTGGCGATCCTCGTCCCCACCACGATCCTCGCGCTGCAGCACTACCGCACGATCCGGCACCGGATGGAGGGATTCCCGGTCAACGTGGATATGCTCAGCCGCTTTCGCAGCCACAAGGAACAGAAAAGCACCCTCGCCTTTGTAAAAAGCGGCGGCGTGGATATCCTCGTGGGCACCCACCGGATCATTTCCAAAGACGTGGAATTCAAGGACCTGGGGCTTCTGATCGTGGACGAGGAACAGCGCTTCGGCGTGGAACAGAAGGAAAAGCTCAAAGAAAAATTCCCGGGCGTGGACGTGCTGACCCTGTCGGCGACGCCGATCCCGCGGACCCTGAACTTTGCCATGATGGGCATCCGCGACCTGTCCGTCATTGAAGAGGCTCCGCTGGACCGGCACCCGGTACAGACCTACGTGGTGGAACACGACTGGTCCATACTGGAGCCTGCAATCGCTAAAGAGCTGCGCCGCGGCGGACAGGTATACTACCTGCACAACCGCATCGACGATATCGACGATACCGCCGCCGGGATCCGGAAACTGTTCCCGGACGCCCGCATCGGGATCGCCCACGGAAAAATGACCGAAGCCCAGCTTTCGGGCGTGTGGCGCGGCGTGCTGGAGGGCGAGATCGACATCCTTGTGTGCACAACGATCATCGAGACCGGCGTGGACGTGGCAAACGTAAACACCCTGATCATCGAAAACGCCGACCGCATGGGGCTCGCACAGCTCCACCAGCTGCGCGGGCGCGTGGGCAGGTCCGCCCGGCGCGCGGTGGCGTATATGACCTTCCATCCCGGCAAGGAGCTGTCCGAGATCGCCGACAAGCGGCTTTCCGCCATCCGGGAGTTCACCCAGTTCGGCGCGGGCTTCAAGATCGCCATGCGCGACATGGAGATCCGGGGCGCAGGGAACCTGCTGGGCGCCCAGCAGCACGGGCATATCGCGGAAGTCGGCTACGACCTGTATATCCAGATGCTGACTGAAGCGGTCGCCGCCCTGAAGGGCGACAAAAAACTGGCGCCGAAGCGCGAATGCCTTGTGGATCTGCAGATCAACGCCTATATCCCGGACGACTATATTACCAGCTACCCGCAGCGCATCGCGATCTACAAGCGCATCGCGGATATCCATACCCCCGACGACGCCATGGACGTGACCGACGAGCTGATCGACCGTTACGGCGACCCGCCCGAGAGCGTGACGGGGCTTATCCGCGTGGCGCTGCTCAAAAACGCGGCGGCGGACAACGGCATCACCGAGATCACCCAGCTCGGGCAGCGCCTGCTGCTGCATATCCCGAAGATCGACCACGCCATTTTTGCAAAGCTTGCCGTATTAAAAGGCCGCGTGACGGTCAACGTCACCGGCAAGACCCCGTTTTACGCGGTGCGCATGCTGCCGGGACAAACGCCGATCGAGGGGCTGGAGGAAGTGGCGAAAGCGCTTGCTGATGCAAAGTTATAAAAGTAAAAAACTCAACTTTCCCACATAGAAATGTACCTTTAGAACAGTAAGCCTGACTGTTTAGGACAAAGACCTTTCCATTCGTTTTGTAGCACGGCGCACCTGCGCCGTTTTCGCCCTTCCGGCGAGGATCATACTATCTGCCGTAGGCAGCACCATTCTGCAGCACGACGCACCCGCACAGTTTCCCCTTTTATTGAGGGGTATCATTTGAACGTTTTTAAAGCTGTGCCGCCTGCGGCGGATATCCTATATCTGCCGATGGCATGAACGGCGCAGGTGCGCCGTGCTACATGGCAAAAAGGGAGGGCTTAATTCCAGAATCCAACCTTAGCAGCATTTCGTTCCTTTCTGTATGGGAAAGTTGAGTTTATTAACTTTATTAACTTTTTTAACTTTTTTCAGCGAGGAGCTTCCATGTCAAACGACGCACTCGACGCGCTCTTTTCCGAAAACCTGCACATCCACACCAATCTCTCCCGCTGCGGCGGGCGGGACAGTACGCTTACTGCCGTTGTGCGGCAGGCGGAAAAGCTGGGGCTCAGGCGCATCGCCGTCACCGACCACATCCACCCCTATGAGACGCCGAAGCTCTTTCATAATCTCCCGCTGCTGCGCCGCGAGCTGGCGGCGCTGGATACCGACGTTGAAGTTCTTTTGGGGGCGGAACTTTCCGCATACGGCGTACATAAATATACGCTGCAATATGCAAATGCAGCGCCAAAGCTCGACTTTTATATGTACGCCCACAACCACTACCATATGCGCGGCTGGGAGCAGCCGGAGGACCAGAGCGCCGAGGGCTACAAACGGCACTGCCTGCAGGTCCTTAAAACCGTGATCCGCTCCGGGAAAGCCGACGCGCTGGCGCACCCCTTTGCGGACAAGTATATCGTGCGGGAATTTGAGGACGTGCTCCCCTTTACGAAGGGCTGCATCACGGACCTGTTCACCGACAACGAGATCGGCGACCTGATGGAGCTGGGCAAAAACAGAGGCGTCATGTGGGAGCTGAACACCACGCTTTTTGCGGACTACGCGGGCTTTCTGCGCCGGTATTACCGGACGGGCCTGGAGGTCGGCGCGCGCTTTTTCGTCGGCAGCGACGCGCACCGGCCGGAGGCGATGGACCTGACCGAAGCGAAAAAATATTTTAAAGAAAACATATTTTTTCAGATGAGGAGTGAAAGAAATGCCGATGGATGAAGAGCGGCTTTCCGCCGTGATCAAAAGCGGAAACCTGCCCCATATGTGGCTGTTGTACGGTGAAGAAAACTATCTCAGCGCCTTTTACGCGGACAAGCTGACGGCGCTGACGGTGGACGGCGCCCTGAAGGTGTTCAACTTTCACGTCTACGAGGGGGACGACGCGGACCTCGGCGAGATCCTTGAAACGGCCCAGCTTCTCCCCGCCATGAGCGAAAAAAGATGTATTCTGATCAAAAACCTGCCGTTCCACCAGATGAACAAGGCGGATGCGGCGGCGTTTCTGGAGGCGCTTGCAGACGTGCCCGACACCACCGTGCTGATCCTGCTGTATACGAAGCTGGTTTTCTCCGCAAAAAACAAGGAGGATTCCAAATGGCTGCCGCTGATCCGCCGGTTTGAGGAGCTGGGCGCGGCGGCGGAGCTGACCCGCCGAACCCCTGCAAAGACCCGTCAGATGCTCATACGGGGCGCAAAATCCCGCGGGACCTCCATTTCTCCGGAGCTGGCGGACGAGCTTGTAAGCGTCGTCGGCGACGATATCACCAATCTGCTCAACGAATTCAACAAGCTGTGCGCCTATGCCGACGGGCAGCCGATCACGAAGGAGATGATCGACGCCGTCGCCGTCAAAAGCGTCACCGCCTCGGTTTTTGACGTCAGCGCCGCTATTTTGGGCGGCAACACCCAGCGGGCGTTCGATCTGGTAAAGGAACTGCTGCGGCAGAAAACGCCCGTACAGCCCATTATCGGGGCGCTGGGGCTTACATACGTAAACCTCTACCGCTACATGACCGCAAAAGCCGAGGACTACACCCCCGACAGCTTTGCCGACGCCTTCGGATACAAGGGCAACTACAATTATACCTTTTCAAAGCTCGCGCCCTTTGCCCGGCGCTGTACGCTGCCGCAGATCCGGCGCTCCGTTGAGATCCTGACCGACGCCGACGTCAAAAGCAAAAGCAGCGCCGTGGACCCCGAGACGCTGCTGACCGGGCTGCTGGCGACGCTGGCGGGAGCGCTGGAATAACAAAGTTACAAAGTTAAAAAGATACAAAGTTACAAATAAGGGCGGGACACCCGCACCCGATCATAGAACCCGCGTTTTATTATCAGGGGCAAAGCCCTTCCGAATTTGTTGCTTTGATACTTTCATACTTTGATACTTTTTTTCTCATGTATTTTTATTACTGCAGAACTTAGGAGAATTATGTTCCACACCGACCGCGTGATCATTGTAGAAGGCAAATACGACAAGATCCGGCTGTCCGCCGTGACGGACGCGCTGATCCTGACCACCGACGGCTTCGGGATCTTTTCGGATAAGGAGCTGCAGCGGTTTCTGAAAACGCTGGCACAGACCCGCGGGCTGCTGATCCTGACCGATTCCGACGCCGCGGGCTTTCGGATCCGCCACTTTGTCACCGATATCGTCAAAAACGCCGACGTATTGCAGGCGTACATCCCGGACGTCTACGGCAAAGAGGGACGCAAAGCGCAGCCCGGCAAGGAGGGCAAGCTCGGCGTGGAGGCCATGGACGCCGCCGTGTTGGAAGATGCGCTGCGCCGCTCCGGCGTTTTTTCGGAGTCCGGCGCCGCGCCCGCCGCACCCGTCACGACGGCGGACCTGTACCGGCTGGGTCTTTCGGGAAAAGAAAACAGCGCGGAAAAACGCCGCAGGCTATTAAAAGAACTGGGGCTGCCGCAGCGGCTGTGCGGCGCGACCTTTTTGAAGGCGCTCAACGCCTTTCTGACAAAAGGCGAGCTCGAAAAGGCGGTACAGGCGCTTGAGCAGTCATAAACGCCGGAAAAAGCGGCGGCAAAGGAACCAAAAAAACTGGCTGCCGTTCCGGGCGGATCCGCGCAGACCCGGCACTAAAACGCTGCAAGGACGGCGCAGATCAGGGATAACATAGCCGCAGCGGCGCGCTTATTTGGGGAACAAAAAAACCCACTGCAATCGCAGCGGGATTTTTTTATGCCTTCGCCTGCGCAAAACCTGCTTATCTGCCGTACAGCCGGGCTCACAGATCCCACGGGTAGATGGAGGTGATACCGAAGTATTCCTCCAGCGTCAGGCCGTTGTCGCGCAGCGTCAGGGAGAGATCCGTGCCCACGTAGCGGATGTGCCACGGCTCGTACATATAGCCGGTCGCCCACTCCTTCCCCTTGGGATAGCGGAGGATAAAGCCGTACTCCCAGCAGTGCGCGGCCACCCATCTGCCTTCGCTTGTGTTCGCAAACGAGTTCGTGATGCTGTTGAGGTCGATGGCATAGCCGGACTGGTGCTCGGAGAACCCGGGCCGCGCGGAATAGCGCTCGGCGGCGGCGACGCCGTCGCGGTTGCAGTAGCGCGTAAACAGGCTTTGCTGCAGCGCATAGGACCGGTACCCGGAGGCGATATACAGCGACAGGCCCTGCCGTCTCGCGGCGGCAGCCATCCGGTAAAACGCGTCGTAACAATCCTGATGCAGATCGCCGGGCGCATAGCTCGCAGGCAGGCTGTAGGTTTTATTGACGACCATCACGCCGTCGATGTACGTGATCCCGTCCTTTTCCTCTATACGGAAGCCGTTCTTCGTATACTGATAGGGATCGGGCAGCTTCGGCGCAAGCTCCTTTCCGCAGACAAGGCATACCTGCGCGGCTTCTATCGTGGCGGGCGGGCCGGGGACGTGAGAGAACAGCGGCTCCAGACTCACGGACATACGCAGCACGAAGCGCGCGTCGGAAGCGGTAACGGCGCCGTCGTTGTCCACGTCGGCAAGCAGCGCTGTCTCGGGGGAAAACGTCTCCAGATCGACGCTTGCGCGCAAGATCAGGCGTGCGTCCTCCGCCAAAAGCACGTCGTCACGGACCACGTCGCCGCGGGGACAAACGTCATCATCCCACAACAGGGGCGGGTCTGTCTCCTCTTCGCGTACAGCCTGCGCCGGGACAAAAGCGAAGCTCCCTTCCAGCACCAGCAGAGCGGCAAGCGCAGCGGCGGATATTTTTTTTCTCAGCATACGTTAAAAAACTCCTCAGGAATTGGTTATTGTCGACGGGCAGATCCCGGCCGGCTCGCGCAGGTCTGCAGTCAACCGGGAAAGCCGGCGGGCGTCGCCTTCCACCGGATCTCAAGGTCGAAACCGGGCACCTTGCGCTGCCGGATAAAATCGAAGGCGGAAAGCCGCATATAGTCGTAGTATTCCTTCAGGATAAACCCGATCCCCGCGCCGTAGGTCTCGTCTGACTCGTATTCCAGGCTCGGCAGGTTTAACAGGAACAGGTTCCCGCGCGGGCGTTCGACCGTATTTTCGCCCATTTTGTGCAGGTGCCCGCTGACGAAAAACACCGGGCGGCTGCTTTTTTCGGCGGCGGCGAATACCATGGACTTGAGCCTTTCGCCCTGCGCCATGAGCTCCCCTTCGGGCCACATCCGCTCCCCGACGCCGTGCGTGCCGTTCAGCGGCTGGTGGCAGACCACAAAGATATGCTGCCCCTTTTCGACGGCGTCGGCAAGGACGTCCGCGACCCACCCCAGCTGTACGTCGCTGAGATACGCCTCATTTTCAAGCGCGCGTTCGCTGCCGGTCATGATAAAACGGCAATCCCCCACCGCGGCGTCGTAGTAATTCGCGGCGATGGGCCGGTTGCAGAAGGCGGCGAACTGCCGGAAACAGCGGCTCGCCTTTTCGTGGTCCGGGTCGTCGGAGTGGTGCCAGGCGTCGTGGTTCCCCATTTCGGGCAGAACGTTTCTTGCGCGTACGTAGGCAAGGCACAACCGCTCCAGAAGGGCATACTCCTTCTCGTCGCCGCAGTTGGTGATATCCCCCGCCAGAATCAGCCCGTCCGCCCAGGGGACGTTTTTCGTGATCCCGGAAAGCGCCAGGCGCAGCACGTCGCTGCGGTCCCGGTAGGGGTCCGCGTCCGTGTGCAGGTCCGCCGCGAACACGAACCGGCGGCAGGTATCCTGCGTGCGGTCCGGCAGCACGATATTCGGCGCGCTGACGATCATAGCGGGCAGGCTGTTAAAGAAGTTTCGTTTTTTCATTTCTCTCTCCCCTTGGCCGGCATTGTCAACAACTTAAGACGTAAAAGCACAATATCGACCGGTTTTCTGACCTTGGTACAACGACAAAAAATTTTCGCGCCGTAGGGGCGGGCATCGACCGCCCGCAACGCTGCCAAAGATGTAGATTTTCCTTTTGTTGTGTTTCATTTTGAAATAAAGCATATTCTCGTCGTTTGCAAAGCTGTTATTGGCATTAACGTGGGGGAAGGCTTTCGGACACCGCCTTAAGATGTTGACGCTGTCCGGCAGGGCGCCGTCGGGTCAGAACGCAAAATACTTCTCCCTGTGGCGCTTGACGCGGCCATGGATCGCGGCGAGGGTCCTTGCCGCCTCCTCGCGTTCGGCGGCGGCGCCGGTGACGTACTGCTTCATAGCCCTGCCCTCTTCGTAGCACAGCTCGTCGTGCAAGGGATAGTAGTTTTTGAGCAGGAAGCAGGCGTAGCGCACCAGCCGCATCTCGCCCACCAGCCGGAACTCCGCGCTGATGGTGTCCACCGCCACGGAATAGTAGTCCTTGACCGATCGGATCAGCGCCTTGCGCTCGTTTTCGGGCGAAAAGATGATGGTGGAGCAGATGTACCCGTTGCGGTTGGTCTCCAGGTTTGAGGAGTGGCTGTCCGTGCTGCCCACGATCGGCATCCGGTTGCCCTTGGCGCACTGGTCGTAGTAACGGGCGGTCTGGAAGCCGTTATGCTCGTAATAATTCTCGCCGCCCAGCACCTCAAAGGCGTCGAACAGGCGGTTATCCATCAGGTAATCGACGAACACCTCCGGCACGTGGTAGACGTTGGGCCGCCAGTTGGGATGCGGGAAGATCGCAAGGCCGCCGGCTTTCCGGATCTCGTCAAACGCCCATTTGCACATGGCGGCGGGCAGCGCGTCCACCTTTTCGGGCACCTGGATCTCAGCCGCCAGCGCCGTCATTTTCTCTTCGAACTCTTCAATGGTCATGATATCGGGCACGTCGTTTTCGCGGATGGCGCGCACCTTCAGGTCCCTGCCGTCCGTCCGGACCGCCACGTCCTCCACCAGCGCGTTTATGGAATACTCGCCGCCGAAGTTGACGATATGCGCGTCGTTGACCTGCCCGTGCACCCGGGGCAGATGGACCTCTTCGCCGGGGACGATGTTCAGCTCGATCGGCACGTCCCTGTAGGCTTCGATCGCCTGCAGCGACGGATAGTACCGCCTGTGGTCGCTGATGACCGTGAAGTCGTAGCCGTACTTGCGGTAGTTGGCGCAGACCACCGCCGGCGCCTGATTGCCGTCGGAGCCGGTGGTATGCATATGCAGGTCGCCGATGAAGGGATAGCGCTTTTTAAGCTCCCCTTCCACACAGTACACGGAGACCTGCGCCAGCATCTTGCCCCGGTTTGCGGGGTCGAACACGCGGATAAAATACTCCTGCTCGCTGTCGAAGGTCCACGGAAAGCAGAACGCGCCCTCGGCGTCTGTGCGCGCCGTCAGGTCCCGAAAATCACCGCTCGCCGGAAAATCGTCGGGATCGCCGCCGTCCAGGGCGCAGACCGTCATCTGATATTCGGTATCGGGCTGAAACACCACGCGCCCGCCGAGGGAACGCAAATGGATCTGCGTCTCTTTTCCCGCCGGGATCACGATGGGATACACGTCAAAATTATTGAGCACGTCGGATTTTTGGTAGATACGTTGGAACATGGGAAAACCTCCTTTTGCTGATTAAAAAAGTTTTGAAAGTTATGAAAGATATGATAGTTATGAAATGTGGAACGCCGCGCATCGCGGCGTTGATTATAGACGCCTTTACGATTGCGCCGCCCAGATGCGCCCGGCGGAAAAACGGAAATAATTGTCAGCAACCGGTCCGCCGGAACGTAAAACAGACCGTCTGCCTTCCTTTTGCGCAGGAACGAAAAACCAACGCCGTAGGGGCGGGCATGACCGCCCGCAAAACGCAAACTATACGAACAAGCGAATCAGAGAATGATCAGCATCCGTAAAAAAAACAAATATTATCACCGGGTCACGGCATCTGATCGTAAGGCGGCGGGCGGTCAAGGCCCGCCCCTACGGCAGGAGAACGGCATTCTCCTTCTGATAAGAATCACATGTTTTTAACGGTTCCCATGAAAGATATTAAACCGCCCCCGATTACATATGGAGACCAGTTGTTTTCACAAACCTACTAAAATCAACGCCGCAGGGGCGGGCATGACCGCCCGCAAAATACTTTTCCGTCAAATACGTCCCCTGTTTGAGCCGTTCAACGTCCATAACCCAGCCCTTAATGGTGTATTCCTTCGCAATCTGATTTACCCATTTACGGAACTGAACCGCACGCTCGGAATTCACCTTAAAGCCTACGGCAATGATCATTTCAAGCGAATAATGGTTTGTATTATAGGTTTTCCCATCTTCGGCAGTTATCCGAAATTTTCGGATAACTGAATCCTCCTGCAATTCGCTGTCCTTGAAAATCTTTTTGACATGGTAATTGATTGTTCTGACGTCCACATCATACAAGTCAGCCATCATGCGCTGCGTCAACCAGATATTCTCATCCGCGTAACGCATTTCAAACGTGCTCGTTTCGTCTCCGACGCAGGCGACATACGTCAGGCACTCAGCCGCGGAAGAGCGGATCGGTAGAGACGGATCGGTTTTATTCACTCGGCTTCACCTCCTGAAACGCATCAATTCTTCCATAATCAGGGGCGCGGCCCTTGATTTTTATCTTTTATTTTCATCTTTCAATAAAGTCCGTCTCTCTCCACTTCTCCCCGTCAAACCGGAAGGTCTTGATCTCAAACTTTCCGAACGCCGCCTTCAGGGGGGCGGGGACGCCGGCGCAGGTAACGGTGACCTCTGACGCTTGTCCGGCGGTCTCGTACAGGCGCAGGACCGTGTCGCCGGAGCCGTCCTCGCAGGTTTTCAGGGCGGTTAGCAGAACGTTGTCCGCGTCCACGTCTATAAAGCCCTGTCTTTGCGGCAGGTCGCCCTTGTGAAAGCTTTCGGGGATCACCAACGGACGCAGGTTAAACTGCGCCGCCAGGCGCGTGAGGACGCCGGTGTCCGCGTCGCCGGGGGCGGCGGTGACGCCGTACTCGAACCGCTGGACGCCCTCGTCCGTAAAGTTGAATTCCGCCGCGGGCCGATCGGAGTAATGGTCGGCAAAGATCACGTTGCGGAGAAGCGTCAGGCGCAGTTCGCCGCCGGGGCAGTCGTAGGAATACTTGCTGTCGTTCAGGAGCGCCAGCGTGTGCGTTTCTCCGCCGTCGCGGAATACCACGCTCGTATAGCGCTGGTGCGGCTCCTCCTCCCCGTTGGCGGGGCGGCGGATGGCGCCCGCCGGGATCTCGCACACGTTTTCGTGTGCCTCGCCTGCCATGGGGAATGCGGTTTTCAGCAGCGTGTATTTTTCGCGCCAGTTCGCCTTGCACTTGACGCGCAGCACCGGGTCGTCGGCGGACAAAATGAAATCCTGCACCAGATAGCTGTCGCCGAAGACGTGCCGGGTACGCGCCACGGCGCGCGCCGCGCCCGCTTCGATCAGCTCTATGCTCTCCAGCCGCATGACGCCCTTTATTTTATGGAAGGTGAACACGTTGTGCGCCCAGGTGTCGCTGGTCTCGTCGTCGATGACCGTGGGGACGGCCAGCGGGCGGTCCCAGGCGGCGTAATCGTAGTTCTCCGCCTTGTTGTAAAGCGATACGATCCCGCCGTTTTCGGCGGAGATCAGTACCCGCAGGCGCTCGTTTTCAAGGCTCACGGCGCGGGTCAGCATCCTGCCGATCACGTGGGTCTCGCCGGAGCGCCGCACACGCTTCATGCTGCCCTCGTGCATCCGCCAGTAGGTGGCGTAGCCGAGCGCAGGCAGATCGGCGATGAACACGGTGTCGGCGTGGGAATCGTTGGAACGGGAGGACCGCACGTTTTGTGCGGGCACAAAGTTTCCGTCGGCGTCTTTGACCCATTTGGAGGCGTTCAGCGCCCGCACCGCCGTTTTTACCGGGAACGGCAGGGGGTTGAACACCACCAGCGGGCGCTCGAACCGCTCGGTATCCTGGTGGCGCACCTCGCACACCGGGTCGGAGACGCCCTCCACCCAGGTATCCACCCGGCGGGCGATGCGCAGCAGCGCCTCGTTGGTGACGCGGTCGGCGACGGTCAGAGCGTGCCCGGCGGAATCCCGCACGTCGTCGTACGCCTCCATGATGGAGCAACCGCACAGAATATCGTGGAACTGGTTGAACAGCACGTCCTGCCACGCCTCGCGAAGCGCCCCGTGTTTATCGCCCATGCCGGCGATCTTACCGGCAACGTAGTTGAACGCCTCCGCCGTATACAGGCTGTTTTCACACCGCCGGTTAAGCATTTTCACAAGCGAGGTGGCGGAGTAGCAGCCGCTGGCGTGGTGCTGCAGGTCGTCCGCCCACACGGGCAGGTCCTTTGCTGCGTCTTTCAGCGCTTCGTAATAGGTATCGGGCGAAGCGAAGACCATGCCGGGGTGTTCGCCGCTCTTTTGAAGGGCGCGCATATATTCTATGTCGCCGCGGGTGGGGCCGCCGCCGTGGTTGCCCACGCCGTAAAACAGCATCACGCCGCAGCCGAGCCGTCTGACGTTTTCTTCGGCGAGTTTCAGCCGCCCGTCGATGCATTCCTTTCCGCTGGCGGTGTACGCCTCGGGGATCTTGAACGTCGGCACCCGCGTGCCGTCGGGGCTCTCCCACATAAACACGTCCGGGATCGCGGCGTTCTCGTTTTCCATGGGGCGCATCATGACGTAGCTGTCCATGCCGCCCAGCTTCAGAAGCTGCGGCAGTGTGCCCGCGTGCCCGAAGGAATCCACGTTATAGCCCGTTTTGCAGATCCTGCCGAATTTTTCCAGGTAAAACCGCTGGGAATACAGGGCGTGCCGCGCGAAGGACTCTCCGGAGGGCATATTGCAGTCGGGCTGCACCCACCAGCCGTTGACCGGCACCCAGCGCCCCTCTTTTACGCGCTGCACGATCTCGGCAAACATATCGGGCGCGATCTCCTCCACCCATTTGTAGTAGGCGGCGGAGGAGCAGGTGAAAATAAAGTCGTCGTATTCGTTCAGCCGGTCCAAAGCGCTTCTGAACGTCTGCAGCACCTCGCCGCAGCCCTCCTGCCAGCGCCAGAGCCAGATCGGGTCCAGATGCGCGGAACCGACAAGGAAAATTGAGTTGTCGCTCATGTATACGTCCCCTTTCTAAAAGGCAATTGTTAATGAATTGTTTGTTTTTCGTCCATCCGGCAGCCTACGCGCCTTATTCTTCACTACGCGGCTTATTCTTCACTACCCGCCTTATTCTTCACTCGGGACCACGATCGCCGGGAACCCCTTCGCCCGCGCGCTTTCGGCGTAGGCTTCGGCGTTTGCTTTGGAATAAAATGCGCCGATCTGCACCCGGTAAAGCGTTTTGTCTTCGTTTACCGTACCGAAACCGTTGAGCCCCGCGCCTTTGATGATCGCGGGAAAATCCACGTACATATAATCCTGATCGCACACCACGCCCGCCACGGTGTTGGGCCGCAGAACGTTGGTCTCGCCGCCGAACTGCCACATCCCGAGGGTGGCTTTCGTATAATCGCACCGGGAGGACCACTGGGCGACCCAGTGGGTATAATCCTGCAGCTCTTCGTCGTACATACAGTCGCGGAAGAACGAGTAAGAGGAGTAGATCCCCACGAAATACCCGCGCTTTTCAAGCGTATCGCACCAGGTTCTGATCACGTCGGTCAGCGCCCGCCGCCCGAGGGACAGCATGGCGCTCTCCTCCACGTCGATATATACGGGCAGCTCAAACTGCCTGCCCGTCAGTATGTTTTCATAGCACCAGTCCGCCTCCGCCTTTGCCGACGCCGCCGACAGCGCGCGGGAGTACCAGTAGACCCCCACCGGCAGGCCCAGCGCCTTTGCCCTGCCGTAATTGCGGACGAACGCGGAATCCACGTAATACCCCGCGTTTCCGCCGCCGCCCTTGAGAACGGCAAACCGCACGCCCTCGCCTGCGGCGCGCGCAAAATCAAAATCTCCCTGATACCGGGAAACGTCTATACCGAAGATCGCCAAAGCGACCGCCTCCGTTTCCGAAAAATGCTTTTCAGAAACAGTATATGCAGAGAGAAGACGGACGTGAAAAGAGAAATGATAAAAGATGGAAGATAAAAACCGGAAGCGCTGCGCGCTTGATTACAGATTATGCGTATAATAATAAAATCGGTGACGGGGGGCGGCTGAAGGTTTTATTCTGCTGTTTTTACGTGTTTGATCCACGTTTTCACGGTCTCGGCCTGCAAAAAGCCGATCAGCGGCTGCAGATCCTGACTGAGATCCCACGCTTCAAGCGCATCGTAATATCCGCGGCGGTCCTCTTCAAAAACGGTGACCGGCGGGTGCCCGTGCAGGACCAGCAGATAGTTCATGGCAAGCCTTCCCGTTCTGCCGTTGCCGTCGGCAAAGGGGTGGATATTTTCAAATTTCGCGTGAAAAAACGCGGCGGCTGTCAGGGCCTTCTCCGCCGGGAAATCCGCAATATCCGCGAGAAGCTCCTGCATCTCTTCTTCAACGTCCGGGGGCGGCGCGCCGATCTCCTGCCTGCCGGTAACGTAATCGTGCAGCTTGTACGTTCCGGGGCGCTCTCCCAATTGCCATCGGCGGGCGTCGCAGGTATTGCGGGTCAAAAGCTTCTGGAACCGACAGACCAACGCTTCGTCCAGCGGGAGCCGCTCGTCAAAGGCGTTCAGAAAGCTTTCGTACGCCTCCTTTGCGTTGCGGATCTCGAACAACGTCCTGAGATCGCCCGTATACCCACTGACCGCGTCCCGCTCAAAGATCTCCCGGGTATCGTGGTAGGTAATATTCTCATTTTCGATTTTTCCGGAATGGTAGGCAAACGCGATGCTCTGCCCGTTCAGCGTCTGGGCAAGCAACGCTGCGTCGGCGATCTGCTTTTTCCGCCACTAATCCAAAACAGCGCGGTAATCGTCCATACTTACTCCTGATTCTTTTTCTTCCCTGTCAACAGCCGTTTATTTTGAGGCCGGTGCGTAAATGAAGCCTGAACACGTCTATTCCAACGGTCCCCAGTATACCCTGAGCTTAAACTGGCTTCCGCACTTCGGGCAGCGGGTGGTATGCTTGCCGCGCACACGCCTCAGGCGCAGCTTTGTGTGGCAGAACGGGCAGACCTTATACAGATAATCCCTGTCAAAATGGCTTTTCGTAAAGCGGTCGATGTGCGGCATGACCCGCTCGCGCCGGCGCAGGTACCATTGGTTTTCCGCCTCCCTGCGCAGGATATTGCGCGACAGGATCCGGTACACGGCAAAAATATATCCCGCCGTGTTCAGAGCCCAGAACAGATAATAGATACGCGGCATGTTGAAGATCCGGAACCCGCCACCGATCAGCGAGAGCACGAAGGACGCGATCAAAAGAAATCTGCCGAACGCGTCAAACCCGTAACGGCCGCGCATAAATTCAAAAAACCTGTTTCCCATACTTTCAGCGGCTGGCGCCGCGCCTCCTTTCTGGGTTTGCCGCCGTCAGCAGCAGAAGAAATACGGATAATACCCGCCGTTTCCGGCGTTCCCGGAACCCTGTCCGCCGTTCGTCAGGCAGCCGACGGCTTCGCAGATCATATTTGCGGCGCAGAACCAGAAACAGGGGCTGCGGAAAAGTCCGCCTAAACGCCGTCCCCGCCCGTAGGCCTCGCTCTGCTGCCGGTATTCGCCGCCCACGTTTCTGATCCTCTCGTAAAGCGACGCGTAAGCCGCGTTGTCCGGCTCATATTCCACGGCGCGGCGGGCGTATTCGGCCCCCGTGACCACGTTCCCGAGCCCCACGGCGGCGAGCGCAGAGAGATAATACCACTCCCCCTGCCGCTCATATGCCGGCACCTGCTGCAAAACCGCCTCGGCCTCGGCAAACTGCCGGGCGTTAATCAGCGTGCGCGCCTGCCGGAATACCGTTTCGCCCCCGCCTGCCTGATACCGCGCCTGCCGCTGCTGATAGCGGCGGAACAGCTCCTCAAACGGGTCGGCATACCCGCCGTACCCGTAGCTGCCGGCGCGGGTGTAGCTGCCGGCCGTACTGCCGCTCCCGGCGGTATAAGAATCGGCGTTCCCGCTTTTGATCGCGTCGTAGGCGGCGTTGATCTCGCTCATTTTCGCCGCCGCGTTCGCGTCGTCAGGGTTCAGGTCGGGATGGTACTTCTTGGCCAGCTTCCGGTATGCCTTTGTGATCTCCTCCTCCGACGCCCCGCGGGGAACGCCAAGGACGGCGTAGGGGTCCTTGTTCATGGAATACTCCTTTTAGTTAGGAATCAGGAATTAATTTGATGGATGGGGATGGCGACTGCGAATCAGGGAATGATAACGGAAAGATACAAAAGAACGGAAGGGGTCAGGCGGGTCTGCGGTGCCGCCATACGCCCGAAAGGATGATATTCTCGCACAGATCCCGGTCCTGCAGCAGGGGCATTCTGTCCAGCGCCCGCTTGGTTTCGCCCAGAAGCAGGTCCAGCGCATCGTCAACAGCGGCGGCGTCCATACGGACAAGCGGATTGTACCGCAGTTTCCTTAAATCATCATGAAGGTCGTTTGCCGCGTCCAGAAAATAGATCGCCTTTCCGAGCGCAAAGCCGAAGTCGTACCGCGCCGCCTTTGAAGGGGCGTCCGGTTCGGAAAAGATCGCGCCCAGCAATCGCCCGAAGGCGTTTGCGGGGATCTCGGGGTTTCGCTCATCCCGCCGCTCTGCCTCGTAGATTTCATTAAGCGCTTGCCGCACTTCCCGGCAAAGGCCCGGATAAAGGGCGGCGACCCTGTCCGCCTGTTTTTTATAAAGGACCGCCGCAGCGCCCTTGATTCCGCCGTCGTCCGCCTTGTCGTCCAGCAGCTTTTCATACGCCAGAAACAGGTCCATATCGGCGGCGTACGCCGTAAAGCGGCAGCGATATTCCGGATGGGCCTGCACGGGATGCGCGGCGCAGCGGGCGTCGCAGGCTTCAAAAGCCTCCCCTGTAACGCCGGCCAGTACCAATACCAGCAGCACGAAATCATAGGTCAGCGCCATCCGGCAGGACATACCGCCGACGTCCCCGAGCCTGCGGCATAGCCCGCAGTAGATCGCGCGGTACCGCAGACGCTGGGCGGGCGTCAGTTTTTCGGGGTTGACGGAGGCATAACCAAACACCTGCAAACGCTCCTTTTTCTTCTATCCGTTCCTATTATCTCTTTAATACTTTAAGATTAGCATATATTTATTTTTTTGTAAATCGGAAATTGCCTATTTTTTTGTTGATTTTTAAAAAATATACGCTATAATGAAAATTGTAATTTTGATTTGGAGGTAACTATCATGTTGGTCAACGCAAAAGAAATGCTTGACAAGGCGAAAGCCGGCAAATATGCCGTCGGGCAGTTCAACATCAACAATCTGGAATGGACGAAGGCCGTGCTTCTCACGTCCGAGGAGCTCAGCTCCCCCGTCATTCTCGGCGTCAGCGAGGGCGCGGGGAAATATATGTGCGGCTTCAACACCGTCGTCGGTATGGTCAACGGCATGCTCGAGACCCTGAACATCACGGTCCCGGTCGCGCTGCATCTGGACCACGGCACCTATGAGGGCGCATACAAAGCCATGAACGCGGGGTTCTCCTCCGTCATGTTCGACGGCTCCCACTATCCCATTGACGAAAATATCGAAAAGACCACCGAGATCATTGCCGCCGCGCACGGTAAGGGCGTGTCGGTGGAGGCTGAGGTCGGCGCCATCGGCGGCGAGGAAGACGGCGTTGTCGGCGGCGGCGAGGTCGCGGACCCGGCAGAATGCAAGCGCATCGCGGACCTGGGCGTGGACATGCTGGCGGCAGGCATCGGCAACATCCACGGCAAATACCCCGCAAACTGGGCGGGCCTGCGCTTTGACGTGCTGGACGATATCCAGAAGCTGACCGGCGCCATGCCGCTGGTGCTGCACGGCGGCACGGGCATCCCGGCGGACATGATCAAAAAGGCGATCTCCCTCGGCGTTTCCAAAATAAACGTCAACACCGAGTGCCAGCTCACCTTCGCAGCGGCAACGAGAGCCTACATCGAAGAGGGCAAGGACCTGGTCGGCAAGGGCTTCGACCCCAGAAAGCTCCTCGCCCCCGGATTTGAGGCGATCAAGGCGACCGTGAAGGAAAAGATGGAGCTGTTCGGCTCGATCGGGAAAGCATAAAAAGAAAGTTATAAAGTATCAAAGTAACAAAGTTACAAATACGGGCGGGCTGACGCCCGCACCCGGTTTTTGAAAGTGACTTTTCGCTTGTCTGTGATTTAGCGCCCCCGGCAGGGTTTTGACCTGCCGGGGGCGCATTGATTATGCAGCCGGATAAAGTCGGCGTCTTTCGGAGGCTCGGCGCTTTTATCTGCCGATGGAGGTGAAGAAGGAAATGATCCGCCGGATGAGACGCAGCAGCATCTCCCAGAAGGTCAGCCTGCCCTTCGGCGCCGTCTCGTCCGTCATGGCGCCCACCGCCGTAACGGTGACGAATTCACTATTCTTCGGCAGCGTGTACCAGCCCTCTTCGTCCGGCGTCAGCTCCGTGCCGTTGGCGTAGATCACGATCTCGTCATAGGTGAAGTTCGAGTAGCAGACCGCTTTGAAGCGCAGCGGGCGGCCGGAGGTCCAGGTGACCGCGGAGGAATTATAGACGTAGAACGGCTCGCCGCCTTCGTCGTCGATCTCGTAATGCATCCGGGCGATGTTTATAAACCGGACGGTCTTCGTCACGATCTCGCCCAGCGCAGGCAGGGCCCTTGTCTCCTCTTCGCCGCAGGCAGCGCAGACGCGCTTTTCAAGGCCGGTTTCGTCCTCGGTCGCAGGCGTCACGGTCTCCCACGCGCCCCAGGTGTGGCCCTTTGCGGGGACCGTGTGGGTCTCGCGGCTCAGTTCTTCGCCGCATGCCGTACAGTAGACGACGGTATCGTAGCTGCCCGCTGCCGTGCAGGCGGCAGGCGTCTCGTTCTCCGTCACAGACGCCCCGGCAACGTGCCCGGCGGGGACCGTGTGGGTCTCGCGGCTGATCTCTTCTCCGCAGGCCGTACAGTAGACGACGGTATCGTAGCTGCCCGCCGTCGTGCAGGCGGCAGGCATCTCGTGCTCCGTCACGGCGGCCGCCGGGGTGTGCCCCGCCGTACCGGCGACGGTGATGGTCTTGCTGTCGCTGTGCTCGCCGTAGGTGGCGGTATACACCGTATAGGCGTCCGCCGTGCAGGTGGCGGTATGCGCGTCTTCGGACATGGAAGCTTCCACCGTGGTCTCCGCCGGGCAGTTCGCGCAGACGAGCTTCACATCAGCGGAGGTATTGTCCGCAGACCAAATGAAGGAATCAAACGCGTAGCTGTGCGGCAGCTTGGAGTTTTCAACGGTGACGGTCTTGCTGTCGCTGTGCTCACCGTAGGTGGCGGTATACACCGTATAGGCGTCGGCCGTGCAGGTGGCGGTATGCGCGTCTTCGGACATGGACGCTTCCACCGTGGTTTCAGCCGGGCAGTTCGCGCAGACGAGCTTCACATCGGCGGAGGTGTTGTCCGCTGCCCAGATGAAGGAATCAAACGCGTAGCTGTGCGGCAGCTTGGAGTTTTCAACGGTGACGGTCTTGCTGTCGCTGTGCTCGCCGTAGGTGGCGGTATAAACCGTGTAGGCGTCGGCCGTGCAGGTGGCGGTGTGGGCGTCTTCGGACATGGACGCGGCAAACCGGACCTCCGCGTTGCCGTTGTTCTGATCCAAAACGACGACGTCGGCGGCAGTGTTACCGGCGTTCCAGTCAAAGCGGACGAA
>JAFRNP010000048.1 GCA_017430145.1 Clostridia bacterium
GCGCCGAGAGGGCGAGCGCCGCGTGCAGGGCGACAACCGCCCCGGCGACCGCCGCGTGCAGGGCGACAACCGCCCCGGCGACCGCCGTGTGCAGGGCGACAACCGTCCCGGTGACCGCCGTGTGCAGGGCGATAACCGGCCCGGTGACCGCCGTCCCCAGCCGCAGCGTCCGGACGCCGGCGCGCAGCCCAGAAAGCCCGCCGGGGAGGCGAAGCCTTTTGACAAGCCCTTCAAAAAGAAGGAGCACAAGGGCGACGCCGCGCCCCAGGCGCGTACCAAGGGCGAGCGCAAGACCGTCAATACCCGCGCCGAGGGCGTGGAGCTCGACAAGTACAACGAGAAATATGAAAACATGACCTCCGCCGCCGTGACCGAGCGGGAGGCGGACGGCAGAAAGCAGAAGCTCAAGCAGAAGTCGCAGCAGTACAACAAGAAGCCGCAGCACCGCCGCAAGGAGACCGAGGCGGAGCGGCTCAAGCGCATCGAGGCGGAGCGCGCCAACCGGAAGATCACCGTCACCATCGGCGACGAGATCACGGTCGGGGAGCTGGCGTCCTCTCTGAAAATGACCGCGGCAGAGGTCATCAAAAAGCTGTTTACCTACGGCGTTATGGCGGGCATCAACGAGACCATCGACTTCGATACCGCCGCCGTCGTCGCAAGTGAACTTGGCGCGAAGGTCGAAAAAGAGGTCGTCGTCACCATCGAGGACCGTATCATCGACGCCACCGAGGACGCAGAGAGCGATCTGGAGCCCCGCAGCCCGGTCGTGGTGGTCATGGGCCACGTGGACCACGGCAAGACTTCGCTTCTCGACGCGATCCGCCACACCTCCGTCACGTCTACGGAGTCCGGCGGCATCACGCAGCATATCGGCGCCTACCGCGTCAACCTGGACGGCAACCGGATCACCTTCCTCGACACCCCCGGCCACGCGGCGTTCACCGAGATGCGCGCCCGCGGTGCGAAGGCGACGGATATCGCCGTGCTGGTCGTGGCGGCGGACGACGGCATCATGCCGCAGACCATTGAAGCGATCAACCACGCGAAGGCGGCGGAAGTGAGCATCATCGTCGCCATCAACAAGATGGATAAGCCCGAGGCGTCCCCGGACCGTATCATGCAGCAGCTGACCGAATACGGGCTGCTGCCCGAGGAGTGGGGCGGCGACACGATCTGCGTGCCGGTATCCGCCAAGACGGGCATGAACATCGACAAATTGCTGGAATCCATCCTGCTGGTCGCTGAAATGAAGGAACTCAAGGCCAACCCGAACCGCCCCGCCAGAGGCGTTGTGATCGAGGCGCGGCTTGACAAGGGCAAGGGCCCCATCGCCACCTTCCTGGTGCAGAACGGCACGCTGAAAAACGGCGACATCGTAGTCGCCGGCACGGCGGTGGGCCGTATCCGCGTCATGACGGACTACAAGGGCAAAAAGGTCAAGGAGGCCGGCCCCTCCGTGCCCGTGGAGGTCATGGGCCTTGCGGAGGTCCCGATGGCGGGCGATACCTTCGACGCCGTTTCCGACGAGAAGCTGGCGCGCGCCCTGGTGGAGCAGCGCAAGCAGAAGATCAAGGACGAGCAGTTCAACGCCTTCAAGAAGGTCACGCTCGACACCCTGTTCTCCACCCTTGAGGCGGGCGAGCTGAAGGATCTGAACATCATCGTCAAGGCGGACGTGCAGGGCTCGGTGGAAGCGATCCGGCAGAACCTCGAAAAGCTTTCCAACGACGAGGTGCGCGTGCGCGTGATCCACGGCGGCGTGGGCGCGATCGTGGAATCCGACGTCATGCTGGCAAACGCCTCCAACGCGATCATCATCGGTTTCCACGTCCGTCCGGACGCCTCCGCTGCGGCGCACGCCGAGCGCGAGCACGTGGAAATGCGCATGTACAGCGTCATTTACGACTGCATCGAGGACGTACAGGCGGCCATCAAGGGCATGCTTGCTCCCAAGTTCCGCGAGGTGGAGCTGGGCAAGGCGGAGGTCCGCCGCGTGTTCAAGCTCTCCAGCGCCGGTACCATTGCGGGCTCGTATATCCTGAACGGCAAGGTGTCGCGTAACTGCAAGGTGCGCGTGGTACGCGACGGTATCGTGATCGCGGAGGACGCCATCGCCTCGCTGAAGCGCGAAAAAGACGACGCCAAGGAAGTCATGAGCGGCTACGAGTGCGGCATCGGACTTGAAAAATACAACGACATCAAGGAAGGCGACATTCTGGAAGCCTACCTGGTGGAGGAGTACAGGGACTAATTTAATAAAGGTAGGATCACCATGGGATATAAAGCAGACCGCACCGCAGAGGATATCAAGCGGGAGCTCAGCGTCCTGATCGGGGAGCTCAAGGATCCGCGCGTGGGGGAGGCCATGCTGACCGTCGTGCGCACCGAGGTCGCCCACGACCTGTCCTTCTGCAAAGTCTATATCAGCTCCTTAAAGGGTATCGAAGCCGCAAAGGCCGCCTGCAAGGTGCTGGAGGGCAGCGCAAAGGGACACATCCGCGGGCAGCTCTCAAAGGTGCTGGATATCCGCAAAACGCCGGAGATCCGGTTTATCCCCGACGATTCCGTCGAGCGGAGCATCGAGATGTTCCGCAAGCTCGAGCAGGCGGACAAAAAAGCGGACGAATAAGAACCGACAATCATTACGACACAACACGGGCGCGGTGCAGCCGCGCCCGTGTCGGAGGTTACAGGCATGAATATTACGATGCGGCGCGCCGCCGCGGCGCTCAGACAGGCGGACGACATCCTTATCCTGACCCACGCGTATCCCGACGGGGACGCGCTGGGCAGCCTGTTTGCGCTGTACCTGCTGCTGGTGCGCATGGGTAAGCGCGTGCGTTATTATACGAGCGACGAACCGCAGAACCTGACGTTTCTGCGTGTGGAGCAGCCTCCGGCGGAGGGCTTCAAGCCCCGCTTCATCGTCACCGTGGACGTGGCGGACAGAAAGCTTCTGGGCGATGAGATGAACGAAAAATACGGCGCGTGGGTGGACCTTGCCATCGACCACCACGGCTCCAATACCGGGTACGCGAACAAAACGCTGGTCTGCCCCGAAAAAGCGGCGGCGTGCGAGGTCCTGTACGACCTGATGCGCGCCATGCACGAGTCGCTGTCCCCCGAGATCGCGCTCAGGCTTTATACGGGCATCGCCACGGATACCGGCTGCTTCCGGTACGCAAACGTTACGGCGGACACCCTGCGCGCGGCGGCGGCGCTGATGGATACCGGGATCGACGCGGTAAAGGTCAACAACGACGTGTTTGAAACGAAAACGCGGCAGTACGTGCTGTTTGAGCGCATGGCGATGAACGCGCTCGAGACCTTTCATAACGGGCAGATCGCGGTGATGACGCTGACGCAGGAAATGTTCCGCAAGGCGGGCGTCGGTGAATCGGACGTGCAGGGCATCAAGGCGCTGCCCCGGATGATCGAGGGCGTGCTGGCGGGCTTTACGCTGACCGAAAAGGAGCCCGGGCGCTGGCGCGTGTCCCTTCGCTCCCGCGATCCGGTGGACGCGTCCGTATTGTGCGCCCTCTTCGGCGGCGGCGGGCACAAATACGCCGCCGGCTGCGAGCTGACCGGCACGGCGGAGGAGGTCTCCGCCCGGCTGGTCAGGGCGGCGGAGGAGGCAACGGCGCACAATTAAAAGGAAACGGAACCCTGCGGTTTCCGGGAGTATGTGAAATGTATGGCGAAATTCTGCGGTTTCTGCGGGTTCCCGCTGGATAAAAACAGCAAGTGCTGTCTGCGCTGCGGGGCGGCGGTCTCCGGGATCCGGTTCCGACTTTGCCTCGAATGATTCTGAATACGGTGGATGCAACTTCATCTATGAGGTCGTTGACACCTACAGAGGGATCCGGCCGGCTTTTTGTTTTGAGACCGAAAGCAATGCATATTAATAATCAGGTATCACATGAACGGTTTTGTCATTCTTGATAAGCCCTCCGGGCCCTCGTCCTTTCAGGCGGCGGGATTCTTACGGCGGGTCTACAATGAAAAAAAGGCGGGGCATACCGGGACGCTGGACCCGATGGCGGGCGGCGTTCTGCCGGTGGCTTTGGGCAGGGCGACCCGACTGATCGAATTCCTGCCCGAAAAAAACAAGGCGTACCGCGCAAGGCTGCGGTTCGGGCTGACCACCGATACCCTCGATATCACGGGAAAGGTGCTGACGCAAACCGACTGCGCGGTCACGGCGGGGGAGCTGTGCGCCGTCCTGCCTGCGTTTCGCGGGGAGATCCTGCAGACGCCGCCCATGTTTTCGGCGGTGTCCGTCAACGGGCAGCGCCTGTATACGCTGGCGCGGCAGGGGAAGGAAGTGGAGCGGCAGCGGCGGACGGTCACCGTCTATTCGCTGGAGCTGACGGGCGAAACGCCCGACGGGGAGTTTGAGCTTTCCGTCTCCTGTTCCGCCGGGACTTATATCCGCACCTTGATCGACGATATCGGCAGAAAACTCGGCTGCGGCGCGGTCATGACGGCGCTCCGGCGCACGGCGGCCAACGGCTTTACGGAAAAGCAGGCGTTTACGCGCGAAGCGATCGAGGCGGACCCCATGGCGGCGCTGCTGCCGGCGGACGCGCCCTTTGCGGCGGTTCCCGCCGTGTACGTTTCGTCGGCGCAGGCCACGCGCTTTCAAAACGGCGGCGCGCTGTTCACCGCGCGGCTGCAGCACGTCGGAGCCCCGGGGCTGTACCGGGTGTACGCGCCGGACGGCAGGTTTCTGGGACTCGGCGGAATGGAGGCCCACGCGCCCGAAGAGCTCAGGGTCAGGAGAGTGTACGACAATGGAGAAAACGGGGAATAAGGCGATCGCGCTCGGGTATTTCGACGGCCTGCATATCGCGCATATGCGGGTCCTTTCGGCTGCCCTTTCGCAGGCGGAAAACGGGCTGGCGCCCGCCGTTCTCCTGTTTGACCGCCCGCCGGCGCAGGTCCTTACCAATACGGCGGTGCCGCGCCTTTTGACGGATGCGGACCGGGACCGGCTGCTGACGGACATGGGGTTTACGCTTCTTCGCTGCAATTTTTCTTCGATCCGCGGGCTTTCGCCCGAAGCTTTCGTCTGCGATATGCTGAAAGCGGAATACGGCGCGGCGTTTGTGAGCTGCGGCTTCAATTACCGGTTTGGCCTTGGCGGCAAAGGGGATGCGGCGCTGCTGCAGGCGCTTTGCGTAGACGCCGGAATACAATGCAGCGTTTCGGCGCAGGTGACCCTTTCCGGCGAAAGCGTGTCCTCCAGCGCCATACGCAGCCGGATAGAGGCGGGCGAAATGGCCGGCGCCGTCGCCATGCTCGGGCGGCCGCTGTTTTTCTCCGCTCCCGTTTTCCGCGGCGACATGCGCGGCAGGGAAATGGGCTTTCCGACGGCGAACCAGTATCTGCCGGAGGGCTTCATCGTGCCGAAATTCGGCGTCTACCGATCCGTTGCGGAGGTTTTCGGCAAACAATATCCGGCGGTCACAAACATCGGCTGCCGGCCCACCTTCGACGGGAAAAGCGTACGCAGCGAGACGCACATCCCGGGGTTCGACGGCGACCTGTACGGCGAAACGGTCACCGTTTCCCTGTATGATTTCCTTCGCCCCGAGCGCCCGTTTTCCGGGCAGGAGGATCTGCGCCGCCAGATCGCACGGGACGTGGCGGCGGCGACGGCGCCGCAGAAAATATGATTTGGCAACTTTGCGGGAAACACTTTTTCCGCTTTTTCTCTTTTGATCTTTTTTCAACTTGCCTATTGACAAACCTCTTTTTTTGTGCTATATTAACAGCTGTAAAGAACAGGACTTTACACCCATTTTACAGAGGAGTGAGGCAGCCGTGGCGAAAAATCTGGAGATCACGATCCTTCTTGATTTTTACGGCGATATGCTGACGCCGAAGCAGCGGGAATTCCTTGATTATTACTATAATCAGGATTTCTCGCTTTCGGAGATCGCCGCCAACGTCGGGATCACCCGGCAGGGCGTGCGGGACGCGATCAAGCGTGCGGAATGTCAGCTGATCGAAATGGAACAGCGCCTGAAGCTCGCGGCGCGTTTCAAAGAAGTCCAGGCGGGCTTGCAGGAGATCATGGAGTGCGCGGGACAGATCAGCGCCGAGAACCGCAAAAGCGGCCTCTCGCGGGAGATAAACGATTTGAGCGTGCGTATCAAATCCATAGCCATCTCCCTGCTTGAATAATCTACCCGAAAGGAGCCGTTTATGGCATTTGAAGGCTTGTCGGACAAACTGGATTCCGCCTTTAAGAAGCTGAGAAGCAAGGGCAGCCTGAATGAATCCGACGTAAAGGAAGCCATGCGCGAGGTGCGCCTTGCGCTCCTTGAGGCGGACGTCAGTTATAAAGTCGCCAAGGACTTTACCGCCCGCGTCACCGAAAAGGCGATCGGCGCAAAGGTCATGGAAAGCCTGACCCCTGCGCAGATGGTCATCAAGATCGTCAACGAGGAGCTTACGGCCCTCATGGGCGGCACCGCCGCCAGACTTGCCACCTCTCCGCATCCGCCCACAGTCGTGATGATGTGCGGCCTGCAGGGTTCCGGTAAAACCACCCACTCCGCGAAGATCGCGAAGATGCTCAAGGGCAAGGGCCACCGGCCGCTGCTGGCAGCCTGCGATATCTACCGTCCCGCCGCTATCAAGCAGCTGCAGGTGGTGGGCGAGCAGGCGGGGGTCCCGGTGTTCGAGATGGGCAAGACCGACCCCGTTATCATCGCCAAAGAGGCGGTGAAACTCGCGAAGGACCACGGCTACGACTACGTATTTCTGGATACGGCGGGCCGTCTGCACATTGACGAGCAGCTCATGCAGGAGCTGAAAAACATCAAAGCGGAGGTCCACCCGCACGAGATATTGCTGGTGGTGGACTCCATGACCGGCCAGGACGCGGTGAACGTGGCGTCCACCTTCAACGAGGCGCTGGGCATCGACGGCCTGGTGCTCACGAAGCTGGACGGTGACACCCGCGGCGGCGCCGCGCTGAGCGCAAGGGCGGTCACGGGCAAGCCGATCAAATTCGTCGGTATCGGCGAAAAGCTGGACGACCTGGATACCTTCCATCCCGACCGTATGGCGAGCCGGATCCTCGGCATGGGCGACGTGCTCAGCCTGATCGAAAAGGCGGAGACGACGCTGGACGAGAAGCGCGCCGAGGAGCTGGAGAAAAAGCTGCGGCAGAACCGCTTCGACCTCAACGACCTGCTCTCCCAGATGGAAGAGATGAAAAAGATGGGCTCCATGAAGGATATCCTCTCGATGATCCCGGGGCTCGGCAAAAAGATCAAGGACGTGGACATCGACGACCGGCAGCTGGACCGCACGAAGGCGATCATCCTTTCCATGACGCCCAAGGAGCGCGAAAAGCCCGACATCATCAACCCCTCGCGCAAGCGCCGTATCGCGGCGGGCTGCGGCATGCAGGTGGAGGACGTCAACCGCCTTCTCAGCCAGTATAAGCAGATGCAGAAGATGTTCAAGCAGTTCGGCGGCGGCAGCAAGAAAAAAATGCGCCGCATGATGCCGAATATGCCCGGCGGCTTCCCCGGCGGCATGCCCGGCATGCCCGGCATGAAATAGAACCCTGTATTTTTACACAGCACGTGTTGAAATAAACGAACGAAAAAAATAATGAACGGAGGAACTAACAATGGTAAAAATTCGTCTTCGCCGTATGGGCGCGAAAAAGGCGCCTTTTTATCGCATCGTGGTCGCGGATTCCAGATATCCGCGCGACGGCAGATTTATTGAGGAGATCGGCTTCTATGATCCGATGTCCGAGCCCGCCACGATCAAGGTGGACGCGGACAAGGCCAAGGAGTGGATCGCCAACGGCGCGCAGCCGACGGATACGGTCAAGGTGCTTCTGAAGAAGTCCGGCGTGATCGAATAAGGTCGTCGGAGGCTGTTATGGAAGAATTACTCAAGGGCATTGCCATGGGGTTGGTGGACGATCCCGCCGGGGTGAGCGTCACCGTCGATCCCGTCAATGAGGAGGGCGTAACGGTCTATCATCTGAACGTGTCCGAAGGCGACATCGGCAGAGTGATCGGCAAGCAGGGCCATATCGCAAAGGCGATCCGCGTGGTCATGCGCAGCGCCGCCAACCGCAGAAACGAAAAGGTGCAGGTGGAGATCGGCTGACCGGTCTTCGTCTGCGGGAAAAACCGGTGCTGCTTCGGCGCGCCGGTTTTTTTGGAAGGAAAAAATGGAACAGAAACAACTTGTGATATTCGATCTGGACGGCACGCTTCTGGACACGCTGCCGGACCTGCACGGGGCGCTTATTGAGACGCTTGCGGCGTTCGGGCTGCCGCCGCGCACCATGGAAGAAACGCGCCGTTTTGTGGGCAACGGCATCCGCCGCCTCGTGGAGCGCGCCGTGCCGGATGAAACGCCGTTGCAGACCGTGGATGCGGCGTATCATTATTATTTATCCTATTATATGGGGCACTGCGCCGAAAAAACGGCGCCCTATCCGGGCGTGACGGATCTGCTGCGCGCCTTGCGCAAAGCCGGAAAGAAAACGGCGGTCGTCTCCAACAAGGCGGACGCCGCCGTGCAGTCCCTGTGCGAAACGTACTTCCGTGGGCTGTACGACGTGTGCGTCGGCGAGCGCGCCGGGGTCGCCCGCAAGCCCGCGCCCGACAGCGTGAACGCCGTGCTTGCGGCGCTTGGCGCCGCCCGGGTGGACGCGGTGTACGTCGGCGACTCCGAGGTGGATATCGCCACCGCGAAAAACGCGGGGCTTCCCTGTATCTCGGTGACCTGGGGCTTCCGCGACCGGGAAACGCTGGTGCGTTTCGGGGCTTCGGTTTTTGCCGATAACGCAGAGGAATTGGCGCGGCTGCTGATCCGGCAGTAAGCGCATTAAAAAAACAGAGGAAAAAAAGGGATTGAAAACGGCGGCAGAAAAACGGTAAACGGACGCCTTCCGGCGGCGGGTTTTGCCGCGCGCCGCTTTGCCTGCGCAGCGGTTGGGATTTGCGCGGCAGGGCGGTTTCGATGTTGACAAACCTTTGATTGTATGTTTTAATAATACTTGGATTACTATCATTCGTTCTTTACGTATTTGAGGGATGCGCCTTCAGAACGGTTTTTTGTCATTTTGTGCGGTTTGAGGGGGACACATTGGAAGGTTTGATTTTGGCGGCGGGCAAAGGCTCAAGGCTGTCGCCGGACGCCTCGGCGGGCGTCTGCAAGGCGCTGGTGGAAGTGGAAGGCGCGCCGCTGATCACGTATTCATTGGAAAACCTGATCCGGCTCGGCGTTCGGAAAGCGACGGTCGTGGTCGGAAACGGCCGCCGGGAGATCGGATCGTTTCTCGGGGACCGTTACAAGGGGATCCGGCTTGCCTATGCGGTACAGGAAAAGCCTCTGGGGCTGGTGAACGCGATCGTCTCGGCAAAAGAGACGGTCCGTTCGGACGTGGTCCTGCAGCTGAGCGACGAGATCTTTCTGCGGCCTATGCTCGGGGAGGCGTTTCTTTCACAGCTTGCCGGGCTTGATTTTGCCGTGGGGTACACCCTGGACAGCGAGGAAAAGATCAAACGGAATTTTTCGATCGAGACCGACGAAAATATGCGGCTTCTGGGCTGCAAAGAAAAGCCGCAGCAGGTGTCCGGCAACAGGAAAGGGACGGGCTTCTGCTGGTTTTCCCGCGCGTGCTGGGAGCTGCTTGTTTCCGTGTATGACCGGCAAAAGAACAGCCCCAACGACCTGTGCGATTATATAAACCTTCTGATCGCGGACGGAAAAACGGGAAAAGCGATCCGTATCGCCGAAGAGGAGATCAACGTAAACACCCCCGGGGACCTGCTGTACGCGCAGCGGCGGATCCGGCAGGAGAACGCCGGCGCGTAAACCCCGGCGGCACTTCCCTGCCCGGAGGACAGGAGTTTCAGAAAATGAATAAGGTCATGCTTCTTTATCCGCCCGGGCAGCTCCTGCAGCGCAGCGAGGACCGGGCGCAGTGCAATATCAGCGAGTCCGCCACCGGATCGGTGCACGCGTGCAACGATCTCGGTTACTGCGCCGCCGTGCTTCTGGAAAAAGGGTATGAGGTCTTTTTGCGGGATTACCAGACGGAGAGGGCCTCCTTTGCGGACGTGGTGAACGACGTCCGTACGTTTGGCCCGGACATGATCGCGCTCAGCACGACGAACACCTCGGTGCTGGACGATATTGCTTTTCTGAACCGGATCTGCAGTTTTCACCCCTGTGTGTGCGTCGTAAAGGGCGCCGTCTTTTACGATATCGACCCGCAGCTGCTTTCGCTTCTCGACCTCAGTAACGTCTCCTGCCTGATCGGCTGCGAGATGGAGTTCGTGATTGGGGCGCTGGCTGACCGTTATCTGCGGCAGGAGGGGTCCCTTTCCGAAATCAACGGGATCTTTTACAAACAGGACGGCGGCTTTGTCAAAAACGCCTTCGTCTGCGGGCTCAACGATCTGGACGCGCTCCCGTTCCCGGCGCGGCAGCTCATGAATAACGCGCTGTACGTGCGGCCGGATACCGGGGAGCCGATGGCGACGATCCAGACGGGGCTCGGGTGCCCGTCCGCCTGCATCTACTGCCTGACGCCCATCATCTCCGGCAGAAACGTCCGCAAACGGGACTTGGAAAACGTGTACCGCGAGATCGCCCAGTGCTATGACCGGTTCGGGATCCGGAATTTCTTTTTCAAGGCGGATACCTTTACGATCGACGAGGAATATGCCGCTGCGGTCTGCGACCGGATCATCCGTTCGCCGCTGTACGGCAAAATCGAATTCACGGTCAATTCCAGGGTAAAGCCGCTGAGTATGGCGCTGCTTAAAAAGCTGAAGCAGGCGGGCTGCTTTACCATCGCCGTCGGCTTTGAAAGCGGCAGCGACGAGACGCTGAAAAAGATCAGAAAAGGGACCACGGTACAGGATAACCTCAGGGCGGCAAAGATGATCAAAGAGGCGGGGATCCCGCTGTTCGGGTTCTTTATGCTCGGTTTCCCGTGGGAGACGAAAGAGATGATCTCTGAGACCGAACGCGTGATCCGTCAGATCGACCCGGATTTCATCGAGCTGCACGTGGCCATGCCGTATTACGGCACCGGCTTATATGAAGAATGCGCCGCGTACGGCGTGCTGAACGACAGCGGCTTCGGGCACGATTATTACTCCCCGAACACCACGGGGACCGCGTATCTCTCCCACGAAGAGGTGGAGGCGCTGAAAAAGAAGATATTGCTGCGGTTTTATCTGCGCCCGGCTTATATCGCAAAAAAAATGATGGGCGCCGTCAGACGCCCGCGGATCATGGGCAGCTACGTCCGTTACGGCGTGCGTTTGGTGAAAAAGAATCTGTTCGGAAGCTGAAACGTCTGCATTTTGCAGGCAGTTGCGATCTTTCGGGCATTTGCGACAGAAAAAGATTTGATTGGAAACTGAGAATACAGAGGGACGGTATGAGCAAAAAATTGATTTCCGTTTGTGTGCCGGTATATAATGAAAAAGAAAATGTGGCGAACGCGTACGAGCGCATCACCGCAGTCATGCGGGAGTTGCCGGCATACGAATATGAGATCGTTTTTTTTGACGACGGCTCCACCGACGGCTCCGGGGAGATCATCGAAACGCTGTGCGCCGCCGACCGGCACGTGAAGGCGGTCCTTTACAGCCGGAATTTCGGGTACGCCAAAACGGTGTTCTACTGTATCCAGCAGGCGAAGGGGGACGCCGCGGTCATCGTCCACTGCGATCTGCAGAACCCGCCGGAGGAGATCCCGAAGCTGGTCGAAAAGTGGGAGCAGGGCGCGGACGTGGTGCTGGGCGTGAAAAACAAGAGCAGAGAGAACGCCTTTATGTATTTCCTGCGCACCGTGGGCTATTTTGTCATGAACTTTGTGTTCGGTATGCGTATGGTGCCGCACGCCACGGAATTTGAGCTGTTCGACAGAAGCTTTATTGAGATCCTGCGCGGGATCCGCACGCAGAACCCGTACTTGCGCGGGTATATCGTGGAGTACGGCAAACGGATCGAAAAGGTGTATTATACGCAGGATAAGCGCCGCGCGGGCAAATCGCATTTCAACCTGCGCAAGCTCTACGATTTCGCGATCGCCGGTGTGGTCAGCATGAGCCGCTGCCTGCCGCGCCGCTTCATCCTGTTTTCCGTGTTTTCGCTCGCGGCGCTGCTGGCGGAGTTCTTTGCGCACTTTCTGCCCGGGGCGGGCGGGATGGAGAACGCCCTTTTCTGGAACGGCCTTCTGATCCGGTTCGGCGTGTTCGTGCTGCTGCTGCTTATGCTGCTGGCGTCGATGCTGTCCGAATACGTGCTTGCCATCATCAAAAACGCGGAACATAAGCCCTTTATCATTGAAAATAAGCGGATCAATTACTGATCGTTCGGCCTGTCTGAAGAGGAAAAGACGATGCGTGTTTCGGAGAAAAAAGAAAGGGTTCAATTATGAGAGGCAGCGGTTTCTTTCGGGGCGACCCCTCTCAGATCGATTTTCGCGCACGGCACAGCTGCCTGTACCGGCGCCGGTTTTTCCTGTGCTTTTTTCTGTATCTGGTATTGTATCATGTTACGGTCGTCAACCGGTTTTCCCTGTGGTCGCTCAACGACGTGACCTGGTCGCTGTACTGCGTGGATTTCAGCTACGGGTTTGCCTCCAAGCTTTTGCCCGGCGCCGTTTATAACCTTCTGGCGGGCGCCCATGCGTCGCGGGCGTCGGCGACGGCCTTTGCGACGGTCTTCGTTCTGGCCGTCTTTGCGGGGATCGCCCTTCTGCTTGAACGGTTCCTTTTGCGCATGCCGCCCGAACACAGGGGGGCGGCGCTGCTGCTGTCGGTGTTTTGCCTGTCCGGCGCGTATACCTTCGCCATCTATACGAGGTGGGTCGGTATGCTCGATACCTGGTGGCTGTTGACCACCCTGCTGTTTTTCGTGTGTCTGGAGCATCGGCGGCTGCGGTTTCTGATCCCGGCGCTCTTTGCGCTTGCGCTGATGATCCATTTCTCCGCGGTGGTCTTTTTTCTGACGGTCTATTCCATCCTGCTTTTGTATCGGATCTCCGTATCCGAAGAAAAGCGGGAGCGGCGCGGGTTATGGGCGGTGTTTGCCGCGTCTTTGGCCGTGACGGCGTTCATGTTCTTTTTCCTGATCCTGTATGAATCCAAAACGCTTTGTTCCATGGAGGAGTTCCACGAAAAGCTCAGCGCGCGCGGCAACGATTACTATTTCTATTTCGACTACGCGTTTTTCCGGGTCTGGAGCGGGGAGTCCTTTATCCCCGACGCCGTCAGGGAGATGGAGCCGTCGCTGATCAAATTCCTGTATCTGTTCCGGTATCAGATCGGGCTGTGTTACGGCCTGCTTGAGCTTGAGCCTGTGACCGGAACCGTTTTTACCGTGGGCGGAACGCTTGTCCTGCTGCCCGCCGTCCTGTTCTTTTCCGGTTTCCACTGGCGCCGTCTGCGGCAGAAGGGAAACGGGCTCAGGCGGTTTTGCGCGTTCCTGATGCTGGTGCAGTTCCCGTTCGTGTATGTTTTGGGACTTTTGTTTGCGGTGTCCGTGGATATGACCCGCTACCTGAGCCACGCCTTTTTGGGCATGCTCGTCTGCCTGTTTGCGGTTCTGTATTACGAAGCGCAGCAGCGGGACCTGTTTTTTGAACGGCTGCGTTCTCTCGAACGGTCGCTGCCGGTAAAACTGTATTTTTTGGCATACGCCGCAATGGCGCTGATGCCTTGCTGAGTAGAAAGCGGGTGAAAAAATGGCCGGTGAAGAAATGGCTGTCGGAAAAACAAAAAAGAATCGTCTCCTCACGGTTTTCGCGCTGGTGTTCCTGTTTGCGGTGCGGTGGATGTTTTACCGCCTGGAGCTGGATACGCAGATCGATACGCTTTTATTCGTTCTGGAGGGCGCGCTGTTCCTTTTGGTGTTCGGCCTCTGCCTGTTCCGTGTTCCGGGGCTTATCAGCGCTTCCTGCCTGTTTGCCGGGTGCGTGGCGCTGGGCGTGTATTACGGCGTAAAGGGGGACGCCGGCCGGCTGGAATTTTTGCTGCCGCTTACGTATTTCCCGGCGCTGCTGTTCCTGATCGACCAGTACGGCGCGGCGGACGGCGAAAAACGGTCGGGCGCGGCGAACGCGCTGTCGTTTATCATGCAGGGCTACCCGCTTTTGTATCTGTGCGTCCTGCTGTACGCCGTTATCAAAAACAGGCTCGCGTTTTCGCGTGAAAACCTTTACAGCCTGCTGCTGTTCGTCCTGGTCGGCGTATGCTATGTCCTGATCATGCGCAGCCGGGAACAGACGAAGGGCAAGGGCAAAAAAAAGGGAAAGAAAGCGGAGAACGGCGACGGCATGCGCACGTCTTTTCTGGCTGCGGTCATCGTAATGGCTGAGACCGGCGTCTTTTTCCTGGCGTGCCCGCAGATCACGCTGTCGCATACGGTGCCGATCCTCTGGATCGTGGATATCCTGCTTCTTGCTGACGCGGGGCACCCGCCGGTCTGCGCCTTTTTTGCTGCAGCCCGGCAGAAAACGGCGGGCTTTTTGTCCAACGCGGCGCCTTCAGACGGCTGACGTAAGGTTTAGAACCGAACGCTGCGGAAAAGAGGTGCACGGGATTGGGCTTGCGCAAACATAACGGGATCATCAGAAATAACCGTATCATGCTGTTCTTTTTTGCGTATGCGGTCTTGTACAGCGTTGTGTTCGTGAACCGCTTCGTCCCTTGGGAAGTGGACGATTACGCGATCTATTCGTTTTACGCCGTAGATTTCAGCTACGGGTTTGCCACCAAGCTGCTGCCCGGCGCGATCTTTAACCTGCTTTTCGGCAAACATGCCGCGAGGGGCGCCGCGACCCTGTTCGTAACGGTCCTCATGCTGCTGTTTTTTGCAGGTCTCGCGTATCTGCTGCAGCGGTTTTTGCGGCGCATGCCGGACGGGCGCCGGGGGGCGGCGTTTCTGCTGGCGGTGCTTTTTCTGTCCGGCGGGTACACCTTTGCGGTTTATACGAGGACGCTTGGGCTGCTGGATACGTTCTGGATCCTGTTTGCGCTGCTGTTTTTCTTTTTTATGGAGCATAGGGCCCTGCGGTTTCTGATCCCGCTGCTGTTTGTGGCGTCGGTGCTCGTGCACAACGGCGCCATGATCAGTTATATCATCCTGATGTCCGTCGTTCTTCTGTTCAGGGCGTCCGTATCCGAAAACGCAAAAGACCGGCGCCGCTTTCTGGTTTTGCTGCTGCTGTCGGACTGCGCGGCGCTGGCGGTGTTTGTGTTCTTTGCGCTCAAAGAAAAGTCTCTGGTCTGCCCCATTGAAGAATTTCACGAAAAGCTTCTGGACCACGGCAGCGACTGCTTCTATTACTACGATTACGCGTTTTTCGATCTTTATAACGGCGACCGGTACGTTCCCGATTCCGTCTATGCGGTCTCTTCTCCCTTGCTCAGGGCCGTGTACGTCCTGTATTACCGGTTCCGGCTGAACGTAAACGTTTTGCTGCAAAGAGAAGCGATCCACCCGATCTCCCTTTGCTGCGGAATCCTTTTGCTGCTGCCCATGCTCTGCTTCCTGTTCCGGTTCCACGGGGCGCGGCTCAGGCAAAAAGGCAACGGCCTGAGGCGCTTCTGCGCCCTGCTGATGATTTTACAGTTCCCGGTCACCTTTTTCCCGGCGCTGCTGGTGTCCGAGGATATCACCCGCTGGCTGTCCCACGCGTTTCTGATCGCGTTTGCCTGCCTTTTGACCGTGCTGTATTATGATAAGGACCAGAGAGAGCTGTTTTATTCCCGGTTTTCGCGGCTGCTGGGGCTTACGTGGGTCAGGATCTATCTGCTGGCGTACGCGTCGGTGAGCCTTTATACCGTTTATTGAACCGGGCGATCGAAAAAACGAAGAAGGGGAGGTGCTTAAAATGAAAACGCGCGATAAAAAGGGCGGTTTTCTGTTCCGGCGCCGGTATTCCCTTCTTTTTTTCTTTTATTCCGTAATCTATCAGTACGTCGTCGTCAACCGGCTGGAGCCGTTTCACGTCAGCATTGTGGGATTTTCCTACCATCTTGTGGATTACAAAAGCATGGGCTTTCGTTCCCAGCTTCTGCCGGGTTCGGTTTTTTACGGGATCTTCGGCGAGCACGCCACCGAAACGGCGGCGACCGTCTATGAAACGGTGCTGCTTCTGCTCTTTTTTGCGGGGACGGCCCTTTTGCTGGAGCGCTTTTTTCTGAAAGCGGAGCAGCAGAACAGGGGAGCGGCGCTTGTTTTGCTGCTGCTTTATCTGTCCGGGCCCTTTACCTTCGCCGTTTTTACGGATGAGTTGGGCATATTGGACGTATACTGGCTGTACTTTTCGCTGCTGTTTTTCCTGTTTCTGGAAAAACGCGGCCTCAGGCTGCTGATCCCCGTGCTGTACGCGCTGTGCCTGCTGATGCACTTTTCTTCTATTCTCGGTTATCTGATCCTGTTTTCGGTTTTGCTGCTGTACCGGGTCTCGCTGGAGACGGAAAAGAAAACCAAAGGCGTTTACCTTTCGGTGTTTGCTTGCTCTCTGGCCGTTACGGCGGGGCTGTTCGTGTATTTCCTTCTTTTCCAGGCAAAGGACCTGCCACTGACGCAGGAGGCGTTCCATCAGCTCCTTCAGGACCGGGGCGGCAAATACACCTTATATTATGATTATTCCTTTTATAATAACTTCGCCGGAAAAGAAGTGGTGCCGTCTGAAGTCTTTTCGGTCGCGTCCCCGGTTTTGCGCACGCTGCAGATGATCGCCGCAAAATGCCGGTTCACGTTTTATTCCTATGGGCAGGAGCCCGTCTCTTCCGTTGTCCGCCTCGTGCTGGCGGTATTGCTGCTGACGCCCGCGCTCTGCTTTTTGTACAAACGGCTTTTCGGTCTTTTCAAAAGCGCGGCGGGCAGCCGTCTGAAACGGTTCAGCGTATTTCTGATGACGGTGCAGTTCCCGTTTACGGCGGTGCTGGGCTGCCTGTTTTCGCCGGATATCATCCGTTGGACGACCCACGCGTTTCTGGTCGCGTTTACCATGTTCCTGTACGTATTGGTTCACGAAAAGGCGCTTCGCGCCGAAACGTTCGGCGCGATAAAAACGCTTTTTTCCGCGCCGGCTGCCCGGCTATGGCTGTTGGCGTACGTTTCCGTTTATGCCTGGGCGTACTGCTGAAAAGGCGGGCTGTTTTCTGCTTACGATTTGTTGTTGACGTGGACCGAAGCGGTCCAGGTGCTTCTTGACGCCCCCCGGTACAAACGGGGTCCTTTTCCGGCGCCGGCCCTTTTGTCCGGCGTCCGGACCGGAGGCGTTTTTGCGGGCGGATCCCATTTGGGGGGGCGCAAAGAGAATTGTTCATGAAATTGCACAAATATAATCATGTAAATTTGTGTAAAAAGAGAATTTCTTTTTCTGTTTGTTTTTGGTAAAATGATTTTGTATAAATGGGTCCATAGCCCTATCGATACAAGATTTTTCAGGAGGTTTTTTGAATGAGACATTACCGAACCTACGGCAAAAAGATGCTGAGCATTTTTCTTGCCGCGCTGATGTGCCTGTCGTTCGTCGCTCTGGACGTGACGGGGATCTTCGGCAAAGATCAGACTGCGAAAGCATATGAAGCCAATCCGCAGCACACGTTCTACTGCGTAGTCAAGCAGGGCTGGAATCTGGGCAGTCAGTTTGACGGCCGTGACTCCAGTACGGAGCTGACGCTGAAAGGTAAAACCGGCGACGGCTACAACAACGACGAAACGATCCGCTACGGCAATGAGAGCGACGAAAACACCAGCGGCTGCTGGGCGTATGCGTCCGGTTCCGACGGCCGCGGCGACGCGCAGTCTCCCACGATCTCCAATGCAAACTGGTTCCCGACCAGCGTCAAGATCGGCATCAAGCTTTGCGACTCTTCGAGTGCGAACGGCTCCCAGAATATTACGAGCCGTGTAGAGCTTTGGGTGTACAACAATAATACCGGCACTTATGTGAAAGCCGGGCAAACGAGTGATTTCTCTTTCAGTTCCAGCACAAACTTCTGGGGCTCCGGTTCCACCTGGAAGCGTACCGGTTATATGGCGTTCAACTGGACCGGCACGGGTCTTCCGACGGCGAACTACGTCTCCGCCTCCGACAAGAGCTTGACGATCGATAAGACCGGCGGCTCCAATAAGACCGTGACCCTCAACGCCTACGTATACGACCAGTACGGCGTGATCTGGAAGGCTGCGCCGCAGTCTTGGTCCATCCAGAACGCGCAGGGATACAACATGAGCCTCGGCACAACCGGTGCGGGCGAATCCTCCGTCCTTACGGTCCAGCCCACCAACCAGACGGTCGGGCGGAAGAATGCTGTGATCCGCGCAAGTCACAACAGCAGTATTTATAAAGACTTTAACGTTACGATCACTCCGACGTATAAGATCAATTTCAATACGACGGACAACGGCGGTACTTCTTCGGCGCCGGCTGCGCAGGGCGTGACCGCAACGGGGACCACGACCAGCTGGACGATCCCGAACAACGATACCTATAAGCCGAAAAAGGAAGGCACTGCTACCGGAGACTGGACCTTTGTCGGATGGAGCGGGACCTCTACCAACAAGACCTCCGGCGTCTCCGCGCCCGGCAGCGCCATCACCATTGACAACTATAACGACACGCTGTACGCGATCTTCAAAAAGGACGTTACGGCAAATTTCTACTATTTTGATACCAGCGGCAACCGGGTACTTTCAAGCGGCGCTGTTCCCAAGAACACAAAAACCGGCTGGAACACCGACACTGAGGTAACCTTTGACGTGCCGAACGCTGCCGCCAACAAGAGCTTCAAGCTCAACGGCATTACCTACGCGTTCGACGGTTGGAGGATCGACAACACTGCCGCAGGCGCCGCAACGCTTGCAAAGGGCACGACCTCGCATACCCAGAATATCCGCAACGCCGCCTACAACTACTATGCGGTGTATAAGGCGACGCTGCCCCTGAAGTACGATACCAACTCCATCGGTACGGCGCGTACGGCAAGCCCCTCTTCGATCACCACGCAGAACGCCACGCAGTACCTGGTTGCCAGCGCCTCAACGGCCGCCGCCTCCAACAGAGAAAGCAAGTCGTTCACGCTGAGCACCACCAGCCCCACCCGTACGGGTATGGTTGACAACGGCTTCCTCGGCTGGCGCGTATATGATACCTATAATTCCAATAACAACGCAAATACCATCACCGACGCCATGCGCGAAAGCGAGGACGCTTCCGGCCTGTTGCAGCCCGGCGCCACGGTGAGCTACAACACCGCGAAGACGCTGCTTGCCGTTTACAAGGATCAGCGGCATACCGTCACGGTGAAGGATTACAACGGTGATATCATGCCCGTGGACGGCTCTGAGACCCAGACCATCCGTTACGCCTACGACGCAAAGGCGCTGGTGCTCAACACCGATCCCACCCAGGCGGTCAGAGCCGACGACGTATACCATTACGTTTTCGATAAGTTTACCAGAGCCTGGAACAACGACAAGAACAACCCGCTGTTCAAGACCATTATCCGGGACGAAGTGATTTACGCGAAATATCGCGGCATCGCCCACGATTACGAGATCATGGCGGACAGAGAGTACGTGCAGCCGACCTGCACGACGCCCGGCCATTACTGGGAGAAATGTACCGTTTGCGGACATGAGCACTACGTTGCGATCCCCGCGCCCGGACATGATTTCTCGGATCTGGAAGGCTACAAAACGCCCACCTGCACCAAGGCAGGTTCCTACGGCGCCGTCCGCTGTTCCGTCTGCGGCGCGTACGACGAAGAATATCCGCTGAACGCCGATAGTTATCCGAGAGATCCCGAAACCAACGAGCCGATCCTTGACGATAACGGCGAACCCTTAACTGCCATCCCGGCGCTCGGCCATAAGGCTGCCGCGTACACGGCGGATAACCAGCCCGTCAAGACCGGCACGGTCGCGCCCACCTGCTCCACCAAGGGTTACGATTACTACACGTGTACCCAGTGCGGCCAGGATATCAAGATCGCCGGTACGGAAACGGGTCCGACCGAGCATCCCGCCGATCAGATCACGACCGTCCCCGAGGTCCCCGCGACCTGTACCGATACGGGCCTTACCTCCTACACCAAGTGCGGCGCCTGCGGCCAGCTTGTAACGAAGCCCACCACGATCCCCGCGCTCGGCCATGATCTGGTCAAGCACGCGAAGGTGGAAGCCACCTGCGCGGACGGTGGACGTGACGGCGCAAAGGCGTACGCGGTATGTAACCGCTGCGGCAGAGCGTTCCTGACCACGGATTCCGGCAGCGTCACCAGCGAGATCAAAGGCGAAGGCGCAACGCCCACCGCGGCTGAGATCGCCGCAGCGATCAAGATCGACGCTCCCGACCACGTCTGGGTCGAAGTTGCGGCGCAGCCTGCGACCTGCACCAGAGCCGGCCATACCGGCGGTACGGTGTGCCAGAACTGCGGCGAGCCGCAGGAAGGTTCCACCGCTGTGGAGACTGAGCCTGCGAAGGGCCACAACTGGGTCGTTGACGAGACCAGATCCTACACCTCCGATAAACCCTGTAAAGAACAGAGCTATACCTATTATTACTGCGACCGCGACGGCTGCGGCGCCACGAAGATCGAGTATACAGAACTTCAGGAGCATACCTGGACGGACGTCGACGAGATCACCGCAACCTGCTACCGTCTCGGCAAATCCGCGCATCAGAAGTGTACGGTTTGCGATGCGGAGACCGAATATACCGTAACGCCGATGCTTGAGCATAATTACGTCGTGCTTACCAATGCGGTTCCCGCGACCTGCACGGCGCCAGGCGCCACCGCCGCCTATAAGTGCTCCAACGCCGGCTGTGAAAGCGTGATCGCCGCGAAGGAAGTGCCTGCCAAGGGCCACACCTTCAGCGCGTGGACGGAAACCGCGCCTGCAACCTGTACCGAAGACGGCTCCGCCTCCCGTTACTGCCTGCTCAACTGCGGACTGGAAGGCGCGAACGAGACCAAGGTCCTGCCTGCGCTCGGACACAATTACGTCACGAAGGAAGCTGTTGAGCCGACCTGCACCAAGGCGGGCAACACCGCCGGCAAGCTCTGCACACGCTGCGGCGACACCGACGGCACGTCCTATCAGGTACTTGCGAAGCTCGGACACGACCTTGAAGAAATCGACAGACAGGATGCGACCTGCGCAGCCTCCGGCTTCGTAAAGAACGCATGCTCGCGCTGCGACTATGAAGAGGTCGTGATCCTCGATAAGCTGACTGAGCATCCCGCCGACGCGATCATTACCGATCCCGCGATTCCCGCGACCTGCACCGAGGTCGGCTACACTGCCGGCAGCCATTGCTCGATCTGCGGTGAGATCATTGAGGAACAGATCCTTCAGGCGAAACTCCCGCATGAGAGACTTGTGATCGACAGCTATCCTGCGACCTGCACGGAACCCGGCTTTACCGGCGCTGTCAAGTGCGCAAACTGCGGCATTACCCTTGAAGAGGGTGAAGCGATCCCCGCAAAGGGCCATAACTATACAGGCGCTGAGTGGGTCACCGTTTCCGCGACCTGCACAACCGACGGTTCCCGTACAAGAGCCTGCGTAAACGGCTGCGGCACGAATGACGTTGTCGTCCTGCCCGCTACCGGCCACGACTGGGTGACCGATAAGGCTGTTGCGGCAACCTGCACTGCGTCCGGCCTGACCGAAGGCAAGCACTGCTCCAAGTGCGACGCGAAGGTCGCGCAGCAGGTGGTTGACGTACTCGGCCACGATCTTACCACTATAACTTCTGCCGCGACCTGCACGGATAAGGGCTACACGCTTACGACCTGCTCTCGCTGCAACTACAGTGAAAAGACCTATACGGATAACGCGCTCGGCCATATCGGCGGCACCGCGACCTGCAACGCGAAGGCTGTTTGCGAACGCTGCGGCAAGTCCTACGGCTCCTTTGCGGATCATGACTGGGTCAAGGATACCGAAGCCAGCATCGCGCCCACCTGTATCGCAGGCGGCAGCAACGTCTACGTCTGCTCCGTGTGCGGGGAGTCTAAGACGGAGACGCTTGGCACTACCGATCACGTATTCAATGAGGCAGACGCTGTTGTTGTGGAACCGACCTGCACGACGGCAGGCCACGTCACCGTGAACTGCGCGGTCTGCGGTCAGCCGAATGAGATGACGCTCCCGGCGCTCGGCCATGACGTGCATAACTGGCATCAGGAAGGCGGCGTGGCATACGGCACCTGCGATCGCTGCGGCGAAGAAGTGACCGATACGCCCAGCGCCGTTGGTCTGCAGCCTGAAAAGTGCGAAAAGTGCGGCCTGATCCACGAAGGCAGAACCGGTATCTTCGTATACAACGGCCTGTACTGCAAAATCGTCGGCTTCTTCAGAAGCATCATCAAGCTGTTCAAGAAATAATCAAAAAACCTCCCATAAAAAAGCAGGCGCTGTGCTTCGGCACAGCGCTTGTCTTTTAACAAAATACTCAACATTCCCAAATAGATAGTAAGTTGTTGACATTGTATTGCCCGGGCAGAAAGGCGTTATACGTTGCTGCTGTATTTCGTTAATCTGTCAAGGTCAACGTCGGTCACGACCTCCACGCCGCAGCTGTGCGCAAAGCGTACGCAGGCGTCAACGCCCTCTTCGTCCAACAGCGCCGCTGGGGCGTGGGCGTCCACGCCGATAACGGCTTTCAGCCCCTGCTCTGCCGCCATCTCCCAAAAAATGCGGCGCGGGTAGTGCCTTTCATCGATAAGCCCCAGCCGGTTGATCTCCAGCGGTACGCCGTAGTTTTTCAGCTCACGCACAAACGGGCGCATAACGCGGGCGTAGGCCCGGTCGCTGCCGACAAAATTCATCAGATCCGGATGCGCCACATAGCTGAAAACGCCGGTATCGAGCCCTGCAAGGATGTTTTTACAGTATTGGGTCAGCAGTTGTTCGTCTTCGGTCGGGCGGAAGGCAAAAATCCCATCCTCCTCCCGCCACAGAAAATGTTGCCCGAGAATCAGGTAACGAATCGGGTAGTCGGCGATGAACGCCCGGTATTCCCGGAATGAATCCGGAAAGAATTCCGCCTCCAGCCCGATCTGAACGTCAATGCGGTCCCGGTATTCAGCTTTCAGCTGCATCAGGGAGTCCGTATAATCCTGCGTCTGCGACAGTTTCATCCGCACGCGGGATACGTGGTCGGTTTTGTAGACCATCGGGGAGTGGTCCGAAAAGCCGAGGGTCGAGAAGCCGGCGCTGACTGCGTTCTCCACGTAGTCCCGGTCTTCGCCTGCGGCGTGGCCGCAGCGAAAGGTGTGCGTATGGTAGTTTGCCGGTATTTTTTGCATCAAAAAACGTCTCCTTTTTTGCTGCGTCTGATGATCAGACGGAGAAATCATCCCCATTATACACCTATGCAGTGCGTTTTTTCCAGTATTTTTATTAACAAAATGTGAGACTTTTACAGAAATGTTGTGTATATTTAAATTTTTGAAAACAATTTGTTTTCCTGTTGTATTTCTCAAAAGAATGTGTTAATATGACAATGTAAAAAAAGATTTTTATAAAGTGAGGTGTAATATCGTGTCCGTAGAAGAAATTCTGGCCATCATTAAGGCGTTCTTTGATGCACTTACCAAGATCTTCGAGGTCTTCAGAAAGAAGGAAACGACGGAAGGCGAATAATCGATCCTTTCGCATAGTTCAAAATTTCGGTGCATACAAAGTGTACTAAAAATTGACGGCGTTTTGTCGTCAATTTTTATTTTGCGCAGGACGATGTCAGGAGGATATCGCATAAGAAAGTTCTCATCTGAAAGCTTTCAGTTGGATCATCCTCCGCCGCGCAGCCCACCGTGTTTATTCCGGCGGCGCTGTTCCGATATCTCACGGCCCGCCGGGTTTATTACGGCGACGGCTGTTCAGTGCCGCTCGATCCGCCGTCGCTTATTCCGACGGCGCTGTTCCGATACTTCACGGCCCGCCGGCGTTTATTCCGGCGACGGCTGTTCAGTGCCGCTCGATCCGCCCGGCTGCTGTTCCGACGGCGGCTGTTCCAGTGCCGCTCTGTCTGTTGGTTGCTGTTCTGCGACGGCTGTTTCGGTGCCGCTCTGTCTGTTGGTTGCTGTTCTGCGACGGCTGTTTCGGTGCCGCTCGACCCGCCCGTCGCTTATTCCGGCGACGCTGTTCTGCTGCCGCGCGGTCCGCCGGCGTCTGTTCGGATACTTCACGGTACGCAGGATCTCCGCGTTTTCCTGTTCTGCTTCCGAAGCCGGTATTCTGCCCGCGTCCACGCGTGTCCCGATCGTGAAGAAAGCGGCCGGTTCCGTGCGGGGACCTCTTTTGTCGGTTATCGGAAGCAGTATGAAATTGCTCGCGTCATTTTTGGACGTGAGCGTTTTTTTGTGTATTGCCTGTGCCGAATGGCCGTCCGGAGCCTGAACAGACCCCTTAAAATGGAAAAAAACGGCATCAATCAATAGAATTAACGGTTAATAAGCGATGATTAACGATAGTTATGTTTATAATGTATTAACTTTGTAAATAATTTATGAATATTTTAAAAAAACCTTGAATTATCTGTTTACAAATGATAAAATGTAGACGAAAACAAAAGCAGAAAGGAGTGACAAAAATGGAGGAACTGCTTGCGAAGCTGAAGGAGTATCTGGACGCTATCATTAAGTTCATTAAGGATCTGTTTGCGAAGATCGCACCGCAGGAGGATGCATAAGTTCGTTTGATCGTTTTCGTTAACGGAAATATGAACGCAGATAATAATGAAATAATTTAAATTCAAAACAGAAAGGAGTGACAAAAATGGAGGAACTGCTTGCGAAACTGAAGGAGTATCTGGACGCTATTATCAAGTTCATTAAGGACCTGCTGGCGAAGATCGCCCCGAAGGAAGAAGACGTGACTGAATAAGTCCGAAATATTGAATTCAATAAAAGAGGACCTGCAAAAGCAGGTTCTTTTTTTTGTCATATGCAAACTGCTCGCGTTGTGAGCAGTTTGCATACGACAAGAAACACCTTTCCGTCCCCAGGATCGGGGGGCGGGGAGATGATATGCCGAAGGCTTTTTTATTTTTATTATAGAAAATTATAATTTTCACTTGCAAAAAACAACAAACCAATGTATAATGATATAGTAAAATTGCGGTTTTTATACCCTGAACCTACAAAAAAAGAGAGATATGAGGAAAAACGGCGCGGATCAGTGAGATCCGGTTTCTTGAAGGAGGCAAATACTTTTGGGCGGAGATTTACACTGTCATACCCGGTTGTCCGACGGTTCAATGGGGATCGAGGATATTATCACGTTGGCAAAAAATCAGGGCGTGGACACCATCGCGATCACAGACCGTGACTGCCAGGCAGGCACGATCAGGGGGAAGGTGATCGGCGAGCGTTACGGTGTGCGCGTGATCCCCGGAGTGGAACTGTCCGCGATCGATGAAGAAAGCGGCCTGGTCGTCCATATCCTTTGCTATCTTCCCGATTTCGCGGACCGGCTGGAGGGGCTTTGCCATAAAAATGCGGCGGCCACCAAGCGGGCGGCGCAGTACATGATGATCAAGGTGGCAAAACGCTATCCGGTCACGGCGGACGTGATCAAAAAATGTGCCTCCGGTTCCACAAACCTCTACGCGCAGCATATCATGCACGCGCTCATGGAGTGCGGCGTGACTGACGCGATCTATTCGGATAAGTACTATGAGTTATTTTCTCCGGAGAGCGAGAATAATATATTGGTGAAGCCGGCATACGCCTCCGTTACGGAAGTGCTGGATGCGATCGTCTCCGCCGGCGGGATCTCGGTGCTGGCGCATCCGGCGACCTATGAGGACGCAACGCTTGTCGAACGTCTGGTGGAAAAAGGGATCAACGGGCTGGAGGTCTGGCACCCGTCGGCAGACAAAGCGGAGACGGACGCCCTTTATGCCCTGGCAAAAAAGAACAAACTGCTGATGGTCGGCGGCTCGGATTTCCGCGGCATGTACAACCGGCAGCCCCTTTGCATCGGTGCGTATTCCACGCCCAAAACGCAGCTCACGGAGCTGTTGGGATACAAGGCAAAACAAAAACGCCTGGCGAAAAAAGCGACGCAGGCGCAGGCAACAGAAGCATAACGACAGGAGAAACGGTATGGCGCAAGGCTTTGATGACAGTGATATGAAGATCGTGGGCGATAAAGGCCCCCGCAGTGACGACGCGATCGACGGGCCCGGTTTTTTGCTCGAAACGGCGCAGCAGCATTTTAACGGCAATATCCCCAAGGCGAAACTGTTGGGGTCCAATATCGTGAGCGCGTTTTCGTACCGGGCGGCGCCGGACGAGCTGACCGAGCTGATCGGCCAGTACCGCCTTGAACCCACCGACGCGCTGATCCTGCAGCTCAAGATCCTTTCGGTTTTTTCCGCGGAGTACTGCCTGAAGCGGTACCTGCCTTCGCAGCTCCTGTCCGCCGTGGCGCTGGGCGAGATGTACGAAACGCTTATGCGCCTCTCCCCGGACTTTTATCAGGAGCTCTCGCAGACGGCGGCGTTTTCCTTCTATTATCTTGCCGTGGGCAGCGATGAAAATAATTACACCGCCATCGGACGGCAGCTTGCGGAAATGATGGACGACCCCGAAAATGGGGATCTGATCGCGCTGGGTGCCGCGCTGCATGCGCATAATTTACAGGTCTACAAAAAAGCGATCAACGGGTTTGCATTCGTTTAATTAAAAACCGATACTTTTTTCAGGCGGTTTCGTATGTTTTGCGAAACCGCCCGTTTTTTTTGTGAAAATCACTTTTCGCGCCCGAAACCGCGTGTTTCGCGCCATTTGTATTGCTTTTATCATTTTTGTTCGCTATATTATAACCGGAAAGATCCGATACTATATAACAAAGGAGCAGCAACTATGAAGTACGGCAAAAGAATATCTTCTGTATTCCTGTCGGTTCTGATGCTGGCGGCAATGTTTTCTCTGCTTGACGCGGACCTGCTGTTTAAGAAAGCAGACGCTGCCAGTTTCGACTGCCAGCACTATACTTACGAAGTGGATTTTTATATGGACGTCGGCGATCTGACAGAAAACACCGAAGGGGAGAACAGCGCGACGTTTTATCTTGTTTCACAGAATGGCACGCAGTCGTCTGTTCCGCTCGTCTTCAACAATAAGCACGGGGGAGACACCTGGACGTTTACCTCCTATGGCGCTCCGGGCGTTCCTTTCAGGATCGAGCTGCGTTTTATGGCGGCAAAAAATAAAACCGTTGACTGGGGGATCCGGCAGATCCGCGTCCGGAAGTCCCATACGTCCGAAGGGCTGGACCCGGTCCCTGCCACTACCGTCACCCTTTGGACAGGTACGTTCGGCATGCGGGTAAAAGGCACGTGGTTTGCCTCAAAAACAGCAAGCTGCACGCTGAGTCTCCCGTCCGACTATACCGCCTCCGGGGAGTATGAAAACTTTTACAATCAGACAAATCAGGCGGTTTCCTCTGTCCGGCCGGTCGTAACGTCGTTTGCACCCTCGCTGGTGGGCATGGGTTCGTATGATCTGCCGAGCGGAAACAGCACGGTGGAGCTGCCGCTTGAAAATCGCGCCTATGACCAGTACGGCTGTACCTGGATGGACAGCGGGGATCACTTAACCAGAATGTATTTTGTGCCCATTACGGTCTCGTCTTCCTGTCCGGACGCCTTCTCTGTTCAGAACCGTAATATTTCGGTGACGCTTGCGGACGGAACAGAGTTTTTGACCAGACGGTCGTTCCTCCAGATCGATCTGGCGCAGGTCTGCGTGGCACAGCCGCAGTTTACGGTCAACCTGACGCAGAGCCTGTACGGAAAAACAAAACAGACGTCGCTTTTACTCAATGTTCCCCCGCATAAGGTTCGGTTTATCAACAATATCACCGGCGGGATGATCGCGCCCGAGCAGACGGTTGCCGTTGGCAGCCGGCCGAACATTCCCAATGCTGTCAGCGCGCAGTGGCTTCCGATCACGGAAAACGGGCATTACGTCTTTACGGGCTCGTATTATAATTACGCCAATCAGCAGATCGTCAACGTCGATCAGCAGATCGTCAGCAATATGCCGTCTGTGATCACCTATGCCGCAAAATATGTGCTGCAGGACCACACGTTTGAAGAAACCGGCAGAACGCCGTCCACCTGCACCGTCCCCGGTTCGGTGCGCAGCCGCTGCACAGTTTGCGGATTTGAAAAGAGCGAGGCGCTGGCGCTTGAAGCGCACCTGCCGCGCGTGCTGCCTGCCGTTGAACCGACCTGTACACAGCCAGGCCTCACCGAGGGCAGCGTATGCGCCGTCTGCGGGCAGCCGATCATCGAGCAGGAGGAGGTCGGGAAGCTGCCGCATGCCTGGGGTGAATGGTCGGTTGTCACCGCGCCTTCGTATACGGCGGCAGGACTGAAACGCCGTACCTGCACGGCGTGCCCCGCGTATGAAACCGAGGAGCTCCCGCAGCTTGTGCATGATAACACCGTGTATGGCAGTTCCGGCGCGTCCGTCGCCTTTGACGACGGCGTTTACAACGGAGCGGTCACGCTGAACGTCCGGCAGGGCGATTCGGCGTTTGATAACGACGCCTTCCGTCTGGAATACAGGCGGCTCTGGGTCAATCGCCATATGGACTACGATATTACGACCTATGTAAATGGTGCAATCGCCCAGCCGAACGGCGTTGTGCTTGTCTCCTTACCGATCCCGAGCGGCTTTAACAGAAATTACATTAAGCTTTACCATGTGGTCAACGGCGTAAAAACCGCGGTCCCGTTTGTTGTGCGGGGAGACTGTATCTTCTTTGAGACGGACCACTTCAGCATGTGGACCATAGAGGACGATAGCCAGCCGCCGGAAGCGCCCGCAGACCCCGAGACGCCCGCCGGGCACGATACGCCTGCGGAGCCCACCGAACCCTCGGGGAGCGCAGGCAGCGGCGGCTCCTTCCTTGCAAAGATCATGGCGTTCTTTGCGAAAATCGCGGAATTCTTCCGGAAACTGTTCAGCAGATAATTCACCTCTTTTCTCTTTTTCATTGCCGGAGCGCAGCTCTCCGGCTTTTTACGTTTGGAAAAACGCGAAAGTCAAAAACGGTATATTGCATTTTTTTCCGTCTTATGCTACACTGAGGACAGAAGGCAATTCTGCCGAAAAAGGAGGCGCCATTAAAATGTATCAATTCTTCTTAAAAATTCTGTCTCTCATTTCCGCGTTCCTCATGCTGTTTTTAAGCCCCGGCGGCGCGATCCGGCAGCCGCTGTCGGCAAAAACGTGCCCGGCGTATTACGGCAGCCCGGCTGCTGCGAATAATATCGGTACGGTCGGGGGCTTTGAACATCCGTACCTTGCCGACGAGGGGACCAACGGCATGCACGGCAATTCCTATAATACCGGCGCCTATAATTATACGGGGCCGCTGGGCGTGGATCCCGTGGTCAAATCCCGCTCCATGAACGTTTTCGGCGGGCTGGTGGCGACGCTGATGTTTGATTCCCTCGGCCGCATCATGTGCATCAGCGGCAACGTGGTGGGCTTCCGCCTGCTGCTGATGGACGCCGACACCCTGGAGATCCTTGCCGAGACACGGCTGCCGCAGCGCGCCTCCACGCGGGAGTTCTTCCGGACGCTGGATTTTAACAAGATCTCCAGCGATACCTCCGGCGGCGCCTACTGCCATCTGTTAAAGGGCGACCGCCCGCTGATCGGCAATTCCGATAACGTGATCCAGATCTACTATGTGGATGAGAGCACGGGAAAACCCGAATGGAAGGTCGAAAAAGAGTGGGCGATCGGCGACTGTCTGCCGCAGGGGGCGTATATCACCGACGCCATCCCCGATTATGAAGGCAATATCTGGTTTGTGACCCGTCCCGGGCAAGTGGGATACGTGGAGCCCGAAAGCGGGGAAGTCCATGTGATGACGCTGGAAAACGAAGAGATCCAGAACACGCTTGCCGTTTGCGCCGACGGGATCTATATCGTCTCGGATTATGCCATGTACCGCTTTGAGATCGGCGGGGATAAGCTGCCCGTATATACCTGGCGTACCGCGTACGACCGTGGCAGCGCCTTAAAGCCCGGCGCTATCAACCAGGGCAGCGGCACCACGCCCACCCTTTTGGACTGCCCGCGCGCGGACGGTACAACGGCGCGCCTGGTCGCCATTACCGACAACGCGGACGAGCGCGTGAATGTGGTGGTTTACGATCGGGATACCGGCGCGGTCCTTGCCGAGCAGCCCGTGTTTGAAGCCGGGCACAGCGTCAGCGAGAACAGCCTGATCGCCTTCGGCAGGTCCTTTATCGTCGAAAACAACTATACGGACACCGGCTCCGGCTTTTTGGTCAGAAACCCCACCGGGTATCCGGGCGTGACGCGGATCGATATGAACGAAAACTGCGACGGCTGCACCGTCGCGTGGGAATCGGAGGAAGCCTCCTGCACCGTCGTGCCGAAGCTCTCCACGGGCAGCGGGCTCGTGTATCTGTATACGCGCGAAATAAACGGGGATATCCCGAAAAACGCCGTGGCGTGGTACCTGACCGCCGTTGATTTTGAGACCGGCGAAACTGTTTACAAGGTGTTCACCGGCTGCGGCAGAAACTGGAACAACTCCTACGGCCCCATTACGATCGGTCCCAACGGCACGCTCTACATCGGCGTATTCAACGGACTGGTCTCCGTCAGCGACGGCTGAACCGTCAGTAAACTGAAAAAGAACGATCATAAGCGCCGCGCTCCCGAAGAAGGAGGGCGGCGCTTTGGCGGTGTGCGGCATCCCCGGGGCGGATGGCCCGTTTTCTGTCAATCCTGCCCCGGCTTTTTCCCGGTCACATGGTAGTACATTCTGCTAACGTCCCTGTTCATGTTCAGGGGCAGCAGACGGATCTCCGGGTTTTCGTTTTGAAACACGCGGAACACCTGATCCGCAAAGCCCTGGCCGATCCACTCCACGTCCGCAAAATCAAGCGAGACCTCCCGAAAGCCCTCCAGACGGGCGCACAGGCGCTTTGCCTGCGAGCGGGAGACCGGCGCGCTTTCAAAATAAAGCTTCAACGGGATCTGCGTTCTTGTAAAGCCGCCGTCAACGTCCGCATACAGATCGAAAACCTCCTTTGCGCGTTTGCGGGAATCGTTGGCAAGCGACATATATACCGTGGTCCCTTTTTCCGTCGGATCGGCGTTTATCAGCTCCTGCAGACGGTCCGCTTCAAATCGGTTGTGGGTAAAGATTTTTCCCGAGGACAGGATCAGAAAGGTATCCGCAAGCCGGGAGGAAAAAAAGATCCCTTCGCCCGAATGGTGCAGGGCGTCTGTGGTCATCTTGCCTTTATACAGCTCGCCCAGCGCTTCGCCGTCGTCCTCCAGCTCGAAATACGATCGGATCTTTTCAAAGATCCCTACGCCGTCGTCGGTCAGCCTGACGGTCGTTGCCAGCGCGTCGCGCGTAAGTCCGATCTCGAGCGTCCGGGCGTCGGAATGGTCAAGGACGTTGTTGATCATCTCCCCGCAAATATAGTCCCAGATCCCCAGAATGTTTTTCGGGAGATCGGCAAGTGCGGGCAAAATATACTTTTTGTAAATCGACGTATCCGACGTAAACGCCCCGTCGCAGCGCCGGAGCGTTGCGGTTTGTGTTCTTTCGCACAGACGGTAAACGTCCCGGCGGACCTTTATGAGAACGCCCTGCGCTTCCAGATCGTTTAGATGCCTGTATACGGTCGCGGGCGTGACCCCGAAAGCCTCCGCTGTACGTTTTACAACGGCAGGTTCCCCGTCCCGGATCTTTTCCAGCAGATAGTGCCGCATCTGTTCTTTTCTTTCTGCGGGAAGCGCCATAGAAATCTCTCTTCTTTCCTGTTAAAAATATACTTCAACCAATATTATTATATACTGTATTGCAGAGAAATACAATAGAAAATATAGAAAATATGAAGAGAAAATATACTTTTTCTTTCAAAAGTATATTTTCTCTTCATAAAGGTATGTTTTTTGTTTTTTACAGAATGATATCCAGTATCTCCATCAGCCCGCCGACCCGGTAGTCGCAAAGCTCGCCGACGCCTGCGCCGTCGATATTGCCGCCGTCCACGCCGATGCAGGAAAAGCCCGCCAGTTTGATCGATACGACGCCGGCGCCGGAGTCCTCCACGCCGATGACCTTGTGCCGCCGCTCAAAGGGCATATTCAGCCCCACGCGGGCGGTCTCGGCATAGAGCCACGGATGGGGCTTCGGCTCCAGCTCGCCCAGCGTGCCCGTCTGCCCGGGGCGCAGCGCCTGCCCGGCGGTGATGATGCAGTCGTAAAAGTCCACGGGGTCGCCCATGCCGAGCTGCCGGAAGGCGGAAACGATCTCGGGCATCGCCTTTTCGTACAGGCCGCTGGTCACTAGGCCGATTTTGATCCCCTCGCTTTTCAGCGTCAGCAGAAACCGCTTGAGATCGGGGCTCGGCGTGAACGCGTCCTGCTTGCCGCGCCCCTTCATGATCTCCGCCATTTCATATTCCACGATGTCAAAATAGTGTTTCCTTGCGTCGGCCAGCGCGCCGTCCGGGCAGTATTTGTCGATCATATACTGCAGGTGCTCCGAAACGGAGTGGCCCGAAATAAACGGCTCGTCCTCTTCTTCCCGCCGGAAATCGCTTTTGCCCAGCAGCCGCGCGGTGGTCTGCTCGATCACCCACATCCAGAACTGCTCGGAGTGGACGCTGGTGCCGTCCAGGTCCATCAGGATCGCCTCCGCCTTCGGCTCGAACCGGGTCTCCCGGAGCGGGTAAATGGCGGGGTAGCCGAGCCCGCTTTTGACGCAGCACAGGGTCTTGTCGGCAAATTCGATCAGGTCTATTTTTTTATCGTCGGGCGTATAGATGGCCTTTACGCCGTCTTTGCCGGTCTCAAAAAACTCGCTTTTTTCGATTTTATTCATTATTCTGCCTCAAGCGTGAAGATCTTGCCCCTGCCGACGCGGATCTCAACGGCGTTGTCCGCTACCGGGAGCTGCTCCTTCTCCTTGCCGTCCAGCCGGACGCTGGCAGCCTTTTCGACCCCGAAGCCGAAACGGACCTTGCCCGCGATCTCGTGGCCGGTGGGGTTATACAGCCGCACCGAGACGGCGCCCGCGTCCGTTTTTGTCACGGCGCTGAGCACCAGGTTGTCGCCCTCGATGGAAAGGAAGCTCTTTTCGGCGTCAAAGATACCGTCCTGCTTGCCGAATTCGCAGGCCTTCATGGGCGCGTTAAAGGCAAGCGCCTCGTTGTAAAGGCCGGCCTCCTCCCATTTGCCGGTGTGGGGCATAAAGGCGTACCGGTAAGTAAAGGACCGCAGGGACTGGCTGGATTCGTCGCCGGGGTACTCCATCCACAGCCGGTTGTCGCAGGGGATGCGCAGCCGCGTGCAGCGCACCAGCCCCATGGCGAGGGTCGTATCGCCGTCGTTTTCAAGGATCTCATAGTCCTTGGTGGCGTCGGTCAGCACCGCAAAGCCGTTTTTGTCGTCCGCAACGTCGTACCACATCTGCGCCGGGTGGCGGGCCAGCTCGCTGCCGCGCACCTCGCCGTCGTCGGACGGGCGCACCGGGAATTCGGTGACCATAAAGGAGCCCTCCGCCCAGGTCTTTTCGGCATGGAGGCCTGTGGGCATACAGACCTTGAAATAGTGGTCCCGCGCGTTGTTGTCGATGGTGGTGACGACCTCCAGGTGTTTCGCGCCCTTTTTCAGCGTGTATTCGATCCGGATCGGCATATCCGCAGTCTCGCTGCTGCGCTTTTGCGCGGCGAAATCGTAACGGGCGGGCAGCTTCATGGTCAGATTTACGGTAAACTTCACGGCGAGCGGGCCGTTGACGGATACCGCGACCTCCGCCTTTTCGCCGACGGAGCTGATGATCTTATCGCAGGGCAGGTTGTCGTAGGTCCACATGTTGCCCCTGTCGCCCATATCCAGGAAGGAATTGAGCCCGGCATAGACCTTGCCGGTCAGCTTGTCCGTCACCGTCGCCGTGCCGTCGGGCGCGATCTTTACGCGGATAAATTCGTTCTCCGCCTGGTTGACGCCGGAAAGCATATTGTTTGCAAGGATGCGCGGCGCGTCCCAGTCCTCGTGCGGGTAGGGGTACTCGTTTTTCTCCGCCCATTTGATCTTAAAGGTCTTGTAGCCCATGGCGGGCACGTCCTTCGCCTCGAAGAACACATGGACCTTGGTGCAGTAGAAGGGCATATTGCGGCTTCTCGGATGGTAAATGCCGGCGCGCACGTTTACGCTGCGCTCGGCCTCCTGCACCTTCACAGGGTTGCCGTCGGCGTCTTCGATGACCAGATATTTCAGGATCACGTTCGCCGGGATGTCCACGTAGGCTTCCACCACCTCGCTGCGGGCGAAGGCGGAGGGGTTGTGCACGGCAAGGAAGTAGTCGGCGTCGTCGAACCGGGCGGTGCTGATCTCCTTGGTGATGTTTTCCAGACCCTTTCGCTCCAGTCCCGCGCCGATGATGGCGGCCTGCTTCAGTCTGGACACCTCTCCTTCGGCAAGCGTCGCCGGGCCGAGGCCGTGCATGGAATCGTGGGCGTGGCTCTGGAACAGCAGCCGCCACAGCTTTTCGAGGTACGTATCCGGATATTTTGCGATCCCGTATTTCCAGGCGAAGGTCGAAAGCGGTTCCGCGTAGCGGATCACGGTGTTTTCGGCGTGGGAGTTCTCGATCATGACCTCCGGGTGCGTGGAGAACACGTCCGTATGGATGCTGCCCACGGGGCCGTCGCGCATGGGCCCACAGACGGTGTCGAGGTCTCCCACGTCTTTGAGCTTTTCCCTGAGCTCGGTCAGGTAGTCGGTCAGGGTGGAGTGGACGATCTCAAGTTCGCCCTTGTATTCCTCCTGCAGCGCATGGATGATCTCGGGCGTTAAGGGGTGGGGCTCCGTAAAGTCGGTGCCCTCGAACATCAGCACGCAGTCCGGCGCGGCGGTGCCCTCCACGGTCTTCAGCGCCCGCTCCATGCCCTTTCTCAGGTTCTCCGGGTGGTAGGAGGTCTCGGGGTCAAGGATGTCGTAGAACCAGCCGTAATCGTCCTTATTGGCGGTGTGGAAGACCTTGCCCAGCTCGCCCCAGGTGTACTGCCAGCGCTTGTCCCAGGCGTCCTTGTCGTAGACGATCGGGATGTGCCCGGCGAAGAAAAAGTTCCACCTTGCCTCCGGCCCTAAACGGGAAGCCAGCGCCTTCGTGCCGTCGGGCGCCTCCCAGATGAACTCGTGGTATTTGGACTTTTTGGGGTCCATGTATTTATAGAAAACGATGTTTTCGATATCAAAATCGGCGTAGATCTGCGGCAGCTGCCCGATCTGCCCGAAGGAGAACACGTTGTAGCCGCATTTCAGCACGTCGCCGTATTCGGCGCTCCGTTTTACGCCGTACTGGATGTTGCGCACCACGCTCTCGCCCTGGATCGGCGCGCAGTCCGGCAGGGTGAACCAGGGACCGATTTCAAGTCTTCCGGCCTGCACGAAGGATTTGATCTTGTCCTTCATTTCGGGGCGGATCTCCAGATAATCCTCGATCAGCGTCAGCTGCCCGTCGCATAAAAAGGAGCGGTAGTCGGGCTTTTCGTCCATGATCTCAAACAGGTGGTCGAACAGGTCCACCAGGCGCATCCGCGTGCGCTCAAATTCCCAGCGGAATTCCCGGTCCCAGTGGGTGTAGGTGACGATATGTACTTTTCGCATAGACGTTTCCTCCAAAAAGAATTTCATGCAACCTAAATTTTAGCATACCCGAAAAATGATGTCAAGAAAATCGGCGGGTTTTCCGGGGGCGTTTTTCTGTTTAAAATAGGATAAAGAATTTTTCAATTATAGGTGTACGCGGATCAGGCAGATATCAGTTGACAATCACCGTGTTTTTCGATATAGTAAAAACAGCGAATATCCGTCGATCAAAACAAAGAAAGGACAGAAAAACTCATGAACAAAAGCTTTACCTTCCTGCAGCTTCCGCAAAATCTCTCCGAGCTTCAGGCGCTGCCCGAGAGCAATATGCTGGATCCGTTCGCTGTGGCGGCGCTCACGGTGGCGGTATTGTGCCGCTACGGGACCGACCGCGACGCATGCATCGAGATGCTCAACTACCTGCGCGGGCCCCGTCCGGTTTCCAATTTCGAGATCCAGTTTTTGCGCGACCGGCTGGGCGGCAAGGAGTATAAACCCTTCTCGTTTTTCGCCGGCGCCGTTCCCGGCAACAACTATACGCCGGACGTCCCGTATGTGATCACGGTCTCCGGCGCCGAGGACGCCGCCACCCGCGGCACCGACCGCTGTCAGATGCTTCTCAAGAGCGGCGGCGCAGACAGCCCCCGTCCCATCGACCTGCGCCGCAAAGGCGACGGCACCTGGTGGCTCTGGGAACAGTTTTTGCTTTCGGACATCCGCACGCCGGTCAAGGACGACCCCTGGACATAATGCGGATCGTAATAAAAATCGGAAAAATGTGAGCTCTCCGCGCCGCCGGGCGCAGCTTTTCTGCGTATGAAAACGAGTGAAAATGTTTGAACCTGTTTGAAGCTGTGTGAAACTGTTGGAACTTTCTTAAAAGGGTCCCGGAACTGTTGACAAACAAATGTTCGATATGATATGCTTGTGTCTGTCAGAACCAAAGGGAGGGGGACAGACACAATGGACAACGAAACGATCGTAACGATGATCCGGGCGGGGGATACGTCCCTTTACGGTGCGCTTTGGGAAAACCTGCGGCCCGACGCGGCGTTTTTGTGCGGCAGGTTCTGTGAGAACCACGGGGAGGTCCTGCGCCGTCTCTCGATGGAGCCCGAGGATCTGATGCAGCTTGCGTTTGTGGAGCTGTATACGGCGGTACGCCGCTACGACGGCGGAAGAGGCGTCGGTTTCCGCACCCTGTACAATACGGTCCTGCGCTGGCGGTTGCGCACGATCATAAAACAAAGCGCCGGGCAGCCGTTTTTCTCTTCGCTGGAATCGCTGCTGGAACGATGCGCCGTCGGGCAGATCACAGCGCGGGAGCGGCAGGCGCTGGCTGAAACCGCGGAGGATCCGGTGGCGCGGTATCTGGATGCGGCGAGCGAATCCGAGACGTTCCGCGAGGCGCTTTCCCGTTTTGATCCCGGTACGCGGGAGCTGCTGGAGCGGGTCTGCCTCGGCGGGGAGCGCGTGTCGCGCGTCGCCCGGGAAGAAGGAAAAGATCCTGCCTCTCTGTACAGAGCCCGCAAGCAGGCGCTGGGGCAACTTTTGCGCATGCGGCAGGCCCCGGACGGTACGTGCCGGAAAAAGGACGGAAAATAAGGGCGGCGCAAATCAGGGATAATACAGGTTTTTCGCTGCTCTTTCCCGCCCAAGCCGCCGCCGTTTTTTGACCGGTTTGGGCGCATTTAATTTTGTGCAGAAACCCGGGGCAGGTCATTTGTAGTCCACGTGACATTCACAAGCCGTTCACAAAACCAGGGGGCAGACGCGGTTCCAAACAGAAAAACTGAATAAAAATACGCAAAAATCAAAAAAAATAAGAACAGAACGGGAAAAAAGTTGCAACAATTTGTTATAAATGTAAATTCTGATGAAAATGCTGAAAAAAACTTGAATTTTCCTTAAGGAAATGCTATTATGTATACGCTACAGCATGCGAAGTGTTGTAAGAATACTAAAGAAAAGAGGTGCACGACATGTTTGATAAGGAGTTCAACTTTGAAGCTCTCATTGATCATCTGGTAAAGGCTCTCAAGAGTCTGGTTCTTGGTATCCTTCAGGTGCTTGACTGGGGCGGCGACAAGATGGATGCTTGGAAAGAGGCTCTGGGCATCGAGGACGAGACTGAGGCTGAATAAGGTTTCTGTTTCAACCATTTGATTTCAGTTAAAAGGAGGTGCACTATACAATGGAGGCAAAGTTTTTTGATCTTTTCAAGGATACTGTTGACGGTATCGTTACTTTCCTGAAGGCGTTTATCGCTGAGCTGAAGGCTTTTATCGATGGCTTTAAGAAGGAAATGGAATTCCCGACTTCCAGCGATCCGGTTGATCTTTAATTTGTAAGATACTTTTGATTTTTATTATAATACAGAAAAGAGGTGTAATATATGTCCCTTGATCTGGTAAAGGAGTTCCTGGAGTGGATCCGTTATTGGGCGAAGAAAATCGTTATGGCGTTCCAGTATGTCGTCGATTGGAAAGGTGAGAACATCGATCCTTATTTCGAGACTGTTGCTGAGACTGAGACCGAGGCTGAATAAGCTATCGATTTTCCGATTTACAATTTATTCTTAAAAAGAAAAGAGGTGCACATAAATGAAATATACTGGCGATACCAAGCAGCTGCAGAAGATCATCGACGGTATCATCGACTTCCTTGAGGAGCTTTTCCAGAGAATTATGGAAGCTATGCCCAGCCTGAAGTTCAAGTTTGAAAAGGCGGCTGAAGAGGCGGCTGAAGAAGAGGAATAATTCAACAGCTTTTCCTTTAGATGATTATGCATAATTAAATAGAGATCCCCAGTAGGGGGTCTCTTTTTTAATGAAGTCGCTTTGCTGATGAAGAAATGAAACCGCTTCGCTGATGAAGAAATGAACGATCCGTCAGCGGAGCGGTTTTTTAGGGGGGGAACAACCGCTGTATTACGGCTTTTTATGAAAGCGCTTTTATGACGCTGTGGGCGGCAACGTTGCCCTCGCCGACCGCTTTCGTGTATTGATAGGGTCTGCCGGTGCAGTCGCCGGCGGCAAATACGCCCGGCAGGTTGGTCTTCATGTCGCGGTCTACGACGATGTGCCCGTTTTCGCAGGCAAGGCCCGGAAGAAGCGTTGCCAGGGAGACCGCGTCCCTGAGACAGAAAACGCCGTCCACCGGCAGTGTGCTTCCGTCTGAAAGGGAGAGCGCCGTCACGCGCTGTTCCCCTATGATCTCCCGCGGGCGGGCGTCGGGCATGCGCAGGTTTTCGGCCTTGGGGTTTTCGCCCCGGTAGGTCGGGAAAAAGTATACCGTATCCGCCAGCTCGCATAAAAAGCTGACCTCGTGCGCAAAGCGCGGGTTGGAGGAGATGACGGCGACGGTTTTTTTGCGGTACAGCCCGCCGTCGCAGGTGGCGCAGTAACTGACCCCTCTGCCGAGAAACGCCGTTTCGCCCGGCAGTACGCCTGTCGCCGCCACGCCCGTGGCAAGGATCAGCGTCTTCGCTTCATAAAAATCCGCGCCTGCCGCCAAGGCATAATGTCCGCCCATCGGGTATACGGCGGTGACCATCCGGTCGGTGATCCCGATCCCCATGGCGTCGATCTGCCGCCGGAACGCGGCGTTCAGCGTCGCGCCGTCCGCATCCGGGAACCCCGGATAGTTGGAGATCTTTTCCGCTTTCGTGACCTTTTCGCTCAGGTCCCGGTTACCGAGCCAGAGAAAGTTTTTGTTGTGGATCTTCAGGTTCAGCGCCGCCGAGATCCCGGCGGGGCCCGTTCCGATAATTGCGCAGTCGAACATGTTGCTTGCCTCCTTATGATAAAAGCTGTAAAATCGCTTCTTTTGACAGATCTGTGACGGCGGCCGTATCCGCGGCGAGCACCGCGTCCGCGAGCGCCTGTTTGTTTTTCTGCATCTCCAGGATCCGTTCTTCGATGGAGCCCTTCGCTATGAGCTTATATACGGTGACGACGTTTGCCTGCCCGATCCGGTGGGCGCGGTCGGTGGCCTGCTGCTGGGCAGCCGTATTCCACCAGGGGTCAAAATGGATGACAACGTCTGCGCCGGTCAGGTTCAGCCCGGTGCCCCCCGCCTTGAGAGAGATGAGAAATACGGGGACGTCGTTGTTGTTGAACGCCTTGACAAGGTCCACCCGCCGGTTTTTGTCCGTCGACCCCGTGATCAGATAAAAGGGGATCCCCTGGCTGCGCAGGTCCTCCTCAAGCAGACGCAGCATAGACGTAAACTGTGAAAACAGCAGCAGCTTGTGTCCGCCCTCTATGGCGCTGCGCACGAGCTGCATACAGGTCTCCCGCTTTGCGCCGGGCGTTTTGTAATCCTCGTACAGCAGCGCCGGGTCGCAGCACAGGCGGCGCAGCCGGGTCAGCTCGGCTAAGATCTGCAGCTTGTTTTTGGAAAACGCCGCGTCGTCCTGGCCGCCCACTTCCCCGCGCAGCCGCAGGACCGCCGCGTCGTAAAGCTTTTGCTGCTCCGGATCGAACCGGGCGTAACAGACCTCCTCCAGTTTGTCCGGCAGGTCCTTCAGGACCTCGCTTTTCAGGCGGCGCAGAATAAAGGGCGCCGCCATCGTCTTCAGGCGGGCAAGTGCCTGGGCGTCGTCGTTTTTTGCGATCGGCAGCTCAAAGGCCCTGCGGAACTGTTCGTATCCGTACAGGTAACCCGGCATCAGGTAATCGAAGATGCTCCACAGCTCGCTCAGCCGGTTTTCGATCGGGGTCCCGGTCAGCGCAAAGCGGACCTCGCTGTTGATCAGCTTCACGCTTTTTGCCGCCTCCGTGGAGGGGTTTTTGATGGCCTGCGCTTCGTCGATGATCTGGTACCGGAAGGAAAGCGGCCCGTATGCGTCGATGTCCCGCTTGAGCAGGTCGTAGGAGGTGATCAGTACGTCCGCGTCAACGGTCTTTTTCAGAAGCGCCTGCCTTTCCGGGCCCGTCCCTGCGATCACTGCAGCCGAAAGCGCCGGCGCAAAGCGCGCCAGCTCCTCCGCCCAGTTGTAGACGAGCGAGGCGGGGCACACCACGAGCGTACGGCAGGGCGAGCCCTCCTCCTTTGCGGCGAGCAGGACAGAGATGACCTGCAGGGTCTTGCCGAGGCCCATATCGTCCGCCAGGATGCCGTGGAACCCCAGGCCTTCCAGCGTGCGCAGCCACTTGTAGCCGTAGACCTGATAGCCTCTCAGCGTGCCGGAAAGCGACGTCGGCGGCTCAAAATCCGCGTCCTTGACCGTGGCGAAATCCTTGAGGACCTTTCGGAACATCCGGTCCCGCGTCACCTGCATCCGGTCGCTGTCCGCCAGCATCCGGTCGAGGTAAAGGGCGCGGTAGGCGGGGATCTGCATCTTTCCCTTCGTAAAATCCTTTACGGAGATCTGCATCGCATCGAGCAGCGCGCTCAGCTGTTTCACGGTCTCGTCCAGCGGGACAAACTCGCCGCTTTTCAGCCGGTGGTAGGTTTTTTTCGCGCGGTAGCTGAGCAGGATCTCCGCGATCTCTTCTCCGGAAATATCCGGCGAAGAGACGTTCAGGTCCAAAAGGTTGCTTTTCAGGGACGTCCCCACGCTGATGTGTACGCGCCTGCGTACCCGCAGGGCGTTGAACCGGTCGGTGGCGGATACCTCGCCGATGCGCAGCAGCTCGTCCACACCGCCGTTAAGAAAACGGAAAACGGCGTCTTCGTCATCCGCGCAGACGTATTCCCCGGCGGCGTCGTCGAAGGCGGAAAAATATTTATGGATCGCAGACAGCGCCTGCGCTTCCCCGAAAGGATCGCGCAGCCGGGCGGCAGGCGTCTTCTCTGTCAGCGGATAGGTCTCTTCTCCTCTGCAGATCTGCGCCCGGCAGCGGGGAACGCCGTTTTCGGCGTCCAGATAAAAGCGGTACCGGATCTGCGGCGGGATCGCCGCCGTCCAAGCGTCGTCGGCAGGTTCGTCCACTTCCGCGAACCGGCGCAGCTCCGGCAGGACCGTGTAATAGAATTCCTGCAGCATATCCCGCCCGATCGTCAGGTCGACGTTTCCGAAAGTGTTTGCCGAGAGAAAGGGAGCCAGCGACGCATAGAAATCCGGGTCCAGCCGATACAGGACCCCGTTCGCCGCGCAGTAGTGGTGTTTCAGCCCGTCCATGACGGCGGGGAGCTCGCCCTGCAGCCGTAAACTGACGGCCTCGCCCGACGGGTGGATGCCCGGGGTCAGCGTGAGGCGCAGCGTCGGCGTCCCGTCCCGTAAAGAAAGCGTTTCCCCGACTGTTCCCTTTGCATGGAGGGCCCTGCCGGCGTAGAGCTCAAAAAAATCGTCCAGAAGGCTGCCGTACAGGGGCATCTCCCGTCCGTACGGCGCGTCGGCGTAGGTGTACGGCAGGCACTCGCCTACGATCATATCCCTTGCCGCGGCGTACTGGTCGATCAGGGAATACAGCGCCGCGCTTTCGCTGTCAAACGTATCGGCGGCAAAATCCAGCTGCAGCGCTTTGCCGAGGGGCAGCCGTTTTTTTTCGCGTACCGCGTCAAGCAGCAGCCGCAGATCCTTCAGGATATACATCTTCTGCGCGCCGATACGGATCTGTATGGACAGGGTATCCTCTTCACAACGCAGCGTCGGTTCCAGGCGGACCGTGTTCGCCGGGACGGAAACGTCCGGGCTTCGTTCCCGGCCCTGCCGCAGACGGCGCATATTCATCAACAGCTGCAATCCGGCGGCGTCTGTTTCGTCGCCGGGGTCGTACTGTTCGATATAGCGGTCCGCAAGGATCAGTACCGCCAGCGTATGGACGCAGGGGTGCGGCAGCTTTCTGCCGTACGGCTGGAAAGGCCAGGTCGTCGTCTGGCAGGTACACGAATACTTTCCCAGACTGTCCCGGTTCAGTTCAAGGATAACGCGAAAAACGTCTTTCCCCTGCCGGACCTCGCCCTCTACGTCCGCGCATACGGATGCCCTGCGTCCGTATGTGCCGTACCCGGACAGAAATTCTTTCAGTACGGCGCCGCGGTCCGCCAGGTCCGTCGCAGTCTGAAAGTCGTCTTTGTATACGTCCAGCTTGCGTCCCACCGCACCCATGTCAAAATACCGGTAGGGCGCATCCGCGGGACGCTGGAACGGCGTGACCGTCTCCGGCGCGGCGGGCTTCCCGATCCTGTCAAACGCGCCGTCCGTAATTGCGTAAAGGACCGCCGCCATATGTTTGCATTTATATCCTCTGCGGGCATAGATGCAGTCGCAGTAGATCCTGCGGATCTTTTCCCCTGCAACCGTGATCTCTACGTCGTAGGGCGTCGTTCCCAGGACAGTGGCATAGTAATCCCCGTCCTCCTGCATTTGCGGAGTAACGCGTCCCTGCCTGTAATAATCCAGCCCGCGGGTCAGGATGTAATTTGCAAAAAGATGCTTAAATTGCAGCATGGTCCCTCCCGGTGAAAAACTGCGCCCAACGCCTGCGGCGATGAGCGCAGAAAACGGTATTGCGTTCGCATTCCCTCAAATAAAGATCGGACGCGTCTGGCGCCGTTCCTGTCCTTTACCCCAAAAACGCCAGCGTTTCGGCGGCGGTTTTGTCGGCGCGGCATTCGATAAACAGATGCCCGCCGTCGGACAGCGTCACGACCGTGCTGCCGTCGGGCAGATACGTCTTCAGTTTTTCGATCGCCGATTTTGCGATCACGCTGTCGTTTTCGGCGTTCATGTACAGGATCGGCGGCATGTCGCCGATCGCGTCATAGTTTGTCGCAGGCAGCATGGCAAAGGAAAACAGCGCGCCCTCGCCCGTGCCGTCGATCTGATACGGATCCGTGATCCGCGTCAGGTCATAATCCATCGTATATTTCAGGTCTTTGGTCGCCATGTACAAAAACATGCGTACGATCGGCTTCGTCCGGCTCATGACGGTCATGAACTTGCCGAGGACGGTCCTGAGCGCCGTGTTGTTCACGATCGTATCCAGCGCACCGCCCTTGGCGTCGTTGCCCGCTGTGCCGTAAAGCAGAAGCTGCCGGACGCTCTCCGGGTATTTCTCGGCAAGCGCCAGCGCAATGTACCCGCCCATGGAGTGCGCCGCCACGTACCAGGGCTCGTCGCTCAGCGACGTCATCAGCGCGTGGATCAGGTCCTCCCGCGGCTGTTTTTCCGTAGCGGCGGTCTCACGGCTCGAAAACCCGAAGTCGGGCAGGTCCACCGTCACACAGGTGTAGCCGGCGGCGCTCAGCCGCTCGGCGAGGGGCTCAAAGCAGTAGGAGGAGAGCGCGAAGCCGTGGATCATCATGATCTGTCCCCTGGGGTCCTCGGCAGGGAACACGCGGTAGTGCAGCGTATAGTCGCCGGTCTCAAAATATTCGCTGTTTGCTTCAGGCGTGCCGGCTTCGGCGGCAAACGCGGGAAGCAGCAGCCCGAACGCAAAAACAGCGGCAAAAAGAACACAGAGCAGCTTTTTCATTTTTTTAAGTCCTGCTTTCTTTATAGTATCATTTCCATTGTAACATGTTTTTATCGGAAATACAATTGTTTGCCCCTATTTTTTGTAAAAAAAGAAATAAATACTCTCTCGTTCTGCAGGAGAAACAAAACAGAAAGGATCGGGTTTGGATCCTTTCTGTTTCAGCGCTCGGTTCAGGATTCCGCCGGATCAGAGCTTTGAAGGTTCTTCCTGCAGCGGAGGCAGAAGCTCCAGAAGGGTGTCGATAAAAATCTGCATCTGCGGTGTGATCGCCTTGCCCTTCAGATACACCAGCTGCGACCACTGCTTCATATCGCAGTCCGAAATCGGGATATGCACCAGCGCGCCGCTTTTTACGTAGCTTCTGGCCGCAAATACCGGCAGCATGGTCACGTAGTCCGCCGACGCCGTCAGCTTGATGATCGTTTCGGTATTTGCGATCTCGATGGACGGTGTGGCGTACAGGTTGCGCTTGGCAAGCTCGTCGTCGAACAGGTAGCGGTAGCCCTCTCCGGGCGGCATCAGGATCAGCCGCTGGTGGATCACGTCCTCAAGCGTCACGTTCTTTTTGTTTGCAAGCTCGTTTGCGGGGTTTGCCACAAAGATGATCGGCTCGATCTCCTCGCGCACCCGCACCCATTCCTGCCGCGGGACCTTGTAGTCCAGCAGATAAGCAAAATCAAGCTCGTTCGAGCGGATCTTTGTCTCGATCTCCCGGGCGGAGCTGACAGTCACGTTGATATTGATATTCGGATAGCGGCGGTTGAACTCCGGAAAGATCCTGATGAAGCAGGCGTTGAGAATGGAATCCACGATCCCGAAACGGATGTAACCCTTCATGTTTTTGGAGTCCATGGCAAAGCCCTCCGCTTTTTCCATGGCCTCGATCACGGCGATGGCGTAGTCCACAAAGTTGATCCCGTATTGGTTGAGACGGATGTTTTTGCCGATCCGGTCAAACAGAGGCAGTCCCAGCTCCGTTTCAAGCTGCTGCATCTGTACCGTCACCGCAGACTGGGAATAGCCCAGAGATTGCGCCGCCTTTGTAAAATTATTCAGTTCTGCCACACGCAAAAAGGTTTTCAGATTCCGAATATCCATGCCTGCCTCCTCTCTTTTCCGGTGCAGAAAACACATTATTTATGAATTTCTTCTATTACAATCATTATATCTGAAAAAGACCGCTTGTCAATTCCGGTTAAAAAAAAAGATCAGGTTCTTTATAAATATTCATTAATAATTCATCATATGTTCATGTTTGTCGATATTATGCAAAAAACAGCGGATAAAACCTTAGTGTATAATTTTCATTGGCAAAAGATCAGTTTTTAGATTCCGAACCGGAGGCCACAGGTAGCCACCCCGAAGGGGCATGCCCTTGCCGGGTTCTGAAAGAAATGCTACAATGGAAATGCGAAGGCGAGAGCGTATCC